>JAPLOW010000065.1:0-57679 GCA_026400555.1 Hyphomicrobiales bacterium
CGCGGGAGAGCGCATAATTCACGAAGGCCACGGCGGCGGCCCGGTTTTTGGCGCCTTCCGGGATGTTGATGGTGTTGATCTGAAACACCGACCCTTCCGGCGGCAGCACGACCCCGAGCCGCCCGTTTGTCTCGTCGGAGTAAAGCTGGGCCCGCGCATTCCATCCGGTCGCGACCCGCACGACACCGTTGAGGATCAGGGTATAGCCATCGGGGTTCGGATCATAGGTCTGGATCGATGGCGCCAGCTCGCGCAGCTTGCTGATGCCCGGATCGATGCTGCGCACATGGTCGCCGCCGGCCATCTTCGTGATCATCGCCGTCATGGCGAGGCCCTGGATGTTCGGCGGCGCCGAAATGGCCAGGAGGCCGCGAAGGTCCGGCCGCCACAGATCGGCGAGCTTTGTCAGTGGCGGATTGAGGTTCTGCCGGTCAAACACCAGCACAAGGTGATCATAGGTCACGGCCGGCCCAAAGGGGCCGCCCACGGCCCGCGCCTCGGGGTAGAGTTCGGCGAGCGACGGCGCTTCCTCCGGCGTGATGCGCGAGAACAACCCCTCGGCATTACCGATGCCCGAGGTCGAGACGTCAAAGATCACGACATCGACCTGCGGATCGGCCTTCTGCGCCCGGATCGTGCCGAGCATCTGGGCGGAGGTGCCACCAGCGGTGTAGTTCACCTTCACATGCGGAAAGGCGCGCTGGAACGGCTCGACCACGGTACGGATGTAGTTGTCCTGGAAAATGCCGGCATAGGCCATCAGCGTGACCTGGCCCGAGACGGCCGTATTCTGCGCGAAGGCGGGACCGGACAGCGCGAGCGCCGACGAAGCGGCCAGGAACCGCCGACGGCTCAGTCGGGATGACAGTGGCGGGATGGACTTCATCTGCGCGGTTCCTTGTTGATCGTGTCAGCATGCACCGGCTTGCTTTGCGATGGCAAGCATCGCGGGGACCGGTGCTCAGCCCGGCTGGCGGTCCTCGTCCTTGACCTCGTGTTTCAGGATCAGCGGCGTCTGGCTGAGCGCGAAGGCGACCGTCAGCGGCATGATGCCCCAAACCTTGAAGCCGACCCAGAAGTCGGTCGAGAAATTGCGCCAGACAACCTCGTTGACGGTGGCGAGCACAAAGAAGAACAGCCCCCAGCGGAAGGTCAGCTTGCGCCAGCCCTCGTCGGTCAGGCTCATGACGCTGTCGAGCACATAGGGCAGCAGCGGACGGCCCAGCGCCAGACCGCCCAGCAGGACGCAGCCGAACAGGGTATTGACGATGGTCGGCTTGAGCTTGATGAACAGCTCGTCGTGCAGGGCCAGGGTCAACCCGCCGAACACAGTCACCACCACCGCATTGATCAGCGCCATGCGTGGCAGATGGTTGAGCAGGACCTTCGACAGCACCAACGCGGCGAGTGACGCCGCCATGAAGATCCCGGTGGCCACGAAGATGCGCTGCTCGCTGCTGACGCCGAACCAGCGGTCGCCATAGGAGTTGGCGAAGAAGAAGATGGCCAGCGGCCCGAATTCAAGGCCAAGCTTGAGCAACGGGTTGACCTGCTGGTCCGGTGCAGGTCGGGCCTTGTCCGTCATGGTCCTCTCTCCAGTCCTGCCACCGCCCGCGCAAAATCACCCGCATCGAAGGGCTCGAGATCGTCGACAGCCTCGCCGATCCCGATGAAATGCACCGGCAGGCCGAATTTCGATGCGAGCGACACCAGGATGCCGCCGCGCGCCGTGCCGTCGAGCTTGGTCATTACCAGCCCCGTCACCCCGGCCACGTCGCGGAAGACCTCGACCTGCGCCAGTGCATTCTGGCCGACCGTCGCGTCCAGCACGAGCAGCACCGCATGCGGCGCCGAGGCATCGACCTTGCGCAGGACGCGGACGACCTTAGCAAGCTCCGCCATCAGTTCGGTCTTGTTCTGCAGCCGACCCGCCGTATCGACGAGGAGCACGTCGGTTCCGGCCGCCCGCGCTTGCGTCAGCGCATCGAAGGCGAGCCCGGCCGCGTCGGCACCCTGTTCGCGCGCAACCACCTCCGCGCCGGTCCGCTCACCCCAGACCTTGAGCTGTTCGATCGCCGCGGCGCGGAACGTGTCCCCCGCCGCCAGCATCACCGAACGGCCCTCGGACCGGAATTTCGCGGCCAGCTTGCCGATGGTGGTCGTCTTGCCCGAACCGTTGACGCCCACCATCAGGAGCACGAAAGGTCGTTGGGCGCTGTCCACGACCAGCGGCTTCGCCACCGGCGCGAGGATATCCTGGACTTCCCGCGCCAGGATCGCCCTGACCTCGTCGCCGCTGATGCCCTTTTCGTAGCGGCTTGATCCGACCACTTTGGCGACACGCGCCGCCGTGTCGACGCCGAGGTCGGCCTGGATCAGGATATCTTCCAGATCATCGAGGGTCGCCGCATCGAGCTTGCGCTTGGTGAAAAGGTCAGTGATTCCGCTCGTCAGCTGGGACGACGTGCGGGACAACCCCTCGCTGAGGCGGGTCCACCAGCTCTTCTTCGGCTGGGCGGGAGCTGCTGCCACCTCGCGCGCCTCGGACACTGCCGCAGGCGGTGGCGGGCTCTCGCTCCGGGGCGGCTGAAGGTCAGGAGCGGACGGCGCAGCGCCGCCTGACGGCTCCTGAAGCAATGGCAGGGCGACGTCCGGTTCCGGCTGCGGGTTTGGCGGGGGCTTGTCCCCGCGCCCGAACAGACGGGCCAGAAAGCCTGGCTTCTTGGTCTCATCGCTCATCGGCGCACTGCATCCTGACGCTGCCAGCCTTGCGGCAGGCCTTCACTGTCGTTACCCGGTTCCGCATGACACCGAAAGACACCATCGCGCAACAGCCCGCGACGCCGCCGACAGAGGCGAACATGCTGGCGCGCGTGCTTTACCGCGACGCGATGATGCTGGTGATCGACAAGCCGGCGGGAATGCCGGTTCACAAGGGCCCGGAGAGCGCGCAAAGCAAGCTCAACGCCGCAAGAAAGACGGGCGGCTATGCCGACGTGCCGCTCGACCGCTACTTTCCCGCGCTGCGCTTCGGCCTGCCCAGACCGCCGGAACTGGCCCACCGGCTGGACCGCGATACCTCGGGCTGTCTGGTCCTCGGGCGCCACCGTCAGGCCCTGACCCGGCTCGGCGACCTGTTCAAGGCCGGGGCTATCGCGAAGACCTATTGGGCGATCGTCGAAGGGGCGCCGGCAGAAGACGCCGGACGCATCGACCTGCCGCTCGGCAAGCTCGATCCTGCCCGCGGCTGGTGGATGAAGGTGGATGAGAATGGCCTGCCATCCGCGACGCGCTGGAGGGTCATTGGCCGCTCGGCTGACCGCTTGCTGAGCTGGCTTGAGCTTGAGCCGCTGACCGGACGCACCCACCAGCTCCGCGTCCACTGCCAAGCCTCCGGCTGGCCGATTCTCGGCGATCCCGTCTATGGCAACGGTCCGCGCTTCGGCGGGCCGGGGCTGCATCTGCATGCCCGCGCGATCACCGTTCCGCTCTATCCCAACAAGCCCCCGGTTCACGTCGAGGCCCCTGCGCCCGCCCACATGCGCGAGCAACTCACAACCTGCGGCTGGCCGGGCTGAGCCTCAGGCGATCGCGTCCATGGCCCTGGCCAACGTGATGTCGAGCGCGCTGACACCACCCGCATCATGGGTCGAGAGCGTGACATCCACGGTGCGGTAGACATTGAACCATTCGGGGTGATGGTCCATTTTCTCGGCGATCAGCGCCACGCGCGCCATCCAGCCGAAAGCCGCGTTGAAGTCGGCGAAGACAAAGCGTTTGGTGATGGCGTCGCGGCCCTGCACCTCGGCCCAGCCGCTGAGCGACGCGAGCGCCTGGCTGCGCGTTACCGGATCGAGTTTGCTGGCCATGGCGTTCTCCCGTTTCGGACCCTGTCAGATCTCAGATGGCCCGCCTGAGGCGTCCGGCAAGCGGATAGGCCGCTTCCACGATATGGGGACCTCCGCCCGTCGAGGCGCGGGAAGAGTACAGGACAAACCGGCTTGCCGTGAACTGTAACGGACGCAGCAGCGCCCGCGTCGAAAGATAATCGGCTACCGCGAGGGGCGGCGCGCCCTTGAGACGACCAAGCGTAACATGGGGTACGAATTTCCGCGTTTCCGGCGGTAGGCCGATACGCCGCATCAGCCGCTCATGTTCGCCCTGCAGTTCGACGAGAGCCGCGCTGGGCGCCACGCGCGCGAAAATCGAATGGGGCTTGTCACCACCGAAGCTGGCGATTTCATCAAGCGTGACGGTGACCGGCCCGCGCTGGATGTCCGCCAGGACATCGAAGGCGTCGCGGGCGGTCGATCCGTCCAAATCGCCGAGGAAGCGCAGGGTGATGTGGTAGTCGGATGGCTCGATCCAGCGCGCACCCGATAGGCCGCCGCGGTGAAGGGACAGAAGAAGCGCGATATCAGGCGGGACTTCGAGACCGGTGAACAGACGAGGCATGATTCGCGAGCTTTCCCGAAACCTGCGACAATTGCGAGACAGTTGCCGTTGCGGCGGGTTCACCGCCGCCGGATGAAGCTGGACAACCGGCCCCGTGCTGTCAATTCGGCTGCCGCCGTGCTTGGATCATGCCGCAGTGAGATGGTATCCACTCTTGTGCGCCATACTCAGGGGCAGGGATTTCCGCGAAACTGGTGGACGGCGTCGAGCTCGGCCTCGAGTTCGGGCGTGAACCGGCAGGCGAGCGAACCCTCTACGCAGACCTTGAGCTGTTCCATCGAGGTCGCGCCAATGATGTTTGCGGTCGTGAAGGCGCGGCTGGTGACAAAGGCGATCGCCATCGCGGCCGGATCAAGCCCGTGCTTGCGCGCAATGGCCACATAATCGGCGACGGCCTGCTCCGAACCGGGCGTCTGGTAGCGCTGGGCGCGATCGAACAGGGTGGTGCGCGCACCGGCCGGGCGGGCGCCGTTGAGGTATTTCCCCGTCAGGAAGCCTTGCGCCAGGGGCGAATAGGCCAGAAGCCCGACCTGTTCACGCAGGTGGATCTCCGCCATGGCCGTCTCATAGGTGCGGTTGAGCAGGTTGTAGGCATTCTGCACCGTCTGGACGCGCGGCAGCCCCCTCGCCTCGGACGCGAACAGGAAGCGCATTGTTCCCCAGGCGCTTTCGTTCGACAGCCCGATATGGCGGACCTTGCCGGCCTTCACAAAGCCATCCAGCACTTCGAGCTGGCTTTCGATGCTGTTCTCGTCGGGCAGCGGCGCGGTGCCGGATGTGCTGAACCGTGTCGGGTTCGAGCCCCACGGCATCGGGCGCTCCGGCCAGTGCAGCTGATACAGGTCGACATAGTCGGTTTGCAGCCGCTTTAGCGAGTTTTCGAGCGCGTAGGTCATCTGGGCCTTGTCAAGACGGCCCTCCTGCGGCGGGTCGCGGAACCAGGTCATTGCCGAACGACCGATCGTCTTGGTGGCGAGAATCACCTTGTCGCGGTTCTTGCGGGCCTTGAACCACGAACCGATGATGCGCTCGGTCGAGCCTTGCGTCTCCGCTTTCGGCGGGATCGAGTACAGCTCGGCCGTGTCGAAGAAATTGATGCCCTGGTCCAGCGCGTAGTCCATCTGCTGATGACCTTCCGCCTCGGTGTTCTGCTGGCCCCAGGTCATGGTGCCGAGGCAGATCTCCGACACCTTGAGATCACTGCGGCCAAGCGAACGGTACTGCATGGGGAAACTCCGGGAGAAGGACGGGACGGTCTGCTGGCTGATCAGCCGGCAGGCCGGATGCTGTCAAGAAACTTCTCCACGGTTGGCAGGATGCGTCCGACGATTACCCCGACCCCCTCGGCCGTGGGATGGATGCCGTCGGGCTGGTTGAGGGCCCGGTCGGCGGCGACGCCGTCGAGAAAGAAGGGATAGAGCACCAGACCGTGCTTCTCGGCCAGATCGGCGAAAATCCGGTCGAAACGTGACGTGTATTGCTGCCCCAGGTTGGGTGGCGCGCGCATGCCGGCGAGCATGACGGACATCTTTCGCTCCTTCAGGCGTAGGATGATCCCTTCCAGCGCGGCTCGGGTCTGGTCCGGATCAAGCCCGCGCAAGGCGTCGTTCGCGCCCAACTCGACGATCACCCCGTCGACGCCGTCCGCGATCGACCAGTCGAGGCGGTCAAGCCCGGCCTGGGTGGTGTCGCCCGAGACGCCGGCATTCTCGATGATCACCTTGCGCCCCTTTGCCGCAAGTGCGCGCTGCAGCTGGACAGGAAAGGCCGCCGCCGCCGGCAATCCGTAGCCTGCCGTCAGGCTGTCGCCGAAAGCGGTGATCCTGAGAGGCCGGTCCGAGGCCGCAGCGGGGTCGGGGGACACCACAGACAGGATGGCTGCGGACATGACAATCCCGGACAACAGGCGGAAAAGACCATCCGATACCTTGAAACCTGCGTAACGAAGCATGACCTGCCAAAAGCGCTGAAACACCGGCGCGAAGCGGTTTGTTGTCTCCGCGCCCTCAAAGATCGTCATCAACGCCATGTCCGCCCTGATTGAATTGAAGAATGTGGAGCTCAGTCTGGGCAAGGATGCCGCACGCGTCCACATCCTGAAGGGCATATCACTCGCAATTGAACCGGGCGAGGCCGTTGGCCTTGTCGGGCCATCCGGGTCCGGCAAGTCCAGCCTGCTGATGGTCATGGCCGGGCTCGAGCGGGCCGACAGCGGTTCGGTCCTGATCGAGGGCGTCGATCTGGCCGCCATGGGCGAGGACGCACTGGCAGTCTTCCGCGGCAAGCGCATCGGAATCGTTTTCCAGTCCTTTCATCTCGTGCCGACGATGACGGCGCGCGAGAACGTCGCCCTGCCGCTCGAACTGGCCGGCCGCAACGACGCCTTCGCCCGCGCCGAAGCCGAATTGCGCGCCGTCGGCCTCGGCGACAGGCTGCACCACTATCCCGCGCAACTGTCGGGCGGCGAGCAGCAGCGCGTCGCGATCGCGCGTGCCGTGGCGTCCGACCCCGCCATCATCGTCGCTGACGAGCCGACCGGGAACCTCGACGAGACCAACGGCGCGTCCATCGTTGACCTGCTCTTCGCGTTGAAGCGCGAGAGGGGCGCAACACTCGTGCTGGTCACCCATGATGCGGGGCTGGCCGCGAAATGCGACCGGACCATCCGCCTGCGCTCCGGCGTGATCGTGGCTCCCGAAACAACACCGCTGGCTGTGGTCTGACCCGATGCATGGAACCCTGCCCGGGATGGCCGGACGCGCCGGACCCCTGTCATCGGCGGCCTTCGCGCTGAGATTGGCGCTGCGCGACCTGCGCGGCGGCCTGAGGGGCTTTGGCGTCTTCATTGCCTGCCTTGCCCTCGGCGTGGCCGCGATCGCGGCTGTCACCTCCACGGCCCGCAGCGTCGAGGAAGGCCTCAGCCGCGAAGGCCGGCGCATTCTGGGCGGCGACGCCGCCTTCGCCCTGGTCCAGCGCGAGGCGACAGCCGGCGAGCGCGCCTATCTTGCCGGCAAGGGCGCCCTGTCCGCCATGGCGACCATGCGGGCCATGGTCAATGCCGGCCCCAAGGGCGCGGCGCTGGTGGAGATCAAGGCGGTTGACGGGGCCTATCCGGTCGTCGGCGAACTCGTCAGCGAGCCTGCCGCACCGCTGGCTAGCCTCCTGGCCGAACGGGACGGGGCGTTTGGCGCCCTTGCCGATCCGCTGATCCTGGCGCGCCTCGATCTTCGGGTTGGAGACGTGGTCGATGTGGGATCGGCCCGGTTCCGGATCAGCGGCACTGTGCAGTCCGAACCCGACAAGGTCGCGGCGGGCATCGGCCTTGGCCCACGCTTCCTGACCTCCGAAGCGGGCCTTCGCGCCTCGGGCCTTGTCCAGCCCGGCAGCATGATCCGCTGGATCTATCGCCTCGATCTGTCCGCAACGGGCGGCGCCACGGATGGCGCGGCGCTCGCCTCTCTTGAGGCTGACGTGAAGAAGGCGCTGCCCGAGGCAGGCTGGGAAATCCGGACCCGTGCCAATGCGGACCCCCGCTTTGCCCGCAACATCGACCGGTTCAGCCAGTTCCTGACGCTGGTCGGCCTGACGGCGCTGCTGGTTGGCGGCGTCGGCGTCGCCAATGCCGTGCGCCGCTTCGTCGACATGAAGCGCATGGACTTCGCCACCCTGAAGGCCCTGGGCGCACCCGGCTCGCAGGTCGTCGCGATCCACCTCGCCGAAGTCATGCTCGTGGCCATCCTGGGCATCGCCATCGGCCTCGTGGCCGGAGCTGGCCTGCCCTATGTGCTGGCCGGCACGCTGGGCGACAGCCTGCCCTTGCCCATCACGCCGACGATCGCCTGGACCCAGCTTGGTGTTGCCGCGCTGTATGGCCTGATCACGGCGCTGGTCTTCGCGATCCTGCCACTGGGCCAGGCCCATGACACGCCGGTTTCGGCCCTGTTCCGCGATGCGGTGGCAGCGGACAACCGCCGTCCGCGGCGCCTCTATCTGGTGGCTTTCGCCTTGGCGCTGGCGGTGATGATCGGAATCACCATCCTGTTCGCCTATGATGCGCGCATCGCCGCGATCTATATCAGCGTCATTGCGGCGGCCTTCGTGATGCTGCGCATGGTCAGCACCGGCATCATGAAACTGGCTGCGGCGCTGCCGCGCGCCCGCCGACCATCCCTGCGCATGGCCATCGCCAACATGCACCGGCCCGGCGCCATGACGCCGGCCCTCGTGCTTTCGCTCGGGCTTGGCGTAGCCTTGCTCTCGGCGCTCGCCTTCATCGACTCCAGCCTGACGCGGGCGCTGACGCAGAACCTGCCCGAGCGCGCCCCGAGTTTCTACTTCCTCGACATTCCCAGTACGCGCACGGCCGAGTTCGACGGTTTCGTCTCCGGCCACTCCCCCGGCGCGGCTCTTGCGCGCGTGCCGGTGATGCGCGGCCGGATGGTCGCCCTCAACGGCGTGCCGGTCGATCAGATCAAGGTCGCCGACCGTTTCGGCTGGGTTCTCGAAGGTGATCGCGGCATCACCTATGCCGACGCACTGCCGCAGGATTCCCGGCTCATCAGTGGTGAATGGTGGGCGAAGGACTATCGCGGCGAGCCGCTCGTCTCCTTCGACGATGACCTTGCCGCGGGGTTGGGCCTTGTCGTCGGCGACCGTGTCACCGTCAACGTCCTGGGCCGCAACATATCGGCGCGCCTCGCCAACACGCGCAAGGTCGAATGGCGCAATCTTGGCATCAACTTCGTCATGCTGTTCTCGCCGAACACCTTCGCGGGCGCGCCCCACACCCATCTCGCCACGCTGACCCCATCGGCCGCGGTGCGGGCGCAGGACGCGGCCCTCACCACTGCACAGGACGCGGCGCTGCTTCGCGCCCTTGCCCAGACCTTCCCGTCCGTGACCGCCGTGCGGGTCAGGGACGCGATCGAGGCCGCCAACGAGCTTGTCGGCAAGCTCACCCTCGCCATCAGGGCCGCAAGCGGTATCGCCGTCGCTGCAAGCCTGCTTGTGCTGGCCGGAGCCCTGGCGGCAGGCCAGCGCGCGCGGCTCTACGACGCCATGATCCTGAAGACGCTCGGCGCGACGCGCGGTCGCATCCTGCGCGCCTACGCCCTTGAATACGCCCTAACGGGTCTGATCGCCGCACTGTTCGGCCTGCTCGCCGGAACAGCCGCCGGATGGGCGGTGACGACGCGCGCGATGAACATTACCTTCGCGTTCACGCCGTCTTCTGCAATACTTTTGTCATGTGCTACCGTGACTGTTGCAGTTGTTTTTGGTCTTGTCGGCACGCTCCATATTCTTGGAAAGAAACCCGCCAGCTATCTGCGCTCGCTATAGATGAAGATGTGCCCGCACTACGTAATTCACAGAACTTTTGTGGGTATTTTGTCTCCGGCAGAGCCAGCTGAGTTTACGCTTTGCAAGCCAGGTTCAGACAGCCTCTTGTAAAATTCGTGGCTTTTCCCCATATTCCTCACCGACGCCGGATGCCGGCGCCGACGGGGCCTGGACAGTCCCGGCGGTTATCGTGGTCCATTGGTCTTCCCAAGGGAGTGGAGCTTCTCCATGAGCAATTTCGATCCTAACGCTTCGGCCTGGGGCACGCCTTATGCCCAGCAGCGCAGCGCAGCCGAGGTCGATCAGGGCCTCCGGTCCTTCATGCTCGGCGTGTACAATCACATGATTCTGCCGCACCGTTCTCACCCCGCTCGGGCAGATGCTCTATGTCAGCCCGCTGAAGTGGGTGATCATGCTGGCGCCGCTGGCCTTCATCCTGCTGTTCTCCTTCCGTGCCGAAAAGATGTCGGCCAACAGCGCCCGCGCCATGTTCTATGCCTTCGCGGCGGTGATGGGCCTGTCGCTGTCGACCATCCTGGTGGTGTTTACCAAGGGGTCGATCGTACAGATGTTCTTCGTGACGGCTGCTGCCTTTGGTGGCCTGAGCCTGTTCGGCTACACCACGAAGAAGTCGCTGTCGGGTCTCGGCTCGTTCCTGATCATGGGTCTGATCGGCCTGATGATCGCCTCGATCGTCAACCTGTTCATGCAGTCGAGCGCGCTTACCTTCGCCATCTCGGCGATCGGCGTGCTGGTCTTTGCAGGCCTCACCGCCTGGGACACCCAGCGCCTGAAGGAAATGTACCTCTACGGTGAGGGCACGGCCGAGGAGCTCGCCAAGCTGTCGATCAACGGCGCGCTCTCGCTTTATCTGAACTTCATCAACATGTTCCAGATGCTGCTGAACCTGTTCGGCCAGCGCGAATAGTCCCCCTCGGCCCCGGCTGAAGGGACAGGCCCCGGTGCGCAAGCGCCGGGGCTTTGTTTTGGCCGGAGATGGCGTTTCGGCATGCGCTGGCATCTGAATTGCACAACCGCTCCAGCCTCCTGCTTGAAGCTGACATGACTGATCTGATTATCCGCGCCTCACATGACAGCGACAGCCCTGCCATCACCCGCACCTACGCGCATGCCGTGATCCATGGCACCGCTTCGTGGGAGTTGGAGCCCCCGAACGAGGAAGAGATGGCCAGGCGCCGCCTTGCCATCGTTGATGCCGGTTTCCCGTATCTGGTGGCAGAGCGCGGCGGCAACGTCCTCGGCTATTGTTATGCGTCAGCCTACAGGCCGCGTGCAGCCTACAAGGCGACAGTGGAAGACTCGATCTACATCCACCCGGATGCCCAAGGCCAGGGCGTCGGCAAGGCCTTGCTCGGCGCGCTGATCCAGCACTGCGAAGGACTTGGCTACCGCCAGATGGTTACTATCGTGGGTGATGGCTACGGCGGCTCGGCTGCATCGCTGAAGCTGCATGAGCGATTTGGCTTCACTGTCATCGGCATTGCCAAGTCCGTCGGCTTCAAGCATGGCCGATGGCTGGACCAGGTCCTGATGCAGAAGACGCTGGGCGCTGGCGACAGCACGCCGTCGCCTTTTACCTGAACCTCAGCGCACCAGCTTCACCGGCTTGTCCAGCGCCTGCAGCACCCGTGCGAGGTCCTGTCCACGCTTCAGGATCAGGCCTCCCGTCGTGGTGACGCTGTAGGCGCCTTGCTTGCGGGCAAGGGCCGGGTTCTTGACCACACGGTACAGCGGCATTTCGGAACTGCGCCGGAAGATCGAGAACACCGCCGTCTCCCTGAGGAAATCGATGGCATAGTCCCGCCACTCGCCTTCCGCGACCTTGCGCCCATACAGGTTGAGGATCAGCCTCAGTTCATGCCGGTCGAACGACACGCGCTCCGGCATGGCCCGGTGCAGCGGCACGACTGTCGTGTCGCGCTCTGTCTCGGGGATATCCGCTTCCGCCACCAGGCCTTCTCCGCCACATTGCGACAGCGCACATGATGGGCTGCCGCGCGGCGGCTGGCAAGCCGCCATCGCCTGCCGGCGTGGCCGGGATCGCCGCCGCTTCACGCGACTGTCAGAGATGCCCCATTTTGGCCTGTTTGACGCCCAGCGATGACCATGTTGCCAGCGATAATGACCCTCGTTGCCTCGACGGCCCGGTCTGGTTGCGCTCTGGACACGTCAGCCCCCCAGGGTGCGATCTGGCCGGGCCACTTTGTCGAGGTTCCTTGGCCGGCCCTTGGGCGTTCTCGCCCGGGCCGGCCTTTCTTTTGTCGCCAGCTGACAATCTACCGGGCCATCGCATGGTACGCGCGGTTCGGCCGCATGTCGGTTCCGGAGGCGACGCGATTCGACATGTTGTAGAAGGCCGCCACCGCTGCAATGTCCCAGATATCGCGCTCGCCGAAGCCGGCGGTGCGCAAGGCCGCGCGATCCTCATCGCCGACGAGATGCGGCGTCACGGTGAGCTTGTCGGCGAAGGACAGCATGGCGCGGTGCCGCTCTGAAAGCGCAGCGCAGCGCCAGTTCATCACCAGAAGCTCGCCCAGAACCGGATCGCCCGACATCTGCCTGACGGCGGCTCCGTGCGCGGTCAGGCAATAGTAGCAGCGGTTGGCGGCTGACACGACCACCGCGATCATCTCGCGTTCCAGCTTGGACAGGCCCGACGGGGCCAGCATCAGGTCGTTGTAGAACGCGGCGAACGCCTCGAGATGGCCGTTGTCATGGGCATAGGCCTGCAGCACATTCGGCACGAAGCCGATCTTCTCGTCGCACTTGGCGAAGTAGGCCGCCATGTCGGGTGACAGCGCCACCTGCGGAAGCTGCAAGGCCATGACATGCTCCGGTTCATCCTGCCGGGACGGAACCTCGCCCGTCGCTCTTTTGTCACGTGACATCCGCAGTCTCCCTCGGGTGGTGGCCTTTGCTCGCCGGCAGGATTGTGGCGGCGCGGCGATGCAGGCTGGTGCGACGAAAGTTGCACAAGACCGGCGCATATGTCATCCGTCGCACAACACAGACGCCCGAATGCGTGCAAGAGGGGGATCGACCGTGGCCCGGACGCCGTCAGGCAAGACTGCCAACCCTCGCGCCGCGTCCGCCCCGGACAACACCTCGGATGCGGCTGAAGTGAAAGGCTTCACCGACCTTCTGTTCGCACATGTAGCCGCCGAGGACATCGCAGTCTATGACGGCGACGATCTGCGCCGTTTCGCCGGCGGCGCGCTGGCGCAGTTGCGGACGGCACGCCTGCCGCACACAACCCGCGTGACCCTGCGCGATGAGACCCTTAGCCAAGGCGGCGTGCGCCGTGAGCTGACGATCATCGAGGTCATCAATGACAACATGCCATTCCTGCTCGATTCGACCCTGTCGGAGCTGGCCGAACAGGGGCTTGAGCCGAATCTCGTCGCCCACCCGATTGTCGCCGTGGCCCGCGACGAGGCTGGCGGCCTTGTCCGCATGGCAGGCGACGCCTCGGCCCGCGCGCCGGAAGGCACGCTGCGCGAAAGCCTGATTCACATCCATGTCGAGGCCATGCCCGACCTTGCCCAGCGCGACAGGCTCGTTGCCGGCCTAGACAAGGTTTATGCCGATGTCCGGGTTGCGGTCGATGACTGGTCGTCCATGCGCACGCGGCTCGGCACCGCCATGCAGGCCTACCGCAACAACCCGCCGCCGCTGCCCGAGGAGGAGATGGCCGAGGCCATGCGGTTCCTCGATTGGATCAGCGCGGACAATTTCACCTTCCTCGGCATGCGCGAATACCGCTTCGCCAAGGGCTCGGAGGCGGCGGATCAGGTGGGCGGAACCGGCCTCGGCATCCTGCGCGATCCCTCCGTGATGGTGCTGCGGCGCGGTCGCGAACTGGTTGCGACGACGCCCGAAATCCGCGCCTTTCTCAACCGCCCGCAGGCGCTGATCATCACCAAGGCGAACGTGAAGAGCCGGGTCCACCGCCGGGTCCATCTTGACTATGTCGGCATCAAGCTCTTTACCGCCGACGGACGGCTTGACGGAGAACTGCGGATCGTCGGCCTTCTGACATCAAGCGCCTATACGGGAACCGCCGCATCCGTGCCCTATTTGCGCCTCAAGGTCGCGCAGGTGGCCAAGATGGCGGGTTTTGATCAGGCCAGCTATTCCGGCCGCTCACTGCTGAATGTGCTCGATTCCTATCCGCGCGACGAGCTCTTCCAGATCAATGTCGAGACGCTGCACCGCTTCGCCCTGGACATCCAGCAGCTCACCGAACGGCCCCGCATCCGGGCGCTGGCGCGGATCGACGAGTTCGATCGCTTTGTCTCGGTGCTCGTCTACATCCCGAAGGACCGTTACGACACCTCCGTGCGCCGTCGCGTGGGGGATTTCCTGTGCCGGGTCTTTGCCGGCCGGCTGTCGGCAGCCTATCCGGCCTATCCGGAGGGGCCGCTCGCCCGCACCCACTACATCATCGGGCGGGACGACGGCGAAACGCCGCGCGTCGACCGCGCCACGCTTGAAGCCGGCATCGCCGCGATCGTCCGGACCTGGGCCGACGGGCTGAAGGACGCGCTCGCCCGCGCCAAGGGCGATGCGAAGGCGAGGCTGTCGGCCGAGCGCTACGCCGACGCCTTCGGGGCGGCCTACCGCGAGAACTTCGCAGCCGCGGAGGCGCTCGAGGACATCGCGATTCTCGATACCCTTTCCGCCGACAAGCCGCGCGCTGTCGATTTCTACCGGCGCGAGGGCGACCCGAACGGGCGCGTCAATCTCAAGGTCTTCACACGCGCCACACCGATGCCGTTGTCGCAGCGCGTGCCGATGCTGGAGAACATGGGCTTCACGGTGGTCAACGAACGCACCTACCGCATTGTCCCGGCCGGCTCGTCGGAATCCGAACGCGTCTGGCTGCATGACATGGCGCTGGAGCGCGCGGCAGGCGGAGAGATCGACATCGCCGTCGCCGAACCGGCAATCGAGGCGGCGCTCATGGCCCAGTTCGCCGGCCTGACCGAGCCCGACCGCTACGACGCCCTTGTGCTGGAGGCCGGCCTGGCCTGGCGTGAAGTGGCGCTGATGCGCGCGCTGGGCCGCTATCTGAGGCAGGTTGGCGTCCCCTACGGCCAGGATTATCTTGCCGGCACGCTCGCGCGTCACCGCGACATCACGCGGACGCTCGCCAGGAGCTTCCACAACCGCTTCGATCCGCGCATCGAGCAGGCCGCCCGCAGCCGTGCAGCGGCGGACCTGGCCCACACGCTGGACGAGCAACTGTCCGCGGTCAGCAGCCTTGACGATGACCGCATCCTGCGGCGCTTCGCCAATCTGATCGACGCGGCGCTACGCACCAACTACTTCCAGATCGGCAGCGACGGCTTCGCCCGTCCGGTGATTTCGTTCAAGTTTGACAGCGGCAAGGTCGAGGGCCTGCCGGCGCCGCGGCCGCTCTATGAGATCTTCGTCTATTCGCCGCGCGTCGAGGGCGTGCATCTGCGCTTCGGGAAGGTTGCACGCGGCGGGCTGCGCTGGTCGGACCGCCCGCAGGACTTCCGCACCGAGGTGCTCGGCCTGGTCAAGGCGCAGCAGGTCAAGAACGCCGTCA
Source organism: Hyphomicrobiales bacterium (assembly GCA_026400555.1). Taxonomy (GTDB): domain Bacteria; phylum Pseudomonadota; class Alphaproteobacteria; order Rhizobiales; family Beijerinckiaceae; genus Allobosea. The sequence goes on from JAPLOW010000065.1 coordinate 15,392, forward strand.
TCGTGCCGGTCGGCGCCAAGGGCGGCTTCGTGCCGAAGCAGTTGCCGCCCGCCTCGGACCGCGCGGCCTGGTTTGCCGAAGGCACCCAGAGCTACCGGATCTTCGTCCGCACGCTCCTGGAGCTGACCGACAACCTCGACGGCGAGCGGATCGTGCCGCCCGCCAACACCATCCGCTATGACGGCGATGATCCCTATCTCGTGGTGGCCGCCGACAAGGGCACCGCCACCTTCTCGGACACGGCAAACGCGCTGTCCGCCGAAAAGGGCCACTGGCTCGGCGACGCCTTCGCCTCGGGCGGCAGCCAGGGCTACGACCACAAGAAGATGGGCATCACGGCGCGCGGCGCCTGGGAAGCCGTCAAACGCCACTTCCGCGAGATCAACCACGACATCCAGGTGACGCCATTCACCGTGGCCGGGGTCGGCGACATGTCCGGCGACGTGTTCGGCAACGGCATGCTGCTTTCCCCCGCCATCCGGCTGGTGGCGGCCTTCGATCACCGCGACATCTTCCTCGACCCCAACCCCGATCCGGCCGTATCGCTCAAGGAGCGCGAGCGCCTGTTCGCCCTGCCGCGCTCAAGCTGGCAGGACTACGACGCCTCGCTGATATCGGTCGGCGGCGGCGTGTTCCCGCGCAGTGCCAAATCGATCCCGCTCTCCGCGAAAGTCCGCGACCTGCTCGATCTCGACAAGCCCGAGGCCACACCGCAGGAAGTCATGAGCGCCATCCTGAAGGCCCCGGTTGACCTTCTCTGGTTCGGGGGCATCGGCACCTACATCCGTGCCTCGGGCGAGACCGACGCAGAGGTTGGCGACCGGGCCAATGATGCGATCCGGATCTCGGGGCTGGACATCCGCGCCAAGGTCGTCGGCGAGGGCGCCAATCTCGGCGCCACCCAGCGCGGACGCATCGAGGCCGCGCGCGCCGGCGTCCGGCTCAACACCGATGCGATCGACAATTCGGCAGGCGTCAACACCTCCGACGTCGAGGTCAACATCAAGATTGCCCTGACTGCGCCCGAGCGGGACGGCCGGCTGACCTCCGATGCCCGCAACGCCTTGCTGGCGGCCATGACCGACGAGGTCGGACAGCTTGTGCTTCGCAACAACTATCTGCAGTCGCTGGCACTGTCGCTGGCGGAACGGCGCGGTGCCGCCGAGCTTCCGCTGGCACGGGCGCAGATGCGCAAGCTGGAGACGGAAGGGCGCCTCGACCGCTCCGTCGAATTCCTGCCCGCCGACGCCGTTCTGGCCGGCCGTGAGCAGCGCCAGGAAGGTATGACGCGGCCCGAACTGGCTGTGCTGCTCGCCTATGCCAAGCTCGCGCTCTACGACGACCTGCTGGCCAGTCGGCTGCCGGATGAGCCCTACCTCGCGAACGAGCTGACCCGGTATTTCCCGGCCGCGATGCGCGACCGCTTCGCGGACGCCATCACCGGTCATCGCCTGCGCCGCGAGATCATCTCGACGCAGCTTGCCAATGCGGTCATCAACCGCGCCGGAGCGGGGGTGGTGGCGCGGCTCTCTGACGAGACCGGGGCGGACGCCTCGGCCATCGCCCGCGCCTATATCCTGACCCGCGACGCCTTCGGCCTGCTCGACCTCAACCTTGCGATCGACCGGCTGGATGCGAAGCTGGGCGGTGCGACCCAGCTCGCCCTCTATGGCGCGGTGCAGGAGACGCTGGTGGCGCGCATGGTCTGGTTCCTGCGCAACGCCGATGTGAGCCGGCCGCTGGACGAGCAGGTCAAGCGTTTCGGCGCCGGTGTCGCGGCCATTGCGGCGGCAGGCACGAGCCTGGCCACGGACCAGACAAGGCGCAACGCCGCCATCAAGCTCTGGACAGAGGCCGGGGTGCCAGCCGAGCTCGCCACGCGCATCGTCGATCTGCCTGCCCTGCAGGCGGCCCCCGACGGCGTGCTGATTGCCGAGCAGAGCGCGGCAACGGTGTCGGATGCGGTGTCGATGCTGTTCGGCGTGACGGAGGCGTTCGGCGCCGGCCAACTCAAACAGGCGGGGGCAGCCCTGAAGGCAACAGACCGCTTCGAACGGCTTGCCATCGACCGCGCGATCGAGCGCATCGACCTGTCGTTGCGGACCATGTCGGTTGATGTGCTCAAACAGCATGGCAAGGGGCGCACGGCGCTGGATACGTGGCGCGGCCTGCGGCAAGCCGGGGTCGCGCAGTTCGGCGCATCGATCGCGGACCTGCTCGACAGCGGCCTGACGCCAGCCAAGCTCTCGGTCGCCGCCAGCCTGATGGACGATCTGGCCCGATCGGCGGCGAAGCGCTGAGGCCGGCTGGTCATGGCCGCGACTCTGCGCTAGACCGCCGCACAAGGAGGAGGGCAGCCATGAACCAGGACCAGAGTGACGCCGGCAACGGTTTGCGCGCCGACCCCAAGCTGCTGGAGCTTCTCGTCTGCCCCGTCACCAAGACGACGCTGGTCTACGACGCGGCACGGCAGGAACTGGTCTCGATGGCAGCGAAGCTGGCCTACCCGATCCGCGATGGCATCCCCATCATGCTGCCGGAAGAAGCACGGCCGATCGAATAGGCCCGGCTTCAGACAGCCTCGCCCCTAAGCAGCCGCGGCTGCGTTGTGCTGTTGCCCGAGGCCTCGCGGATGAACATCGCCTTCAGTCCGGGCATGCGGTCCACCAGCCCGAGGCCGAGGTCGCGGGCGAGGCGAACCGGGGTCACGTCGTTCGAGAACAGGCGGTTGAGGCCATCCGTCACCACGCCCATCGCCACCGTGTCGAAGCGCCGCGCGGCCTGATAAGGCGCGAGCGCGGCCTCGGTTCCGACATCAACGCCAAGCCGCGCCGCATCCACCACGGCTTCGGCGAGGGAGGCCGCGTCCTTGAGGCCGAGATTGAGGCCCTGTCCGGCGATCGGGTGAATCACATGGGCTGCATCGCCCAGCAGCGCCAATCGCGGCGCAATGAAGCGCCGCGCGATGCCAAAGGAGAGCGGATACGCCTTCGGAGCGCTGGCGAACCGCAAGGCCCCGAGCTGCAGGCCAAAACGGGTTTCCAGCTCGTCGAGCAGATCGTCGGGCTGAAGCGACAGAAGGGTCTCGGCGTCGCTGGTTGCTTCCGTCCAGACGATGGAAGACTGATGGCCCATCGCCGCGTCGTCGGGCAGCGGCAGGACTGCAAAGGGGCCAGCCGGCAGGAAATGCTCGATCGCCCGTCCGCCATGGGGCCTTTCATGGGCGACGGTGGCCACGATGCCGGACTGTCCGTAGTCCCATCCGACCCAGCCGATCGCGGCGCCTTCCCGCAGGCGCGAGCGGGCGCCGTCGGCGGCGACCACCAGCGCAGCCCGCTGCCGCTCGCCATCCGTATAGTCGACCGTCGCGGAGTCCTGATTCGCCGTGACCCGCCGGACGCCGACGGCCCGCAGCGCTACACCGACCTCCCGGCATGACTCGGTCAGGACCTGATTGATCACCCGGCTCCACACCATATGGGCGAAAGGGGCGCCATCCGCGCCGGCATCAGGCCTGCTGTTCGCAAAGGTCAGGTATCCGGGCCGCACGACATCGCGGGTCTTGCTATCCGTGACCAGCATGTCGGTGATCGGCTGCGCCTCGCCCGCCATCGCGTCCCAGACGCCGAGGGCGGCAAACATGCGCCGTCCTGCGGCGGAGATCGCATAGGCACGGCCGTCAGTGCGCCCGGGCCGCGCCAGAACCGGATCAGCCAGCACGACCTCATGACCCGCGCCGAGCGCCTGCTTCAGCGCCAGCGCGAGGCTGAGCCCGCCAAGTCCTCCCCCGGCAATGATGATGCGCTGCGCCAAGGCTGCTTTCTCCACGTCGAACTGGCCCCGGCCGCGCCGGCAGAGCTTGACGGCATCCCCTGTGGACCTGCCAGATGCGGCTGGCAAGTCACCGGAGGTTCACACGGCATGTCAAACGCGGTCGATGCCCTTCTCGACATCCTTGACCTCGAGCCCCTCGAGCGCAACCTGTTCCGGGGTCGCACCCCTCTGGCCGGCAGGAGCCGGGTTTTTGGCGGACAGGTTGTGGCCCAGGCGCTGGTCGCGGCCTGCCGGACCGTTGAGGCACGGCAGCTGCATTCGCTGCATGCCTATTTCCTGCTGCCCGGGGATCCGTCGATCCCGATCATCTATGATGTCGACCGGATCCGCGACGGCCGCTCCTTCACCACGCGCCGGGTCGTCGCGATCCAGAAAGGCGAAGCGATCTTCGCCATGTCGGCCTCCTTCCACGCCGACGAGACCGGCTACGATCACCAGATGCCGATGCCTCATGTACCCCGGCCCGAGGAGTTGCCGGACGCTGACGAGATGCGCCAGAGGATCCTGCCTTCCCTGCCGCCCGCGGTTCGCGCCTACTTCGAAAGTGACCAGCCGATCGAGCTGAAGCCGGTGGAGCTGTCCCGCTATCACGACGGAGCGCCACTGCCGCCGAAATTCCATGTCTGGCTCCGGGCCAGCCACCGGCTGCCGGACAACCCGACCCTGCACCAGTGCGTACTCGCCTACGCCTCCGACATGACCTTGCTGGACGCCTCGCTCATCGCCCATGGGCGCACGGTTTTCGAGCACACGATCCAGGCGGCCAGCCTCGACCACGCCCTTTGGCTGCATCGTCCGTTCAGGATGGACGAGTGGCTGCTCTACGCACAGGACAGCCCGTCCGCCCACGGAGCGCTCGGCTTTGCGCGCGGCCTGATCTTCAACCTGCGCGGTGAATTGGTCGCTTCTGTCGCGCAGGAAGGTCTTATTCGGCGTCGGGACGACCTGGCCTGACGATCGAATTGCCGCGAATAGCAGCAAATGGCGCGAATTTAAGCAATTTGTGACGGGTGCTTCAGACGTACAGGCACCGTGCCCGACGTCGGCATGGCGTGGAATCCCTCTTGCCTGCACCCCTCCCGCTGCCCGCTCCGGCTTTGGCACGCTCCTTGATAGTTGCGTGAAGGCGACAGGCGCGTGTCCGTCGCTGTGCTGCAATCAAGCGTCCGGTCTCCAACCCTGGGTGCCGGCGACAACCAGACGGGGTGCGAGGCAACATGAAAATCGTGATGGCCATCATCAAGCCATTCAAACTTGAGGAGGTGCGCGACGCGCTGACCTCTCTTGGGGTCCATGGCCTGACCGTGACCGAGGTGAAAGGCTACGGCCGCCAGAAGGGTCACACCGAAATCTACCGTGGCGCCGAGTACGCTGTGAGCTTTCTGCCGAAGATCAAGATCGAAGTGGCCGTGGCCAATGATCTGGTCGGCAAGGTGATCGACGCCATCACCGGCGCTGCCCGCACCGGGCAGATCGGCGATGGAAAAATCTTCGTGTCCTCAATTGAACGCGCCGTCCGCATCCGCACCGGCGAAACCGATCAGGACGCGCTCTGAGCCCGCGCCTTTTTTCTGGAGAGTAACCTCATGTCCATCTCACGTTTTGCAGGAGCAGGCCTCGCCGGGCTGACGTCGCTCCTGATTGCAGCGACGCCGGCCCTCGCCCAGGCGCCGACGGTCAACAAGGGCGACACAGCCTTCCTGATGATCTGTACGGTTCTCGTGCTTTTGATGACTATTCCCGGGCTCGCGCTGTTCTATGGCGGCCTTGTCCGCAGCAAGAACATGCTGTCGGTCCTGACACAGGTCTTCGCCATCGTCTGCGTGGTGATGATCATCTGGGTGACCTACGGCTACTCGCTCGCCTTCACCAGCGGCGGTGGCCTCAACGACTATGTCGGCGGCTTGTCGAAGGCCTTCCTGAACATCGCGCCCGAAGGCAAGACGATCGTCGACGCAACGGCCGCGACCTTCTCGAACGGCTCCTATGTGCCCGAGCTGGTCTACATTATGTTCCAGATGACCTTCGCCTGCATCACTTGCGCGCTGATCGTTGGAGCCTTCGCCGAGCGCATGAAGTTCTCGGCCTTGCTGCTGTTCACGGTGCTGTGGTGCACCTTCGTGTATCTGCCAATCGCCCACATGGTCTGGTACTGGGCGGGACCGGACGCGCTCGCCGCCGCCGCCAAGGCTGTCGCCGAAGCCGGCGCGAATGCCGCCAAGAAAGCTGCGGCCGAAGCTGAACTTGCCAAGGTTACTGCCGATGCAGGCCTGATCTTCCAGTGGGGCGCCCTCGATTTTGCCGGCGGCACCGTCGTGCACATCAACTCGGGCATCGCCGGCCTCGTCGGCTGCCTCGTGCTCGGCAAGCGCATCGGCTACGGCAAGGAGCTGATGGCTCCGCATTCGCTGACCATGACGATGATCGGCGCGGCGCTGCTCTGGGTCGGCTGGTTCGGCTTCAATGCTGGCTCCAACCTCGAAGCCAACGGCACGGCCGGTCTGGCCATGGCCAACACCTTCGTCGCGGCCGCTGCTGCCGGCCTGTCCTGGCTGCTGATCGAGTGGGCCACGAAGGGTAAGCCCTCCCTGCTCGGCCTGGCTTCGGGTGTGGTCGCCGGCCTCGTGGCCGTCACCCCAGCCTCCGGCTTTGCCGGCCCGATGGGTTCGCTGGTCCTCGGCCTCGCCGCAGGCGCCGTCTGCTTCGTCTTCTGCTCGACGGTGAAGAACAGCTTTGGCTATGACGACTCGCTGGACGTGTTCGGCATCCATTGCGTTGGCGGCATCCTCGGCGCTCTGGCGACCGGCATTCTGGTCAACACCGCACTCGGCGGCACCGGTATCCCGGACTACACCACCAAGCCCGGCGAGCTTTCGGTCGGCGCCTATGCCCTCGGAACCCAGCTCTGGGCACAGGCCAAGGCGGTGCTTCTGACCATCGCCTGGTCCGGCATAGGCTCGTTCATCATCTACAAGATCGTCGATGTGATCGTGGGCCTGCGCGTCACCACCGAGCAGGAGCGCGAAGGTCTCGACATCGCCGAACATGGCGAACGCGCCTACAACTACTAAGCGCGCCTTCCCCTCTGCAGCACCCGCCCCGGCCATGTGGCCGGGGCTTTTTTCTGGGTCAACAGCCTTCGAGGCCACCGGCCTCGCGACAGGGTTAAGCGGACCTTAACCCGCCCTTCGCTAATGTCCTTGGTGTTGTCAGCCTCGCGTTCGGGGCTGCGCGCCTTGTGAACCGCATGGCGCTCAACACTGGGCCACAGACCATGCGCATGATCCGACGTCGCTCCCTGAGTGATCATCTTCCGCCAGCTTTCCGCGCCTTCGTGAGCCGGCGCGCGGCGGAACTTGGCGGGTTCGCGATCCTCGGCACGATCATCCTGCTGCTGCTGGCGCTGGCGAGCTGGTCGGTCGACGATCCCAGCCTCAACAACGCCACCAACGGCAAGGTCCGCAATCTTCTGGGCCGTCCCGGCGCCATCGTCGCCGACCTGCTGATGCAGCTTGGCGGTCTTGGGGTGATCGCGGTGCTGCTGCCACCCTTCGCCTGGGCCTTGAAGCTCCTGCGGACCGGAACGCTGGGGCGCGTCGCGCTGCGCCTTGCGCTCTGGCTGATGGGCGCGGCCGCGGCCTCCGCCGTCGCCAGCGCCTTGCCGCCATCGGGCCGCTGGCCACTCCCGACCGGGCTTGGCGGCGTCATCGGCGATTCGCTCTATCTCGGCGCGCGGAACCTTGTCGGCCTGTCCGGCTCGCCCTTTGGCAGTCTCCTCGGTTTTGTCTACCTCGCCGTCGCGGTCCTGAGCCTGACCGCTTCCGCCGGATATGCCTTCGCCCGCGACGAGGATGACGACGATGAGATCGCGCAGGCTGAGGATGACGACGAGCGGCCGCGTTCGGATCTCGAACCAGGCCTGACTGTGGTCCTCCTGGGCGGGATCGCCCACTTCGCCATGACCGTCCAGGGCATGATGCGGCGCTGGATGGGAGGGCGTCGGCTCGCCATGGCCGGTTCGCCTGATACGGGGCGGGTCGGAATTGATCGGCCAGTCCCTTCCGCGACGCGTCTGCGGCGCGAGCCAGCCTTTGCCGATGGGCCGGGCCACGTGCAGGCCGAACGGGTGCCCGCGCCGGACTCGCGCGCCTTGCAACCCGAATCACGGTCCAGCCCCACCGCTTCGCCGAGGGTTGCAGTCGCGCCAGTCCTGCCGGACCTTGATGATGAGGACCCGCTCGACAACACCGTCAGCCCGCGCATCGCCGCGCCGCCGCCCCCCCCCAAACCCGGCAAGCGCATCCAGCGCGAGGCCCAGCCTTCCTTGCTCGACCGCGATGGGTTTGCGCTTCCGGCGCTCACCTTCCTGGCCGAACCGAAAAAGACGTCCGTTCCGAATGTCTCCGCCGACGCGCTGGAACAGAATGCGACCCTGCTGGAAGGCGTTCTCGAGGATTTCGGCGTACGCGGCGAAATCACGCAGGTGCGTCCTGGGCCCGTGGTCACGCTGTATGAGCTCGAACCTGCACCAGGCACCAAGTCCTCGCGCGTCATCAGCCTGGCCGATGACATCGCCCGCTCGATGAGCGCGATTTCCGCCCGCGTCGCCGTGGTGCAGGGCCGCAACGCGATCGGCGTCGAACTGCCCAATGCCAAGCGCGAGACGGTTTACCTGCGCGAACTGCTGGCCAGCGTCGACTTTGAGCAGAGCAAGCACAAGCTGGCGCTGTGCCTCGGCAAGACCATCGGCGGCGAGCCTGTGATCGCCGACCTCGCCAAGATGCCGCACCTCCTGGTTGCCGGCACCACCGGCTCCGGCAAGTCGGTTGCGATCAACACCATGATCCTGTCGCTGCTCTACCGGCTGAAGCCGGAGGAGTGCCGCCTGATCATGGTCGATCCCAAGATGCTCGAACTGTCGGTTTATGATGGAATTCCCCATCTGCTGACCCCCGTCGTTACCGACCCCAAGAAAGCGGTCGTCGCGCTGAAATGGGCCGTTCGCGAGATGGAGGAGCGCTACAAGAAGATGTCGAAGCTCGGCGTCCGCAACATCGACGGCTTCAACCAGCGCGTCGCCGAGGCGCGCGAGAAGGGCGAGATCATCACGCGCACCGTGCAGACTGGCTTTGACCGCCATTCCGGCGAGGCCATCTACGAGCAAGAGGACATGGATCTCGAATCCCTGCCCTATCTCGTTGTGATCGTGGACGAGATGGCCGACCTGATGATGGTGGCCGGCAAGGACATCGAAGGTGCGATCCAGCGTCTCGCCCAGATGGCACGTGCCGCCGGCATCCATGTGGTGCTGGCCACGCAGCGCCCATCCGTCGATGTCATCACCGGTACGATCAAGGCCAACTTCCCGACCCGGATCTCCTTCCAGGTGACCTCGAAGATCGATTCGCGTACCATCCTTGGCGAACAGGGCGCCGAGCAGCTCCTGGGCCAGGGCGACATGCTGTTCATGGCGGGCGGCGGCCGCATCACCCGCGTTCACGGGCCGTTTGTCTCCGATGGAGAGGTCGAGAAGGTGGTCGCCCATCTCAAGGCGCAAGGGCGTCCGAACTATCTCGATGCCGTCACGGCTGACGAAAGCGATCTGCCTCCGGCGCAGGCCGGCGATGCCGACAGCCCGGTCTTCGACAAGGGTGAGATGGGCACCGGAGGGGGCGATCTGTACGAACAGGCCGTCGCGGTGGTGCTGCGCGACAACAAGGCTTCGACCTCCTACATCCAGCGGCGCCTGCAGATCGGCTACAACCGCGCAGCCTCGATCATGGAGCGGATGGAGAACGAAGGCATCGTTGGCCCGGCAAACCATGCCGGCAAGCGCGACATTCTCGTCGAAGGGCAAGGACCGCACGATCCCGATTGAAGTCCGGCCTTCAAATGACCATGTGTCGAGGGTAACAGATCGCCATGCGAGACCGGACATGACATCCGGTTCATGCCGGGCGATCAGGCGTCAAGAAGGCGCTGTCGCAGAAGACGCTGGAAGGCTGTCGAAGATGAAGCGCTTGTTGATCCTGCCACTGCTCCTGCTCCTCGGCGCGGCGGATGTGGCCATGGCCCAGGCGATCCCGGCGCCGCCGCGCAGGCCCGCTGAGCTGGGCAGCAGCGCCGAACCCTCCGCTCCGGCCGCTTCCCCGGCCGCAAGCACGGGGCCGATGCGACTGCAGACGGACAGGCCGGTTCCCATGCCGCCGGGAGTCAGTGCCGCACCGACCCGCGCGCCGGCGTCCCCCGGGACTCTCAACGACCAAGAGGCGCTTGAAAAGGTCAACGCCTACATGAATTCATTCCGGACGCTGATCGCCGATTTTGTCCAGATCGGCGCGGACGGCCGCAAGTTCACTGGCAAGCTCTACATCCAGCGCCCGGGCCGCATGCGCTTTGAATACCGCCCGCCCGCCACGATCGAGGTCATTTCCGATGGAACAACCGTGGCCGTGCGCGACAAGCGCCTCGGCACGCAGGATCCCTACCTGATCGGGCAGACGCCGCTGAAATTCCTCCTGAAGGAGCAGATCGACCTCAAGCGCGACGTGAAGGTCACGCGCATCAGTTCGACGCCGGACATGATCAGCGTGACTGTCGAGGACACAGCAACCCTCGGCGGCACCTCGCGCATCACCTTGCAGTTCGATCCCACGGCGAATGTGCTGAAGCAATGGATGATCGTGGACCCGCAGGGCTATGAAACCGCCGTTCAGGTCGCCAACCTCGATACGACCCAGCGCCCTGACCCGGCCCTGTTCAGGATCAATCTCGAGCGCGTGCTGGACACCCGCAATTGATGCGCCCGCCCCGGAAGCAGTTTCAGTGACGAAGCAAGGGAGCAAAACCTCGAATGGGTGCTTGAATCGGTTTGACCGCGCCACATCTGTTGGGCGGGGATCCCTGTTCGCTCTGTCCGACCTCCCCCGTCTCGGCCCGAGCCTCAGCCCCGCCGCAGGAGTCCCACTCCTTGCGGCCGCGCGTCCCATGCGCAGGCGCCCAACCTCCCCCCGGGGTTGGGCGCTGTCGTATTCCTGATCCTGTTCACGCCCGGACGCTGACGCCTGACCATGAACCTTGCCATCACCACCTGGAACATCAACTCGGTCCGTCTTCGCTTTCCGATCGTGAAGGACTTCCTGGAGGCGGAACGGCCGGACATCCTGTGCCTGCAGGAGACAAAGACGCCCGATGACAGGTTTCCCGCCAACGACTTCAAGGCCCTCGGCTACCTCCATCAGGCCTTTGTCGGGAACAAGGGATATAACGGCGTGGCGGTCCTGTCGCGCCTGCCCTTCACCGCGCGCGACGCAATGCAGATGTGCGGACGGGCGGATGCGCGGCACCAGTCGGTCACGCTTGCGCCAGACGCCCGCAAGGCCGCCGGGATCACGATCCACAATTTCTATGTACCGGCCGGCGGCGACGAGCCAGATCCGGTCGTGAACGACAAGTTTGCGCACAAACTCGCATTTCTCGCCGACATGGATCGCTGGTGCGGGAGCATGACGCCGACATCGCGCCCCGCCATTCTTGTCGGCGATCTCAACATTGCGCCCTATGAGACCGATGTCTGGAACCACAAGCAACTGCTCGGCGTGGTCAGCCATACGCCGATCGAGACGCAGACACTTGAGAAGCTGCGCGCCGATCATGGCTGGATCGACGCCATCCGGACGCACAGGCCGGAGCCGGAGCGGGTGTATACATGGTGGAGCTACCGTGCCCAGGACTGGAAGGCCGCTGACCGCGGCCGCAGGCTCGATCATGTCTGGCTTTCGCCGGATCTCGGACCGAAGCTGCAGATGACCAGCATCCACAAACAGGCGCGTGGCTGGGACCGGCCGTCCGACCATGTGCCCGTGACGGTCAGGCTGGCTCTCTGACGGGCGGATCAGCCGTCGATGGCGATGATCCGTTCCCGCACCGCGTACAATTGCCCCGACATCTGGTGCATCCGCTGCGACAGCGCCTGATGCATGAGGGCGGCCGCCTCGGGGAACTCGCCGAGAACCCGGGCCATCACCGGACGGCTGATGCGTAGGGCGGCGGTCGTTTCACGCGCAACCGCCGTGGCGGGACGCTGGACCTGGGCGAACAGGGCGGTTTCGCCGAGCAGATGCCCGGTTGTCGCCACTTCCATCGCCGGTGAGCCGTCATCGCGCGGATCAAGCGCAACCGCCCCGGACATGATGATGTAGCCGCAATCGGCAACCTCGCCTTGGCGGAACAGGATGTCGCCCGCCCGCAGCAGACGCGTTTCCGCGGCAAAAGCCACCAGGCGCAGCGCCTCGCGCGGCATCAGGCCGAGCAGCGGCTGGCGCGCGAGCAGGTCCATGTCGTCATCAAGCGCCATCGCGGCCTTCCATGCATGACGAGGAAGCAGCCATCACGGTTCGAGCCTGTAGCCGCCCGGATCGGTCATCAGGATCGTTGCACGGCCTGAATCGGGCTCGATCTTCTGGCGCAGCCGGTAGATATGGGTCTCGAGCGTGTGCGTCGTCACGGCAGCGTTGTAGCCCCAGACCTCCTGGAGGAGGACGTCGCGCGGCACCGGCTTGCGCCCTGCGCGATACAGGAACCGCAGGATAGCGGTTTCCTTTTCGGTCAGCTTCAGCTTCGAGCCCTTGGCGGCGATCAGAAGCTTGGAGCCGGGATGGAACGTGTAGGGCCCGATCTGGAACACGGCGTCCTCGCTCGCCTCATGCTGCCGCAGATGCGCGCGGATGCGCGCCAGCAGCACGGCGAAGCGGAATGGCTTGACCACATAGTCATTGGCGCCGGCTTCAAGGCCCAAGACCGTGTCGGCGTCGGAACCCTGCGCCGTCAGCATGATGATCGGGCTCTTGAAGCCGCCGCGGCGCATCTGCTTGACAGCGTCGCGGCCGTCCATGTCGGGCAGTCCCACATCCATGACGACAAGGTCAATGCGTTCGGTCTTCGCCAGTTTGATCGCGGCCTGGGCATTGGCCGCTTGCAGGACGCCGAACTCCTCATACTGACTGAGCTGATCGACGAGCGTCTCACGCAGCGTGTCTTCGTCATCGACGAGCAGAAGCTTGTAGGTCTGGGACATGTGGTGCAAAAACCGGTTGGGATTCCGTGAAACGTCAGCCGCAGCACGATAGAGTGTTTGTGCTGAAAGGTGAAATCGATTGCAAGTTGGCCCTCGCTCACGTTGCAGACAGCCAGAATGCGCGTCGCGCGGCCGACGTCTCGGCGCGCTCCGCGTCGTGCCGTCCGTGCGGGACCGCTCGCGCGGTTTTCTGGTCGCGGGGCAGAGCCTGTTTGCCTGCGCACTCGGCCGCTCCGGCATCATCGTGGACAAGCGTGAAGGCGATGGCGGCACGCCCCGCGCTGCGCTGCCCCTCCGGCGGCTCTTTCTGCGACCGGGCAAGGGACCGAGGCCCCGCAGCCTGCTCAAGGCCCGGCTGATGACGCGCTCCGACGCCTGGTGCGACGATCTGCACGACCGGCGCTACAACCGGTTGATCAGCCGGCCGCCCGGCAAGGCGCAAGAGCGTCTCTGGCGCCAGGATCATCTCTACGACATCATCGTCGAACTGGGCTGGAACGACCAACCTGTACGGCGCGGACGGGGCAGCGCCATATTCTGGCATCTGGCCCGCGCCGGCCTGACGCCCACAGCCGGCTGCATCGCGACGCCGCGGGACGTCTTCTTCAAGGTCCTGCCGCGTCTGTCGAAGCGTGCCGTCATCAGGCTGTGACAGGGCGCGTCAGGCGCGCTGCCCGAAGATGGCGCTGCCGATCCGGACATGGGTCGCACCAAGCTGGATCGCGGCGGCAAAGTCGGCGCTCATGCCCATCGACAGGATCTTGAGGCCATGCCTGCGCGCGATCTGCCCCAGAAAGGCAAAATGTGGCGAAGGCGGCTGGTCAGCAGGAGGGATGCACATCAGTCCGGCAATGGCGAGGCCATGCCGCTCGCGGCACATGCCAAGGAAGGCGTCGGCATCACGCGGGCTGACGCCGCCCTTCTGCGGCTCGTCGCCCGTGTTGACCTGCACCAGAAGGACCGGGCTGCGCCCCTGCCGCGCGATTTCCTTCGCGAGCTCTTTGGCGAGGCTCTCGCGGTCGAGCGTCTCGATCACATCAAACAGCTCGACGGCGTCGCGCGCCTTGTTCGACTGCAGCGGCCCGATCATGTGCAGCACGACATCGCCATAGGAGGCCCGCAACCCGGGCCATTTGGCCCGGGCCTCCTGCACGTAGTTTTCGCCGAAACGCCGGTGGCCAGCTTCCAGCACCGGCGTGATGGCGGCGGCATCGAACAGCTTGGAGACGGCCACAAGCGCGACATCTCCGGCGGCGCGGTCGGCATCGCGAGCGGCGCGGGCAACCATCTCCCTCACGTCGTTGAAACGCTTGATCACGCCCATGATGCCCTCAAATTGCTGTCAGGACCGGCAAACCGGCCCAACGCCGTTGACCACCGGAACATGATCGTGTCCTAGTCGTTTCGGCACTGTGCATGCAACACGCGTTTGCGCGACGGCGGACTGTGCCCACGCGATCCCCGGATGGCCGCCCCGCAGCGACAGAATGACCGATATGAGCACTGAACGTTACAACCCCAAGGATGTCGAACCGCGCTGGCGCAAGGCCTGGGATGAGCGGTCGCTGTACCGCACCGAGAACGACAACCCGCGCCCGAAATACTACGTGCTCGAGATGTTCCCCTACCCGTCGGGCCGCATCCATATGGGCCATGTCCGCAACTACACGCTCGGGGACGTGGTCGCACGCTACAAGCGGGCCAAGGGCTTCAACGTGCTGCACCCGATTGGATGGGACGCGTTCGGCCTGCCGGCGGAAAATGCTGCACGCGACAACAGGGTCAATCCACGCGAATGGACCTATGCCAACATCGCGACGATGAAGGCGCAATTGCTGAACATGGGCCTGTCATGGGACTGGTCGCGCGAGATCGCCACCTGCGATCCCTCTTACTACAAACACCAGCAGGCGCTGTTCCTCGATTTCTGGCAGGCCGGGCTGGTGGAGCGCAAATCGGCCAAAGTGAATTGGGACCCGGTCGACATGACGGTGCTCGCCAATGAGCAGGTCATCGATGGACGGGGTTGGCGCTCGGGTGCCGTGGTCGAGCAGCGCGATCTGACCCAGTGGTTCCTGAAGATCACCAACTACGCCCAGGAGCTGCTGGATGGCCTCGACAGCCTCGAGCACTGGCCGGACAAGGTCAAGTTGATGCAGCGCAACTGGATCGGGCGCTCGGAGGGCTTGCAGTTGCGCTGGGCTCTCGCGGCCGGGACGGCGCCATCGGGCTTCAGCGAACTCGAAATCTATACCACCCGGCCCGACACCCTGTTCGGCGCCTCGTTCATGGCAATCGCCCCCGATCACCCGCTGGCGAAGGCAGCAGCGGACTCGGATCCCGCCCTGGCTGAATTCTGCGACATGTGCCGCCGCATGGGAACATCGGCCGCCGAGATCGAAACGGCGGAAAAACTCGGATACGACACCCGGATAAGGGCCGTTCATCCGCTCGACCCGACATGGTCGCTGCCGGTCTACGTGGCGAACTTCATCCTGATGGATTACGGCACCGGCGCGATTTTTGGTTGCCCCTCCGGCGACCAGCGCGACTTCGACTTTGCCCGCAAGTACGACCTGCCGATCATTCCGGTCGTCATGCCGGCCGGCGCCGATGCCCGCACATTCTCGGTCGAGAACGGACCTTATGTCGATGACGGCGTGATGATCAACTCGCGCTTTCTGGACGGCATGACCACGGCGGACGCATTCGATGCGGTGGCGGAGCGGCTGGAAGCATTGCAACTTGCTGGCCGGCCCGCCGGCCAGCGCAAGGTCAACTTCCGCCTGCGCGACTGGCTGATTTCACGCCAACGCTTCTGGGGTTGCCCGATTCCGGTGATTCACTGCGACGATTGCGGTGCCGTCCCGGTTGGCCGGGCAAGCCTTCCTGTTGTGCTGCCCGATGATGTCAGCTTCGACAGGCCGGGCAATCCGCTTGATCATCACCCGACATGGAAGCATTGCGCCTGCCCGTCCTGCGGCAAGCCGGCGCGACGCGAAACTGACACCATGGACACGTTCGGTGATTCGTCCTGGTACTTTGCCCGCTTCACCGATCCGGACAATGCTCAGGCGCCGACAACCCTGTCGGCGGTCGACGGACCCACGGGCTGGCTCCCGGTCCGCCAGTACATCGGCGGTGTCGAGCATGCGATCCTACACCTGCTCTACTCCCGCTTCTTCACGCGCGCGATGAAGCTGACCGGCCATCTCAACACGGTCGAAGAACCGTTCGAGGGCCTGTTCACGCAAGGAATGGTGGTTCACGAGACCTACCGTGATAGCGCAGGCGTCTATGTCTTCCCAGCCGATGTCCGGATCGACAGCGACGGGACCACGCGACGCGCCGTCCATCTCGAAACCGGGGCCGAGATCGAGATTGGCCCGATCGAGAAGATGTCGAAGTCGAAGAAGAACGTCGTCGACCCAGATGAGATCATCGCCTCCTACGGCGCCGACACGGCGCGCTGGTTTGTCTTGTCGGATTCACCGCCTGACCGCGACGTCATCTGGTCGGAAGAGGGCGTGCAGGGGGCGTCACGTTTCGTCCACCGCCTCTGGCGGCTCACCAACGAAATCCAGGCCCTGGCTGGGCCAGCCCGTGCAAAGCCGGGCGTTTTCGGCGATGAGGCCGTGGCCTTGCGCCGCGCCACCCACAAGGCGCTGCATGCCGTCGAAACAGATCTCGAGAAACTCGCCTTCAACCGCTGCGTGGCGCACATCTACAGTCTCGCCAACCAGATTTCGAAGGCGATCGACCAGATGACGACGGACAACCCGGACGCCGACATGGCCTTCGCCTTGCGCGAGGCGGGAGGATTTCTGGTTCAGATGGTGTCGCCGATGATGCCGCACCTTGGCGAGGAATGCTGGCGCGCCCTTGGCTGCGGAGGCTTTGTGGCCGAAGCTCCCTGGCCTGTTGCCGATCCCACGCTCCTCGTCGATGACACGATCCTGTTGCCGGTCCAGGTTAACGGACGCAAACGCGACGAGGTCCTGGTTCAGGCCGATGCGGATGCTGCCTCGATTGAGGCGACAGTCCGCTCGCTTGCTAGCGTGATTCGGGCTATGGAGGGCCGGCAGATCAAGAAAGTCATCGTGGTGCCACGGAGGATCGTCAATGTCGTCGGATGAAGCCATCGCCGGTCGGCGGGTATCCCTCCGCGCGTTTGCGGCCGTCGCCGCAGCGCTGGCTCTGTCGGGATGTATCCGGCCCCTCTACAGCGACACGACCATGTCGACACAAGGCGCCAGCATCCGGTCCACATTGGCCGCGATAGACGTCCCGATGATTCCGGACGGGCTGGGCCACACCATGCGCAATGAACTGGTCTACCTGCTCGAAGGTCGCAATGCCCAGACGCCCAAGCGCTACAAGCTGCTGATCGCCACCAACGAGAGCGTGGCAACCACCGTGGTCAACAGCGCCTTCCAGCGCGCCGACGCCGCCAGTGTGCAGGCCACCGCGAACTATCGCCTGCTCACCTCTGATGAGTCCCGTGTGATCCTGAATGGCAGCGTCACAGGTTTTGCGACCTACGAGCGCACGCCGCAGCGCTTTTCGAACCTGCGCGCGGCGCGCGACGCACAGCAGCGTGTTGCCCGCCATCTGGCCGAACAGATTCATCTGCAGCTGGCGACGCGCCTCGCGGCGGAACCTTCCTGAGCCGCGATGGTTGCCGTCAAGGCTCACGAGGCGGACCGCGCACTCCGTTCGCTCGGCAGGGATACCCGCGTGGTCCTGATCTACGGCCCGGATCACGGTCTTGTCAGTGAGCGAGCCGAGACGCTGGCCAGGCAGCATGTCGCAGGCGGCTCTGATCCGTTCCAACTGGTCCGGCTTGACGGGTCGGACGTCGCCGCCGACCCGATGAGGCTGGTGGACGAAGCCAACACGATCGGGCTGTTCGGCGGCCAACGCGCCATCCGGGTTTCATCAACCTCCCGATCGCTCGCTGCTGCCGTCGAACCGCTGCTCGCGACGCCGCCCGTTGATGCGCTGATCGTGCTCGAGGGCGGCGATCTGGCGCGCAACCACGCTCTCCGGGTAATGGTGGAGCGGGCGAAGGCCGGGCTTGCAGTGCCGTGCTATGCCGACACAGGACGCACACTTGACGCACTGATTGATCCGATCTTGCAGGATTATGGCATAGAAATCGAGAAGGACGCGAGAACATTGCTTCTGTCGCGGCTTGGCGCAGATCGGCAGCTGTCCCGCCGCGAGATTGAGAAGCTGGCCGCCTATGGCATGGGTAAGGCGCGTATCGACGTCCGCGACGTCGATATGATCGTCGGCGATGCCGCAGCGCGTGATGTCGACGATGTGGTGGACGGGTTGTTCACCGGGTCATTGGAGCAGATGGATCACTCGTTGAAGCGTCTGACGCTGGCCGGCGAGGACCCTGTGGTGCTCCTCGGATTTGTGACGCGCCACGGTCTCGCCCTGCTGGCCGCGCGGCGCAGTCTGGAGCAGGATCGCATGCCCTTGGCCGAGGTTGTGGCCGCGATGCGCGGCCTATCGTTCGCGCGAAAGCCGGCGATCGAAAGTGCCCTCGGACGATGGACGGTCCAGAGCCTGGTCAGGGCTCTGGGAACGCTCCACAGCGCCATGGCCCAGGCCAGGCGGCACCCGGCGCTGTCGGAAGAACTAACGGCGCGCGCCTTGTGGAACCTTACCAGGGCCGGCGCCCGGGAATGAGCCGTCAGCTCTTGAGCCGGCGGCACACGCCCTCGAGTTGCTCAAGCGTCCTGTAGCGGATCGTGAGTTGCCCGCCGCCATGGCCCTTGTGCGCGATGTCCACCTTGAGGCCAAGTACATCCTCCAGCGCCTGCTCGAGCGCTCGCGTGTCGGGATCCTTCGCGGCTTTCGCCCTGGACGCGGTGTCTGCCCTGCCGGCAGGCTCCTGCGCGAGGCGCTCGACATCCCGCACTGTGAGGCCTTCTGCAACGACCTTGCGTGCCACAGCCTCAGGATCGGATACCGCCAGCAGAGCGCGCGCATGGCCGGCGGATAACTGACCCTCAGCGACCTGCTTGCGGACGCTGTCCGGAAGCTTCATCAGCCGCAATGTATTGGCGACGTGGCTGCGGCTTTTGCCGATCACCTTTGACAGGTCGAGTTGGGTGTAGCCGAACTCGCTCATCAGTTGTTCGTAGCCCTGCGCCTCGTCGAGCGCATTCAGGTCTGAACGCTGGACGTTCTCGACAATCGCGATCTCAAGCGCATCTTTGTCGCTGGCTTCGACGAGAACGATCGGAGCCTCGTGCAGGCCCGCGCGCTGCGCGGCGCGCCAGCGACGTTCCCCGGCAATGATCTCGAACACATCCACCAGACCCGGGACGGAACGAACCAGGATCGGTTGAATGATGCCCCGCTCCCGAATCGATTGGGCAAGATCATCGAGTTCGCTGTCATCGAAGCTCTTGCGCGGATTGCGGGGATTTGGCCTGAGGAACTCGATCGGTGCGAGCCGTTGGCCCCGCGCGCGCTCGACCGCGCCCATCTCATCGCCCACATCCCCGATCAGGGCCGCCAGGCCGCGCCCCAGACGTGAACGTCCCGGTTCATCCGCCATCATGCTTCTCCCGCTCACGCTTCAACGCCATTGTCACATCCGCCACAGTCATCGTCAGTTCGCCCTCAGGCGATGCTCCCGCTGGATGACCTCCGAGGCGAGCTTCAGATAAGCCTGCGACCCCGCGCATTTCAGATCATAGAGCAAGGCTGGCTTTCCATATGAGGGCGCCTCGGAAACCCGGACATTACGCGGAATCACCGTGTCATAGACCTTGTCGCCCATGAACTGGCGGACATCGGCCATCACCTGTCCGGACAGGTTGTTGCGCGGGTCGTACATGGTCAGGACCACGCCCTGGATCGTCAGCCTCGGATTCAGCGTCGTCCGCACCTGTTCGACCGTAGCGATCAACTGGCTGAGACCTTCAAGCGCAAAGAATTCGCACTGTAACGGCACGAGGACTGCATCAGAGGCGGTCAGGGCGTTGATCGTCAGCAGGTTCAGTGAAGGAGGGCAGTCGATCAGCACGTATCCGAATCGATCTTCCCCGGTCGGCAACTGCGCGATGGCATTGCGAAGCCGTGTGACCCGATCCCGTTGCGAGGCGATCTCCAGTTCGACGCCGAGCAGGTCCAGCGTGGACGGCGCAATAAACAGGTTCGGCACGGCGGTCTCATGCACGACCTCTGGCAGCGACCGCTCCGCGCTCATGACATCATAGGTGGATGATCGCCGGCTTTTGCGGTCAAGTCCGAGACCCGTCGACGCATTGCCCTGCGGATCGAGATCAATGATCAGGACACGTTCGCCGATAGCCGCAAGTGCCGTCCCGAGATTGATCGCAGTCGTGGTCTTGCCAACGCCACCCTTCTGGTTCGCCAGCGCCAGGACACGGCTTGAGCCACTACGGGACGGAACAGTCAGAAGAATTTCTCGCTCAAGTGACATCGGTCGACACCTATGGCTGGCCCATCCTGACCAGAACAATCCGCGCGTCCCGATCCGTCAGGCTTTGTCGCACATCAGCGGAGAACACCCAAGATGTTGCGGCTTCATGCAACTCATTCTCTACATCTTGTCCCTTTGGAAAGATACCCAGAGCGCCCTTTCTCAACAACTCGTTCGTCCACCCCAACAACTCGATCAACGGAGCGAGCGCACGCGCGCTGACAATGGAGAAGACCACCTCGAATGTCGGGACGATCTGCTCAATCCGACCCTCGTGCACGATGGCGTCCAGTTCCAGCAAACGACACATATGCCGGAGAAACGCGCATTTTCGGCCATTGCTCTCGACAAGATGGGTTGTGCCTTCGCGCCGTTCAGTCCGCACAATCGCGACAACCAACCCAGGAAAGCCACCCCCGGATCCGAGGTCGAGCCACGCGCCCGGCTGCTGCGCATGATCAAGCAGCTGAAGTGAATCGGCCACATGACGGATCCAGACCTGATTCAGTGTGGATGGACCCACAAGATTCTTGATGGCCTGCCACCGCCCCAACTCACGCGTCAGGACATCAAGCTTCGCCAGTGTTTCACGTGAAACATGGAGGGACGCGGCAACAACCTCGCGTCCGCGGGCATCAGGCGACGAGGTGGTCATCACTATCCTGAGATGGTGCCGCCAAGGCTGCACGATGCCTGCGCGCTTGAAGCGCCAGAATGGTCAAGGCGGCCGGCGTTACGCCTTCCATCCGCGCGGCATGACCAAGCGTCGGGGGGCGGCGCTCCTCCAGTTTTAGCTTCAACTCATTGGATAGCCCGGGCATCTCGGCGAAGTCGAGCCCCGCCGGCAGGGCGATCGAGGCATCACGCCGGAACGTGTCGATATCCGCCTGTTGTCGGCCCATATACACCGCATAGACAGCATCGGAGACCACGCGGTCAGCGATGCGTCGATCAACCTCGGCAAGCTGTGGCCATATGCGCGTCAACTGGTCCAGCGTGATGTCTGGATAAGACAACAGGTCAAAGGCACTGCGCCGGACGCCGTCCAACTTCATCGACAGCCCCTGACGAAGCCCCTCAGTTGGCGTCACTGACAGTGACTTCAGTACGGATCCGAATCGCCTGATCTCGTCGGCCTTTTCACTGACACGTCTTTGCCTCTCGGCACCAAGCAGCCCATAGCGCAAACCAACTGCACTCAGCCGCTCGTCAGCATTGTCGATCCGCAGTGACAGCCTGAACTCGCACCGGGAGGTGAACATTCGATAGGGTTCTGTGACACCCCGGGAGACAAGATCATCGATCATCACGCCAATATAGGACGTCGCCCGATCAAAGACATATCCATCGCGGCCTGATGCCCTGAGCGCTGCGTTGAGACCAGCTGCCAGTCCTTGAGCAGCGGCCTCCTCATAACCGGTGGTTCCATTAATCTGACCAGCCAGAAACAGCCCTTCGACGGCCTGCATTTCGAGCGTCGGATACAAGGCGCGCGGATCCACGTAGTCATACTCGATCGCATAGCCGGGTCTGAGGATTGTGACCTCCTCAAGCCCCGGAATGGTTTTCAGAAGCTCAGCTTGAACCTCTTCCGGCAGCGACGTCGAGATCCCGTTGGGATAGACCGTGTCATCATCCAGACCCTCGGGCTCGAGAAAGATTTGATGTCCATCGCGGTCACCAAAACGGACGACCTTGTCTTCAATCGATGGGCAGTAACGCGGACCGCGACCTTCGATGATGCCGGCATACATCGGCGAGGCATGCAGGTTTGCACGAATCAGATCATGCGTCTTTTTGGTCGTTCGCGTGATCCCGCAGGCAATCTGGCGCAAAGGCAGCACATCGGTCATGAGGGAAAACGGCTCCGGCTCCCGATCCCCCTGCTGCATCTCCAACGCGTCCCACTTGATGGTTTTGCCCGATAGACGCGCAGGCGTACCAGTCTTGAGCCGCCCCAGCGGTAGGCCGAGACGCTCAAACTGTGCCGACAGACCAACAGAGCGTTCATCGCCCATCCGTCCGGCAGGAATCTGCCGCGATCCAATATGGATCATCCCCCGCAGGAATGTTCCGGTGGTGATGACAAGTGTTCCGCATCCGAATCGCCGGCCATCGCCGAGTTCGACGACTGAAACCCGTCGCCCGACTTGCGAAAAGCCAACCACATCTCCCTCAATGATCGTCAGATTGGCCTGGCACCCCAAGAGCCCTTGGATCGCCTCACGATAGCGTGCGCGATCGGCCTGGGCTCTCGGCCCCCGTACTGCCGGTCCCTTGCGCCGGTTGAGGAGACGAAACTGGATCCCGGCCGCATCCGCAGCGCGACCCATCAGTCCATCCAGCGCATCGACCTCCCGAACAAGATGGCCTTTCCCCAACCCGCCAATGGCAGGATTACAGGACATGACGCCAATCGTCTGGATGCTATGGGTGACCAACAGCGTTACGGCGCCCATACGGGCCGCCGCTGCTGCAGCCTCAACGCCCGCATGACCACCGCCAACAACAACAACGTCATAGCTGGCCATCGGCCCATCCTCTTGAACTCAGTCTGGCGAGGCGTGGCTCACCCGACAATGTTTCACGTGAAACATCACGCCGGCCTTACCGCCAACGCCGTGCTACTTACCGATACAGAAGCCTTCGAACAAGCGGTCAAGGACAGTATCGAGGTCTGTCTGGCCAACCAATCGCGACAGAGCAGCACTTGCGCCACGGAGATCTTCAGCCGCCAGCTCCGGCAGGGCCGCGAGCAACGCGCGATCGAGGCTGTCAAGCATCTCACCCAGGCAGCGACGCTGCCGCTCGCGAGACACAAGCGACGCTTCGGCCGGGCCCGAGGCGCCCAGTCGCTGGATGATCTCACGCTTGAGCAGGTCCAGTCCTTCCCCGGTGAGGCTCGAGACCTGCACGACGCCGGGCTGGCCCGAACCGCCCAGATCGGCCTTGCTGTACACCCGCACCATACCGAATTGGCCCTCAGTCAGCACCGCCAGCTCCGGAATATCATGACTGAAAACCGAAATCACGAGATCAGCGTCCTGAACACGGGCCAGCGCGCGACGAACGCCCTCCCGCTCGATGAGATCACTCGTTTCCTGTATCCCGGCCGAATCGACGTAAACAACCGGCCAACCTCCAAGAGAGACCGGTGTCTCGATGATATCGCGGGTCGTTCCAGGCTGGTCTGACACAATCGCAACGTCCCGTTTGACCAGGGCATTCAGCAGCGAAGACTTCCCCGCATTGGGCCGACCCGCAATCACAACACTGAACCCCTCACGAATCCGTCGCCCGTGCCCCTCGCCAGCGAGAATTGCCCCGACCTCTTCCCGGAGCACAAGAATCCCTTGCCGTGCGCGCCCAGCCGCGCCGGTATCCACATCACCTTCGTCAGAGAAATCCAGTTCCGCTTCAAGCCATGACCGCGCCAGAACCAGTTGATCGGCCCAACGCCTGGCTATCCGTCCCAACTCGCCACTGAGTTGGCGCTGCGCCTGATGCAATTGCGCATCGGTTTCCGCCGCCAGCAATTCCCCAAGGGCTTCGACCTGCAACAGATCGAGTTTACCATTGAACAACGAGCGTCGGGTAAATTCGCCTGGCTCAGCGAGCCTAATTCCATTGGCGAGCGTCGGGAGAAGTGCAAGCACAGCGGTGATAACAGCCGGACTGCCATGAACATGAAGCTCAAGCACATCCTCTCCGGTCGCGCTGTGCGGCCCGGCGAACAGGACCGCCACACACTCGTCGATCCGCGCGCCGGTTACCGGGTCGCGAAGGACCGATCGCTGCGCCCTCCGATGCACAAGAGGCTTCTCTAGAATCGTATCGGCAACGAATCGAGCGCGATTGCCCGACACCCGAAGGACGGCGATCGCAGCCCTGTTGGCACCCGACGACAGCGCAACAATCGTGTCATCTCCCACAGCGGGCTTCCCTGTCTGATCGGTACGGTCCCGAATCGGACACGACAGTTCAGGTGTTCATCGACTCGAAAAAGTCGCTGTTCTGCTTGGTCTGCCGAAGCTTGTCGATCAGAAACTCAATCGCATCCTGCGGGCCCATCGGATTGAGAATGCGACGCAGCACATAGGTCTTCTGCAACTGGTCGCGCGGCGTAATCAGCTCTTCCTTGCGCGTGCCAGATTTGAGAATGTCGATGGCCGGGAACACCCGCTTGTCCGCCACCTTGCGATCGAGAACAATCTCCGAGTTTCCGGTGCCCTTGAACTCCTCGAAGATCACCTCATCCATGCGGCTGCCGGTGTCGATCAGGGCTGTCGCAATGATTGTCAGCGATCCGCCTTCCTCGATATTTCGTGCCGCCCCAAAGAAGCGCTTCGGCCGCTGCAGTGCGTTCGCGTCCACACCGCCGGTCAGCACTTTGCCCGACGAAGGGACAACCGTGTTATAGGCCCGGCCCAGGCGCGTGATCGAATCCAGAAGGATGACCACATCGCGGTTGTGCTCGACGAGGCGCTTGGCCTTCTCGATCACCATCTCCGCAACCTGAACGTGACGGGACGCCGGCTCGTCGAAGGTTGACGAGACGACCTCGCCTTTCACCGACCGCTGCATGTCCGTCACCTCTTCCGGACGCTCGTCGATCAGCAGAACGATCAGATAGCACTCCGGATGATTCGATGTGATCGACTGTGCGATGTTCTGCAGCAGCACCGTCTTGCCGGTACGCGGCGGCGCCACGATCAGCGCGCGCTGGCCCTTGCCGATCGGTGAGACAATGTCGATCACCCGCGCGGAAAAATCCTTCCGGGTCGGGTCCGGAACCTCCATCTTCAGTCGCGAATCAGGATAAAGCGGCGTCAGATTGTCGAAGTTGACCTTGTGCTTGGTCTTCTCCGGATCCTCGAAGTTGATCAGGTTGACCTTCAGCAGCGCAAAATAGCGCTCGGCATCCTTCGGCCCACGAATCGGTCCTTCCACCGTGTCGCCAGTCCGCAGACCAAACTTGCGGATCTGCGTCGGGGACACATAAATGTCGTCGGGTCCGGCCAGATAGTTGGAATCCGGCGACCGCAGAAACCCAAAGCCGTCCTGAAGGACCTCGACGACGCCTTCACCGATGATCTCGACGTCCCGCGCAGCAAGCTGCTTGAGGATCGCGAACATCAGTTCCTGTTTGCGCAAGGTTCCCGCATTCTCAACCTCCACCTCCTCGGCAAAGGTGATCAGTTCAGTCGGAGACTTGGACTTGAGGTCCTGGAGCTTGATTTCGCGCATGAAGGCATCGGTCATGGTTGTGCTGTCGGCAGGCGGGACCCGCGCCATCGCGCGAGAAGCTGGACCGAACGGCAGACAAAAAAGGGAGGGATCGACATCGGTGACACCACGGTGCCGCCGAACCTCATTCGATCTGCAATGAAAGAAGATCCGATTTTCTACCCCATTTCCCGCAAACTCTCAAGCCCTGTCGTTGAGCCGAAATTCACGTCAAAACGGCTTCACAATCACCATCGCCACAATGACCAGCATCAGAACGGTGGGTACTTCGTTCACAATCCGGAAGAACCGGGCGGGACGCTCGTTCCTGTCTTCAGCAAAGACCCGGACCTGCCCGGCCAGAAATCCATGGGCGCCAGAAAGCGCGATCACGGCAGCCAACTTCATATGAAACCAGCCTGCGATCAGCCAGCCCCCACGCCAGGCAAGGTACAGTCCGCTCGCCCAGGCCACGATCATCGCAGGCGTCATGATCGCTCTCAACAACCGCCGCTCCATCACCTTGAACGTCTCAGACTGCCCCGATCCACGCTCGGCGGCGCAGTGATAGATCATCAGCCGCGGCAGATACAGGATCGCCGCCATCCATGAGATGATAGCAACGACATGCAGCACCTTGATCCACTCATACATCATCGCTCACACGGCTCTTCCGCGCACGAGCGTCATCATACGTTCCACATGGGCGATCGGCGTCTGAGGCACAATCCCGTGACCAAGGTTGAGAATATGCCTCCGGCTGCGGGCCACAGCCAGCATCGCCTTCACGCCGTTGTCGAGCGCCTCACCGCCAGCCACCAGCGCCAGCGGATCAAGATTCCCCTGGGAGACAATCGTATCCGGCAATTGCCTGACCGTCTGCGCAAGGTCCGCTCCCCAATCGATCCCGAACCCATCCGCACCGGTGATCGTCGCATACTGACCCAACACCCCCGCTGCCCCGCGCGCAAAGACAATGACCTTCGAAGCAGGATAGGACGCCTTCACCCCGGTAATGATGCGGCGGATGGGTTCGATGGACCAACGTTCCAGCCCACCCGGTGTCAACGCACTCGCAAAACTTTCAAAAATCTGGACAACCTCAGCACCGGCAGCCAACTGGGCCTTCAGATAGACAATCGAGGCATCGACAAGCTGATCGATCATCGCGGACAGGAAGTCCGGATCGCGATAGGCGACGAGGCGGGCCGGAGCCTGATCAGCCGTGCCCTTGCCAGCAATCATGTAGCTGGCCACCGTCCATGGCGCGCCGCAGAACCCGATCAGCGTGGTCTCGGCCGGCAACTCACGCCGCAGCCGCTCGACAGTGCGGATCACCGGCGAAAGGCGGTCGAGATCAAACCGCAGCGGCCTCTGGCGCAAAGCTTCCGCTGTCTCGATCTGCTCCAGTCGCGGGCCTTCACCCTCCTCAAACCAGACCTTCTGGCCCATTGCATGCGGGACCACCAGGATATCCGAGAACAGAATCGACGCATCGAAGCCAAACCGGCGGATCGGCTGCAATGTGACTTCCGTGGCAAGTTCGGTGTTGAAGCATAAATCGAGGAACGATCCGGCCTTTCCCCTGGTCTCGCGGTACTCCGGCAGGTAGCGCCCGGCCTGTCGCATCAGCCAGATGGGTGGCGTTGCAAGTGTCTCCCCTGCGAAGAGGCGCATCAGTGTCGTTGTCATCATTGTCCCCCGATAACCCTCTATAATAGATAGAATTGAATCTGGTCTCCTGTTTTTTCTGTTTGGGTCCTCGCAAGCACCGGCACGAAATCATCCACGCGCCATCCACAGGAACCGGTCGGGGATCCAAGCGGACCTTGTCACATCCACAGTGCGTCTTTTTCTCTTAAACATTTGTTAACCATATCGAATTTTGCTTACCTCTGCAAAGTTGCATCGCCACCCGATCAAAGCCGCCGTCTCCACATCGATTCCTCCACAGCCGCTCAGGCAAGGCGGCAGCAGCCGGTTTGCGATCGACCTGGCCCATGCGTCCCGGCCGTGCGTCCACTTGTCCCCACCCGTCCCCAGCGTTATGCCCAGACCCAGCCATCCCGCGGGACACCACATGCGCAGCTATTTCCACCTGCACCTTGTATCGGATGCGACGGGCGAGACCCTCATCGCCATCAGCCGCGCGGCTGCCGCACAATATGAGGGCGTGTCCGCGATCGAACATGTCTATCCCCTGGTTCGGTCGCGAACGCAGCTGGACCGGGTCCTGAACGAAATCGAGACCGCTCCGGGCATCGTGCTCTACACCCTCGTTGATCAGGACCTCGCATCGACTCTGGAAAGCTTCTGCACGCGGATCGGCTCACCGACCATGTCGATTCTCAATCCAATCCTGTCGCTTTTCCAATCCTATCTGGGCGCCGCCTCATCGGCCCGCCCCGGCGCGCAGCACATGCTGAACGCGGAGTATTTCAAGCGCATCGACGCCATGAATTACACCATGCTGCACGATGACGGCCAACTGACCGATGACCTCGAAAGCGCCGACATCGTGCTGCTCGGCGTAAGCCGGACCTCAAAGACACCGACCAGCATCTATCTGGCCAACCGGGGCGTCAAAACCGCCAACATTCCGCTTGTTCCAGGTGTGCCCCCCCCGCCCCAGCTCGAAACCCTGCGCAAGCCGCTGATCGTCGGTCTGGTGGCCGCGCCCGAGCGCATCGTGCAGATCCGGCAGAACCGGCTGCTCTCGCTCAAGGCTGATGACGACACCGCCTATGTCGATCACGACGCAGTCGCGGCCGAGATCGCTACATCCCGGAAACTGTTCGCGCGCCGGGGTTGGCCCGTCATCGATGTGACCCGCCGTTCCATCGAGGAAACCGCCGCGGCGATCCTTGAGCATCTGCGCGATCATCGCCTCAAATTCATTGCGATGTGACCCGGCCATGTCCGCAACGCACCATGCTCCAGACCGGCTGGGCTCGCTATGGCTGCCTGAGCAGCCCCTGTTGCTGGCATCCGCCAGCGTCACGCGGCGCGCGATGCTGATTGCGGCCGGGCTGCCGGTTGATATCCAACCGGCGCAGATCGATGAACGCGCGGTCGAGCAGGCACACCTTGACGCCGGCGCACCATCGGACACCGTCGCCGCGACGCTGGCCGGCGCCAAGGCGCTTCATGTCAGTGCACTGCGCCCGGACACGCTTGTCCTAGGCGCAGACCAGACACTGACAATGAACGGCCGTGCCTTTCACAAACCGGCCAACCGGGCTGACGTCATCACCCAGCTGAGGGACTTGTCGAGCAGGACCCACCAGCTCACCTCGGCCTTCGCCTTGGCCAGAGGCGGCGTGATCCTGGGCTCGGGCAGCGCCACAGCGCAGATGACCATGCGCGCGCTTTCGGATGACTTCATTGGACGCTATCTCGCCGCCGCTCCGGCAGAGGCGACCGCTACGGTTGGCGGCTATCAACTCGAGCGTCTCGGCAGCCACCTGTTCAGCGCAGTGGCTGGCGATCACTTCACTGTGCTCGGCCTGCCGCTTCTGGCCGTGCTGGCAATGCTGCGCGACCTCGGCGCTTTGGCGGAATAACAACCATGACTCGGACATGCTTCGTTGCAGGCTCGCCGATCGCGCAGTCCCGATCACCGATGATCCATGGCCGCTGGATCGCAGAGCTTGGACTGGACGCCGCCTATGTCCGGATCGAGGCCCAGCCCGACGCGCTGCCGGGCTTGCTGGCCCGTGTCCGCAACGGGGAGTTTCTCGGCGGCAACCTCACCAAGCCGCTGAAGGAAGCGGCCCTGCCGTCCCTCGACGCGCTGACCGACGATGCTGCCGCCATGGGGGCTGTAAACACGGTTTTCATGGATCAGGGGACACTGACCGGCGCCAACACGGACGTGCCTGGTTTCTTCGCGCATCTGGACGAAACCTGTCCAGGCTGGGATCGTTCAGTCGATCAGGTGCTTGTCCTGGGCGCAGGCGGCGCCGCGCGCGCGGTCATTTATGGATTGCTGCAACGCCGGATTTCCCGGATCCTGATCGCAAACCGCTCCGTCGCGCGGGCTCAGGCGCTGATCGAATCCTTCGCTCACCTTGCGCTCGGCAGTGAGGTCGGGCACGTGCCCTGGCCAGTGGCCTCTGCCAGCCTGTCTTCAAGCCAGCTTGTCATCAACACGACGTCGCTTGGCATGGTCGGACAGCCAGCCCTTGTGCTCAATTGGCCCGACAGGCTCGACGGCACGATCGTGTACGACATCGTCTACGTCCCGCTGGACACCGAACTCTTGCGGCAGGCACGCCGGCGCGGCGCACGCACGGTCGATGGTCTCGGCATGCTGCTGCATCAGGCTGCCATAGCCTTCGGTTTCTGGTTCGGCGGGACACCGCAGGTGACGCCGGACCTGTGGGCGATGGTCGCTGCCGACATCACCCGGACCACCGGCTCATGACCGTCGTTGTGGGATTGACGGGCTCGATCGGCATGGGCAAGTCCACAACAGCCGCCATGTTCAGGGAGCTTGGCTGTCCGGTCCATGATGCCGACGCCGCTGTGCATCAGCTCTATGCGGGTGCGGCGGTCGAGCCGGTCAGGGCGCTCTTTCCCGCCGCCGTGACCGGTCAGCGGGTCGACCGCGAAGCCCTCGCCCGTGAGGTTCTGGGCCGGCCTGGACGGCTGGCTGAGCTTGAGGCCCTGATCCACCCGCTGGTGCGGGAGGCGGAAGCAAAATTCGTGGAAGCCGCAAGAGCAAGTGGCACTCCGCTCGTCGTCCTCGACATCCCCCTGTTGTTCGAGAGCGGCGCTGCCGCCCGCTGCGACAGGATCGTCGTTGTCACCGCTCCGCCGGAGGTGCAGCGCGCGCGGGTCCTCGCCCGCCCGGGCATGACCGAAGACAGGTTCGCCGCTATCCTGAAACGCCAGATTCCTGACGCGGAGAAGCGCCGCAGGGCCGATTTCATTGTGGACACCAGCCAGGGCCTCGCAAGCGCCCGTGCCGAAGTTGAAGCGATCGTGACTAGACTTACAGCTGATTCGCGATCCAGACAGGGCGGGCCGGCACAATGAATCGGGAAGTGGTTCTGGACACCGAAACCACCGGGGTCGATGCCCGCAATGGCGACCGGATCATCGAGATCGGTTGCGTGGAACTGATCAACCATTGCCCCACAGGGCGAAGCTTCCATGCCTATCTCAATCCGGGCCGCCCGGTTTCCGAAGGCGCCTTCGCCGTCCACGGCTTGTCTGACGCCTTTCTGGCGGACAAGCCACGGTTTGCAGATGTTGCCGATACCTTTGCCGACTTCATCGCCGGCGCCCGGCTGGTGATCCATAATGCGCCCTTCGATGTCGGTTTTCTCGACATGGAGTTGGCGCTCGTCGGCAAGCCAAGGCTCGAATCCCAGAATGTAGTCGACACGCTCGTCATGGCCAGGCGCAAGCATCCAGGGGCTTCCAACAGCCTCGACGCTCTGTGCGCCCGCTACGGCATCGACACCACCCGCCGCGTGAAGCACGGAGCCTTGCTCGACGCCGAGATACTGTCGGATGTCTACATTGAGCTTCTCGGCGGGCGACAAACCAATCTGGGTCTCGCCGCTCCGGCGTCTGTCGAGTCAAGGGCCGGGGCACCGACAACCCGCACCCATGCAATGCGCGCAATTCAACGAACCAGTGTCCGCGCGCCCCGGATCACGCCGGAAGAGCACGAGGCGCATGCAGCCTTCGTGGCCGCGCTCGCCCGGAGCGCAGGGTCAGCGCCCGGCGCCGGCGCGCTCTGGACAGCCTATCTGACCAGGCAGGAGACCGCCGTCCGGTGATGGCGAATGCGCCTCAGGAGGCAGCAGGCTGCTGCCCCTGCACCTCGGCCATGCGCTGCTGGAACAGGGCCTGGAAGTCGACCGGGTCGATGTAAAGCGGCGGAAAGCCGCCATTGCGCACGGCATCTGCCACGATCTGACGGGCGAAGGGGAACAGAAGACGCGGGCATTCGATCATCACGACCGCCGACATGTGCTCGGCTGGTACGCCGACGATACGGAACACGCCGGCATAGGACAATTCGAACACGAACAGCTTGTCGGCGCCGATTTCGGCCTTGCCCTCGAGCGTCAGGACGGACTCGACGTCTGTTTCGCTGAGCTGCGTCGCGCCAACATTGACCTGGAGCTGGATCTGCGGGTTCTGCTGGGCGTTGCCGAACACGCGCGGGGCGTTCGGATTCTCGAAGGACATGTCCTTCACATACTGGACAAGCGCGGTGAGCGAGGGTCCGGTGTTCTGCTGGGCGGCGCCGTTGGTTGCGTCAGTGGCCATGGTCTGGTTCGCCATTCTTCGGGTTGATCTGGGTCCGGATCGGTCTTCAGCGGCACGCTGCGGGCAACCCGACTGGCAGGGCGGCTAGCACGATCCGGCCGCTGCGACAAGGAAGGGATCGCCGGCGCGGAGCAAAACCGGACCCGGGCCCCTTTACGGTCCGGTTTCACGCGATCGTCCGCGATCGCGATGACGCGGCACATCGGCTTGTGGGGAGCCGGGCTGGATGGTACGACATCCGATCATTATCTCAGGATCGGTCCGGCTGGCGCGCGTGACGTCCGCGCCGGATCGTCAGGACATGGACAGCGATGCAAGGTTCGTTTGACATCTTCACCCTCGTCTTTCTGGTGCTGGCGGTCTTCGTCGCCTGGAAATTGCGCTCGGTTCTGGGTCAGAAGACCGGCCACGAGCAGCCGCCGGGAGACGTGTTTGGGCGCAAGCCGCCGCCTCAGGCGCCAGCGGCGGACAGCAATGTCATCCGTCTGCCGGGTAACGCCGCCAATGACGCGGTCCCGGAACAGCCCTTCCGCTGGACCGGTCTGGCGCTGCCGGGCACGCCTGTGGCCAACGGCCTCGATGCGATCGCCCGGGAAGAGCACGGCTTTGACGCCCGCGGCTTTCTCGACGGTTCCAAGGCGGCCTACGAGATGATCGTGATGAGCTTCGCCAACGGCGACCGCAAGACCCTTAAAGGTCTGTTGTCGAAAGACGTCTATGACGATTTCGATCAGGCGATCGGCGAACGCGAGAAGCGCGGCGAGGTCGTCGAAACCACTTTTGTCTCGATGGACAGGGCAGAGATCGTGGCCGCCGAGGTCAAGGGCAAGACCGGCATGATCACTGTGCAGTTTTCGCCCAAGCTGATCAAGGCGTTGAAGAACAAGGCCGGCGCGACCATCGACGGAAGCCCCGACACCGTGGTTGACGTCACAGAGACCTGGACCTTCTCCCGTCAGCTCGGCGCGCGTGATCCGAACTGGCTTCTGGTCGCCACTGGCTCCGACGATTGATCAGACGCTGGCTGCTGGCGGTTGTCATGAGCGTGACCACCGGCATATCCCATTCTGTCGAACAGGTTCCGTCGACCGTGGCGGGAGCCAGGCTTGAACGCGGTTCATTCGATTCGCTGGCCGGCTGGCATGAGGATGACCATGCCGCCGCCCTGACCGCCTTTGTCATGGGCTGCAAAAGAGCGGATGTCTTGCGGCAGGGACTTGAGCCGCCCGCCGCTCTGGCGCGGGCCTGCTCCGCCGCACTCGCCATGATCGGATCTGGCAAGCAGATGGCGCGGCTCTTCTTCGAGAGCCGGTTCGTGCCTCTCGCCATCCTTCCCGATGGACCGCCTGGCTTCCTGACCGGTTATTTCGAGCCGGAGTTCCGTGGCTCCACCGTTCGCACAGATGCGTTCCCGGTGCCGCTGTTCGGACGGCCGGATGATCTGGTCACGCTCGGGCAGGGCGAATCGGCGGCGGGAGTGCCGCAGGGTCTGCAGGCGGCGCGCCGGTCTGCCGATGGGACACTGGGTCCTTATCCGACCCGACGCGAGATCGAGGAGGGCGCCGTTCCAGGCCTTCCGGTCGTGGCCTGGCTTGCCAATGAGGTCGACCGCTTCGTGATGCAGGTCCAGGGCTCGGCGCGGCTGCGGCTTTCGGATGGTTCGTTGCTGCGCGTGGCTTATGCCGGCCGCAACGGTCATCCCTATACCTCGCTCGGACGTCTGCTGTCGCAAACGGAGGCCATTCCCCCGGCCGAGATGACCATGGACCGTCTCGTGGCGCGCCTGAAGGGCGATCCCGGCTGGGCAAGACGTTTCATGTGGAACAACGCCTCGTTCGTGTTTTTTCGCGTTGCGCCGGAACTGGCGCCGAACAGCGGACCGATCGGCGGTGCGGGCGTGCCGCTCACCGCGCATCGCAGCGTGGCTGCAGATCGCGCTATCTGGCCCTATGGTCTGCCGATCTGGCTTTATGGGACCACCCCCACCGCGACCCGGAATCTGACCGAGCCGTTGCGGCGGCTGGCTGTCATTCAGGATACCGGCTCCGCCATCGTCGGCCCAGCCCGGTTCGATCTGTATTTTGGGTCCGGCGCCGAGGCCGGGTTCGTGGCCGGTCTCACCCGTCACGGCGTTCACGCCACCATCCTGTGGCCGCGCGCGGATCTGCCGTGATGCGCAGGCGTCAGGGCCGGCCGCTGACCGGCGAGGAGATCCAGCTCTGGAGCCATGTGGCGCGCACGGTAAAGCCTTTTTCCGGGCGCAGCCTGCCTGTTCCCCCTGACGGCACGACCGAATCCGAGGTTGCACCGGCCCTGCCCGGCGAAGCGGCGCCGCCTTCGCCTCGACAGGCCGACCCCGCGTCGCCGCCCAGGCCCGCGCTGGCGCCCCTTGTTCCGCTCGAACGACGCACGCTGACAGCCCTGCGCCGGGGCACGCAATCGCTGGAAGCGGTGCTCGACCTCCATGGTCTGCGGCAGTCGCAGGCGCACGACCATCTGCGTGGCTTCCTGTTGCGCGAACAGCAGCGCGGCGCGCGGCTTGTGCTGGTGATCACCGGCAAGGGGGCTGCCGGCACGGCGATGGATGGGGACGAACGTGGCGTGCTCAAGCGCATGGTGCCGCATTGGCTCCGGATGGCGGACCTGCGCCCGGTCGTACTCGGCTTCGAGGACGCGGCGCACCACCATGGCGGTACAGGCGCGATGTATGTCCGCCTGCGCCGTCTCAAGGATCACCGCCCGTGACGCCGTTTGGCGCACGCCTGCGTGAAATCCGGCAGCGTCAGGGCCTGTCGCAGCAAGCCTTCGCGCGCCAACTTGGCGTGTCCAGCGCCTATGTTTCGGCGCTGGAGCATGGCCGGCGTGGCCGACCGAGTTTTGCCTTCGTACAGGGCGTGATCCACGCGCTCGGCGTGATCTGGGATGAGGCCGACGAACTGGTCAGGCTGGCGGAGCTGTCCGATCCGCGCGTTGTGATTGATACGGCGGGTCTTGATCCGGCGGCGACCTTGCTGGCCAACCGCCTGGCACGGGAAATTGCCTCACTTGACGAGAGAGCGATCGCCGAGCTCGACGCGGTTCTGGAAGAATCGCGATGCCGGGACCGCACGGGAGGTTGACCGGGCGCGCCCTGGATGCGACAGGCGCGCTTTCTGCGCTCACGGGAAACGACCTCGCCATGACAGTCACCAGCCACGACGTGCTCGCCATCGGAAACGCCATCGTCGACGTTATCGCGACAGCCGAGGATGATTTTCTCGTTTCGCACGCGATTCAAAAGGGTGGCATGACCCTGATCGACGAGGATCGGGCCGAAAAACTCTATGCTGTGATGGGCCCCGGACAGGTGATCTCGGGAGGCTCGGCCGCCAACACCATCGCGGGCATCGCCTCGCTGGGCGGCAAGGGCGCCTTTATCGGCAAGGTCCGCAATGATCAGCTCGGCCAGCTCTACCGCCATGACCTGACCGCGACCGGCGTAATCTTCCGTTCCGAGGACGCTACCAGCGGCCCGATGACGGCCCGCTGCCTGATTGCCGTGACGCCGGATGGCCAGCGGTCGATGAGCACCTATCTGGGGGCGTGCCAGGGCCTGTCCACCCTCGACATTGAGGCCGATCTCGTCCGCGCCTCGCGGATTGTCTATCTTGAGGGCTACCTGTGGGACCCGCCGGCCGCGAAGGATGCCTTCCGCAAGGCATCCCAGATTGCCCATTCCACCGGCTCGCAGGTGGCGCTGACACTGTCGGATTCCTTCTGCGTCGACCGTTGGCGGGACGAGTTCCTCGGCCTGATCCGCAACGGTATGGTCGATATCGTCTTCGCCAACGAGCACGAGCTCAAGAGCCTGTACCAGACCGGCGACATCGACACGGCCATTGCGGCCCTGCGCGGGGAGGACGTCATCGGCGTCGTGACCCGGTCCGAGCACGGGGCCCTGGCGGTCACCCGCTCTGAGACAGTGGCGGTTCCGGCCTTCCCGGTCGAGCGCGTGGTCGATACGACGGGCGCGGGCGATCTGTTCGCTGCGGGCTTCCTCTTCGGCCTGGCCACGGGGCGGGATCATCGTGATGCCCTGCGGTTGGGCGCGATGGCTGCTTCGGAGATCATTTCCCATATCGGCGCGCGGCCCCAGGCGAGCCTGTCCGACATGGCCCGGCAGAGCGGGCTGCTCTGACGGCCCAAGCCATCCGCGAGACACCATGAACCCGATTTTTGCCAAACTGCAGACCAGCGTCTTCGAGGAGATGTCGCAGCTTGCGCGCGAGCACAACGCCGTCAATCTCGGCCAGGGCTTTCCCGACGACCCGGGACCAGCCGATGTCCGGCAGAAGGCGGCCGATGCCGTCCTCCACGGCTGGAACCAGTATCCGCCGATGATGGGGCTGCCGGAGCTGCGGCAGGCGATTGCGGCGCATTACCGCCACTGGCAGGGACTGGCGCTGGATCCGGATCGCGAAGTCATGGTGACGTCGGGCGCAACCGAAGCCTTGGCGGGAGCCTTGTTCGCGCTGATCGAACCGGGTGACGAGGTCGTCCTGTTCGAACCCATGTACGACGCTTATCTGCCGCTCGTGCTCCGCGCCGGCGGCATCCCACGTTTCGTCACCCTGAAGCCGCCGCACTTCCGCATCACGCAGGAGGCTCTCGCTGCCGCCTTCTCGCCGCGCACCCGCCTTGCCCTGCTCAACAATCCGCTCAACCCGACGGCCACGATCTTTCCGAACGAGGATCTCGACCTGCTCGCCGGCTATTGCCGGCGTTACGATGCGGTCGCGCTGTGCGACGAAGTCTGGGAACATGTGGTCTTCGATGGCCATCGTCATGTCTCGATGATGGCGCGTCCCGGCATGCGCGAGCGCACCGTGAAGATCTCCTCCGCCGGCAAGATTTTCTCCCTGACCGGCTGGAAGGTCGGCTTTGTCATGGCCGCGCCGGAGCTGATGCGGGTTCTGGCGAAGGCCCACCAGTACATCACCTTCACCACGCCGCCCAATCTTCAGGCCGCCGCTGCCTTCGGCCTTGGCAAGGACATGGCCTATTTCGATGGCATGCGCGCCGCGTTCCAGCGCTCGCGTGACCGCTTCGGCAGCGGCCTCAAGACCCTCGGCTTCGAGGTCCTGCCCTCCGCCGGCACCTACTTCGTCAACATCGACATCAGCGGATTGGGGCAGGTGGATGACGTCGTCTTCTGCAAGGAACTGGTTGCGACCCACGGCGTCGCGGCCATCCCTGTCAGCGCCTTTTATGTCAATCGCGGCGTGACTTCGGTGGTCCGCTTCTGCTTCGCCAAGCATGATACGACGCTCGACGCGGCGCTTGAGCGCCTGGCCCGCCTGAAAGCGCCTTGAGGAGCGGCTCCGCCGGCAAAAGGGGCTGGCAAGCTGCTGCCCTGACGCCTATGTTGAAGCCAGCGGGATCCGCCGGCCTTGAACCGGCTTGATGCGCGGGAGAAAGACCATGTTCATCCAGACCGAGGCCACGCCGAACCCGGCCACCTTGAAGTTCATTCCGGGCCGCACTGTCATGCCGGACGGCACGCTCGATATGCGCGACGAAGGGGCGGCCGCAGCCTCGCCGCTGGCGCAGCGCTTGTTCCAGGTGCCGGGCGTCAGCGCCGTGTTTTTCGGCAATGATTTCGTCACCGTCAGCAAGACTGACGGCGAATGGCAGCAGCTCAAGCCGGCGATTCTGGGCGCGATCATGGAGCATTTCATGTCCGGCCAGCCGATCGTGCGCGATGGCCACATCGCGACGCCGGATACCGACGGGGAGTTCTTCGATCAGAGCGACGCCAAGACGGTTGAAACCATCAAGGATTTGCTTGAAACCCGCATCCGCCCCGCCGTCGCCGGCGATGGCGGCGACATCACCTTCCGCGGCTTCAGGGACGGCGTGGTCTTCCTAGCCATGAAGGGGTCGTGCGCAGGCTGCCCCTCGTCGACGGCGACGCTGAAGCACGGCATCCAGAACCTCCTGAAGCACTTCTTGCCGGATGTGCGCGAAGTCCAGGCCATCTGAGCGGAACCGGCCGGACGCATGCGCATTCTCGCCATCGACACGGCGCTTGGCTCCTGTTCGGCCTGTGTCCTTGAGCAAGGCCAGCCGGATGCGTTGGCTCTTGAGCAGCTTGTGATCGAGCGGGGCCATGCCGAGGCGCTGATGCCTCTGGTCGCGCGGGTCATGGCGAAGGTCGAGGGTGGCTTTGCGGCGCTGGACCGCATCGCCGTCACAGTCGGCCCCGGCAGCTTCACGGGGCTGCGGGTCGGCCTTTCCGCCGCCCGCGCGATGGGGCTCGCCGCCAGCCGACCCGTTGTCGGCGTCACCACGCTCGCCGCCTATTGTGCGCCGATGATCGGCCGCGAAGCCGGGCGCATGACGGCCGCGGCCATCGATGCCCGTCACGGGCAGGTCTATTTCCAGGCGCTCGCCCCAGATGGGTCAGTGCTCGCCGGGGCACGGCAATGCAGCATCCGCGACGCCGTCCGCAGCATCGGGAAGGGTCCTGTCAGCCTGTCGGGCTCGGGCGCGCTGTTGGTGGCACAGGAAGCCTGGTCGATCGGCCTCGACGCCGTCGTGGTCGAGGCCGCGGCGGGTCCGGACATCCGCTGGGTTGCCCGGCTCGGACTGCTGGCCGATCAACAAACGGCGCTGCCGCGTCCGCTGTATCTGCGGGCGGCGGACGCCCAACCGCAGGACAATGGCCGCCTGCCGCGCCAGACCGAGGCACCGTGAGGCCGGTGATGCAACTGGTCGCCGCGCTGAAAGCCCGCCTCCGGGGCCGGCTGACGCTCCGGATCGAACCCTTGCGGGCCGCGCATTCGGCCGCGGCGGCAGCCCTGCATCAGGCCAGCTTCGCGCGCGGCTGGGACCAGCCGGACGTCGCCCGCATGCTGGCTGAAGCCAACATCCTTGCCGATGCCGTGATTGCGGGCAGCGAGCGCGAGCCATCCGGCTTCGTGATGTCCCGGCTGGCTGCCGATGAGGCCGAGATCCTGACCATCTGTGTTGCACCGCACAGGCAGGGCCAGGGCCTCGCGAAACTGCTGCTGGAGCGCCATATGGACCATCTCGCCCGGCGCGGCGTGGCGAAGCTGTTCCTGGAGGTTGACGCGCACAACACGTCGGCGCTCCGGCTCTACCGTCATTTTGGCTTTGCACAGGTGGGCGAGCGACCTGGCTACTACGCGTTGGCCGACGGCAGCCGTGCTCTGGCCCTGATCCTGCAGCGCGATCTGGACTGATGCGGATCACGAGCCGGAAAAAAAAGCCCGACCTCTTGAAGGGCCCGCGCTGGAGCGCCGGCGCGACGTTCAAGGTTGGCCTGATCGCGGCCGTGAGCCTTGTCGGCATTCCGGCGCAAGCGCTCGTCAGCCGAATCGCGCCGCGCAGGAGCCATGTCCTGCCGCAGGTCTTCCACCGGATGATCTGCTCGGTCATCGGTGTCCGCTGCGTTGTCGAGGGCTCGCCGCCAGATCCTTCCGCCCGGACCCTGATCGTGGCCAATCATGTGTCCTGGCTCGATGTGCCGGTGATCGGTTCGACCGGACCCCTGTCGTTCATCGCTAAATCCGAAATCTCGGAATGGCCCGGCATCGGCGCAATGGCGCGGCTGCAGCGCACCTTGTTCATCGATCGGGCGCGCAGGACCCATACGGCGGTGATCGCCTCCGAAATGGCTCAGCGCCTGTCCTTCGGCGAGAGCGTGGTGCTGTTTGCCGAAGGCACCACGGGGGATGGAACGCGAATCCTGCCGTTCAAGTCGTCGCTTCTGGGCGCCGTGAAGGAAGCGCTCGGTCCCGATGATGGCGGCGAAATCATCGTCCAGCCTCTGGCGCTGCTCTATATCGGCCGTCACGGAATTCCCGGCGGCCGTGCTGAGCGGGCGCGTCTGGCTTGGTACGGCGATACCGAACTGCTGCCGCATCTCAAGGAAATCCTGTCGGGTGGTCCGATTGATGTCCGGCTTGTCTGGGGCGAGCCGATCAGGATGGGCCGCGAGCATTCGCGCAAGCAGGCGGCGCGCCTGGCCGAACTGTCCGTGAAGCAGGCCGCTCTGAGGCACTTCACGGGCCGTGAGCGAACCGGATCAGATCGGGCTGATTGAGTTTCGGCCGCGCTGGCCCTAAAAGGCCGTCACCCCGTCCCGCAGTTCCGAGCGCCATGAAAAAGGTCTTTATCAAATCCTATGGCTGCCAGATGAACGTCTATGACGGGCAGCGCATGGCTGATGTCCTTGCGAAGGAAGGCTATGCCGAGACCGCCGAGCAGTCCGATGCCGACC
Source organism: Hyphomicrobiales bacterium (assembly GCA_026400555.1). GTDB lineage: Bacteria > Pseudomonadota > Alphaproteobacteria > Rhizobiales > Beijerinckiaceae > Allobosea. The sequence goes on from JAPLOW010000065.1 coordinate 55,568, forward strand.
TCGTCATCCTGAACACCTGCCACATCCGCGAAAAAGCCGTCGACAAGGTCTATTCGGAGCTGGGCCGCGTGCGCGAGGGCAAGGAACTGAGAGCCCTTCAGGGCAAGGACACCCGGATCGTGGTCGCCGGCTGCGTTGCGCAGGCGGAAGGGGCCGAGATCCAGCGCCGCCAGACAGCCGTTGACCTGGTGGTCGGCCCGCAGAGCTATCACCGCCTGCCGGACCTTCTCACCCGGTCGGAGCGGCGCAAGGTCGTGGACACCGAGTTTCCCATCGAGGACAAGTTCGGCTTTCTCCCCGTGCCGGACAGGAGCCGGACCCGCGCGCGTGGCGTGACGGCGTTCCTGACCGTGCAGGAGGGCTGCGACAAGTTCTGCTCGTTCTGCGTGGTGCCCTATACGCGCGGCGCGGAGGTCTCCCGCCCCGTGAGCAAGATTGTTGCGGAGGCGCAGGCTCTTGTCGCCGGCGGCGTGTGCGAACTGACACTGATCGGGCAGAATGTGAACGCCTATCATGGCGAGGGGCCGGATGGCCGGCCCTGGCCACTCTGGCGGCTGCTCGAACGGCTCGCCAGCCTCGATGGCATCCGGCGGCTGCGTTACATGACCAGCCACCCCAATGACATGGACGACGGTCTGATCCGGGCCCATGGTGATCTGCCGGCGCTGATGCCCTTCCTGCATCTGCCCGTGCAGTCGGGTTCCGACGCAGTTCTCGATGCGATGAACCGCAAGCACAGCGCGGCAGGCTATCGCGACATCATCGCGAAGGTGAGGGCGGTGCGGCCCGACATCGCGCTGTCGTCCGATTTCATTGTCGGATTTCCCGGTGAGACTGACGCCGACTTCGACGCCACGATGCGCCTCATCGACGATGTCCGGTACGCGACGGTGTTTTCGTTCAAGTACTCACCCAGACCCGGTACGCCGGCGTCGGGTGCGGCAGAGCAGATTCCCGAAGCGGTCAAGTCCGAGCGGCTGGCGATCCTCCAGGCGCGTGTCGAGGAGCATCGCCAGGCCTTCAATGCGGCGACGATCGGCCGCCGGGTCGATGTGCTGCTCGAGCGTGCCGGGCGTCATCCCGGCCAGCTGTCCGGCAAGTCCCCTTATCTGCAGACGGTCCAGGTCGAGACGGACGCCTGTCATATCGGCGACACCGTTTCGGTAGACATCCTGTCACAGACAACGAACACTCTGTTCGGACGAATCGTTTCGGACAAAGCTGTTGCATCGGTGGCGTGATTCGCGTCCGCGTCGTGGTTTGACTGCTTCATGGTTGGGCAAAGGAGACACGCTCACTTGGCACGATCCGATCTTGCGCCTGCAAAAGGCCTGCATCGCCCCTCCCTGACAGGCGCTGCGGTTGTCGCCGCCCCCCAGTTGCGGGAAGCCCAGGAAGTGTCTCTCACACTCGAGGACAACGGCCTCGCCGGCATCGTCTTCGGCCAGTACGACCAGAATCTGGCCCATCTCGAACGACGGCTGCAGATTGTCGCCCATGCCAATGGCAATCGCGTCATCCTGAAGGGTCCCTTGGACACGACCGAGCGTGCGCGCCTCGTGCTCGAAGCCCTGTACAAGCGCGCCCGGGACGGCGCGCTGATCAGCCCCGGCGATGTTGACGGCGCCATTGAGGAAAGCGCGCAGCAGCGCTCGCTGTTCCCAAATCCCGGCAATGGCAACGGCGTCTCCTTCGATGCGGTCGTGACCCGCAAGCGCGGGCCGGTTCGCGCCCGCTCCGCCGCGCAGGACGCTTATCTGCGTGCTATGAAGCGCAACGAACTGGTGTTCGCCGAAGGCCCGGCCGGTACCGGCAAGACCTGGCTCGCGGTCGGACATGCCGTCTCGCTGATCGAGCAGGGCGTGGTCGAGCGCATGATCCTCTCGCGTCCGGCCGTCGAGGCCGGCGAACGTATCGGATTCCTGCCCGGCGACATGCGCGAGAAGGTCGATCCCTATCTCAGGCCGATCTACGACGCGCTCTATGACTTCATGGAGGCGCGCCATGTCGAGCGTGCCCTGCAGACCGGTATGATCGAAATCGCGCCGCTGGCCTTCATGCGTGGCCGAACGCTGACCAACGCGGTTGTCCTGCTCGACGAGGCGCAGAACA
>JAPLOW010000065.1:57728-66730 GCA_026400555.1 Hyphomicrobiales bacterium
CAGAACACCACAAGCATGCAGATGAAGATGTTCCTGACCCGTCTCGGGGAAGGCTCCCGCATGATCATCACGGGCGATCCGACCCAGATTGATCTGCCGCCCCAGCAGAAGTCCGGCCTCGTTGAAGCCGTCCGGCTTCTGTCCGGGGTCGAAGGCATTGGTCATGTCACCTTCCGGGAGGGCGACGTCGTCCGCCATGACCTGGTCCGCAAGATCGTCAAGGCCTATGAGGACGCGGCGCGCGAACCGGTGGTGGACAAGGGTGCGCCGCGTTGAACGGACCCTCTTTGCCCGAGACGGATGTCTCGGTCGACTGTGATGACTGGCTGAAGGTCGCGGACATCGAAGCGCTGGCGGCCAACGCTATCGCGGCATCAGCCCGGCATCTTGCCCGGCCGTTCCGGCAGGGCGCCGAAGTCAGCGTGCTCCTGACCGATGATGCGACAGTCCGCGCTCTCAACAAGAGCTGGCGCCGGCAGGACAAGCCCACCAATGTTCTGTCCTTTCCGGCGGCCAGCCCCGACAAGGTGGCCACTGCTCCCATGTTGGGGGACATCGCCCTCGCCTATGAGACCGTGGCCCGCGAGGCGGCGGTGGAAGGCAAGAGCGTGATCGATCACACAACCCATTTGGTGGTGCACGGTTTCCTGCATCTGCTTGGCTTCGACCATCTGACCGACGCGGACGCCGAAGCGATGGAGGAGCAGGAGCGGCGCATCCTGGCGATGCTCGGGATTGCGGACCCCTATGACGATAAGCCTTGACGAAGCACAGGGCTTCGGGTCATTCCAGCGCCAGCCATGACCGACGACAGTCGACCAACGAGCGAACGAGCCCAAGCCAGTCCCAGCGGCGTCATCGCGCGTCTGATGGCCGCACTCAAGCTGAAGGGCGGTCCGTCGCTACGTGACGAGATCGAAGGTGCGCTTGCCCAGAACGGACGTGATACGGAGCTGTCCCCGCAGGAGCGGGCCATGCTTTCGAACGTGCTGAGCCTGCGCACCAAGCGCGTGGCTGACGTGCTGGTCCCAAGGGCTGACATTGTTGCCGCGCCGGCCGAAATCTCGCTTGGTGAATTGCTGAACCTGTTCCGCACCGCTGGCCACTCGCGATTGCCGGTCTATGGCGAATCGCTCGACGATCCCCGCGGCATGGTCCACATCCGCGACTATCTCGATTTTCTCGCGGCCCGCGCGGAGGCGAGCCGCAAGCGCCGCCGCAAGGCGGGCGGCGAGGCGGCGGGACCGGACCTCGGCGCGGTTGACCTGTCCGCCAAATTGGCCAGCGCGCGGATTCTGCGCCCCGTGCTGTATGTCCCAGCCTCGATGCCCGCCATCGACCTTCTGGTCAGGATGCAGGCCACGCGCACCCATATGGCGTTGGTGATCGACGAGTATGGCGGCACGGACGGGCTTGTTTCGATCGAGGACCTCGTCGAGATCGTGGTCGGCGACATCGAGGATGAACACGACGAGGCGCAGGTCAACGGCATCGCCGTGCAGGCCGATGGCCGTGTCGTGGCTGATGCGCGGGTTCCGCTGGAGGACATTTCCGAGAGCCTCGGCCTTGATCTCGTCTCTGCCCGGCAGGCCGAGGACGTCGACACCCTGGGCGGCCTGATTGTCAGCATCGTTGGGCGCGTGCCTGCCCGTGGCGAACTGATCAAGGGTCCGGACGGACTTGAGTTCGAGGTGCTCGATGCTGACCCGCGCCGGCTGAAGCGAGTGCGCATTCACCGGTCGTCGGCAGCCGCGTCCGAGGATCAATCGGCGGGATCGACGGGGCGCCAGGACCAGAGCGGATGAACCTCGCCCGGCTCGCCGAGGCCGTGATGCTGAGCTGGGGCTGGCGGCGCCGGCTGATCGCCATGGCGGGAGGCGCGGTCGGTGCACTCACGCTCGCGCCCTTCGGGCTTTGGCCGCTGCTCGTCATTCAGTTTTCGGTGGCGGTCTGGCTGCTCGACGGCGTTGCGGCGCCGTCATACTGGCGCCGCACTGGGCAGGCCTTCGCCGATGGCTGGTTCTGGGGTTTCGGCTTCTTCGTCGCCGGCCTGTGGTGGCTCGGCGCCGCCTTTCTCGTTGAGGCTGACAAGTTCGCCTGGGCCATTCCGCTTGGGGTTCTCGGCTTGCCGGCGGTGCTGGCCGTCTTTCCTGCGGTGGGATTTGCTGTGGCGCAGCTTGTCTGGCGCCCGGGCGCCTCGCGGCTGCTTGCGCTCGGCGGCGCGCTGGGGGCGCTGGAGTTCGCCCGCGGCAATCTCTTCACCGGCTTTCCCTGGAACAGCTATGGACAGGCGCTGGCTGAGAATTCCTGGCTGGCGCAGTCGGCCTCCGTGTTCGGCCTCTATGGCCTGACGCTTGTCGCCGTGTTGCTTGGCGCGCTTCCGGCCATCGTGATCACGCTGAAGGCGCGGAAAGCGGGATGGGTCCTCAGCGCAACGGGAGCGATCAGCCTTGCTGTTCTGCTTGCTTTTGGCTGGTGGCGCATTCCATCGGCGCCAAGTCCGTTGGTTGCCGGCATCAAGCTCCGGATCATGCAGCCAAACCTGCCCCAGGATGACAAGTTCCGGCCGGAGAAAGCGCGCGAGATTCTCGACCGCTATCTGGCGCTGTCCGACAAGGCGACGTCGCCCCGCACGCTGGGGCTTCAGGATGTGACCCATCTGATCTGGCCCGAATCGGCCTTCCCGTTCCTGCTCGGCCGGACGCCGCAGGCCCTGTCGCGGATAACCGGCACATTACCGCCGGGTGTGACCCTGATCACGGGGGCGGCGCGCGCCGGTGTGGCGCTGCCCGGCGAGGAAAATCCGCCGATCTTCAACGCGATCCAGGTCATCACACGTGAGGGCGGCATCGTCGCCTCCTACGACAAGAATCACCTGGTGCCCTTCGGCGAGTATCTGCCCTCGCCCTTCGCCGTGGCGTTGCAGTCGCTCGGGCTGACGGCTTTCGTGGCCATTCCCGGCGGATTTGCGGCGTCGCCCGCCCGCGCTGCCTTGGCTGTGCCGGGCCTTCCCCCGGTTGCCGCGAGCATCTGCTATGAGGCGATCTTTCCCGCGGAGATCCTGCCGCACATGGCCGGACCCAAGGCACGGCGGCCGCAGCTTCTGCTGAACGTGACCAATGACGCATGGTTCGGCCAGACCCCCGGCCCCCATCAGCACGCAAGCCAGGCGAGGCTCCGCGCCATCGAGGAGGGAATGCCGATGATTCGCGCGGCCAACAATGGCGTTTCGAGCGTCGTCGACGCCTATGGCCGCAGCATCGGCAGCCTGCCGCTCAGCAGCGATGGCGTGCTTGACACTGGACTCCCGCGTGCGATCGGTCTTACAACCTTTTCGCGAGTCGGAAACCTGTTGGCCATGGCCCTCGTGCTGATGTGCCTTGGAATGGCCGTTTTCCTGCGGATGCGGCGCATGAGGACAGATTGATCACGTTTGGCGCCGCCCGGACGGGCTTGGAGCCATCACCATCTTGGGGTTTGCGCAGGCTATGTCCGTGGTACCGAAGAAGATTCCGAATCCGATCGACAGACATGTGGGCGCGCGTGTCCGCATGCGCCGGCTCCTGGTCAGCATGAGCCAGGAGCGTCTGGGAGAGGCGCTTGGCATCACGTTCCAGCAAATCCAGAAGTACGAGAAGGGCGCCAACCGGATTGGCGCCAGCCGCTTGCAGCAGATTGCCAAGATCCTCGGCGTGCCGGTCGAGTTCTTTTTTGACGGCGCCCCGTCCGGTGATGTCGGAATGGCCGCAGGATTTGCGGAGATGCCGCAGCAGAAGCTGATGTCGGATTTCATGTCGACGTCGGAGGGTGTCCAGCTGACCCGCGCTTTTGTCCGCATCCCTGATGCCCAGGTGCGTCGCCGGCTGATCGATCTGGCTGAGGCGCTCGCCGCTAACCCGCCGCCGAATTCCTGAAGCGTTCTTTGAATCGAACGAACGTCCGGCGCATCGGTCAATCGGCTTGACGCGCAAGGCCGGCAATGGCAGAAGCGCGCGCCGCGCTGATGTCGCCGACCAGGCGTGGCCGCTGAGAGTGCCTGCCCTATTCACCAACAGCCCTGAGGATGTTCCCGTGGCCCGTTCGAGCTATCTCTTCACCAGCGAATCCGTGTCCGAGGGCCATCCCGACAAGGTTTGCGACCGCATTTCCGACGAAGTTGTCGATCTCTTCTTCAGGGAAGCTGCCAAGGCTGGGATGGAGGCCGCTCAGGTCCGCGTCGCCTGCGAAACCCTCGCCACCACCAACCGCGTGGTGATCGCCGGCGAGGTCAGGACATCGCTGGACGAGAAGGCCATGAAGAGCAAGGTGAAATCGGTGGCGCGCCGCGCCATCCGGGACATCGGCTACGAGCAGGACGGTTTTCACTGGAAAACCGCCAAGATCGACGTGCTGCTGCATCCCCAGTCGGTCGACATCGCACAGGGCGTCGATTCATCCGGTAACAAGGATGTCGGTGCTGGCGACCAGGGCATCATGTTCGGCTACGCCTGCACCGAAACGCCGGATCTCATGCCGGCGCCAATCTATTTCGCCCACAAGATCCTCGAAAATCTCACGCGCTACCGCAAGGCCAATGAACGCGGCTGCGGCAAGCTCGGCCCGGACGCCAAGAGTCAGGTCACGGTGCGCTATGAGAACGGCCGTCCCGCCGCAGTGACGCAGATCGTTCTGTCGACCCAGCACCTCGACGAGAGCATGACCTCTGCTGATGTGCGCAAGGTCGTGGAGCCGATCATCCGCGAGACGCTTGGGGAGCTCGCCATCGATCCGGAGTGCAAGTGGTGGATCAACCCGACGGGCAAGTTCCTGATCGGCGGGCCGGACGGCGATTCGGGCCTCACGGGCCGCAAGATCATCGTCGACACCTATGGCGGCGCGGCCCCCCATGGCGGCGGCGCCTTCTCCGGCAAGGACCCGACCAAGGTTGACCGCTCGGCCGCCTATGCCGCGCGCTATCTGGCCAAGAACATCGTCGCCGCCAAGCTTGCCGACCGCTGCACGATCCAGCTCTCCTACGCGATCGGCGTCGCCCAGCCCCTGTCGGTCTATGTCGACAGCCACGGCACCGGAAAGGTCTCGGACGACAAGCTCGAGGCGGCCATTGCCAAGGTCATGGACCTGTCCCCGCGCGGGATTCGCGAGCATCTCGGCCTCAACAAGGCCATCTACGCGCGCACGTCCGCCTATGGCCATTTCGGCCGCAAGGCGACGCGTGATGGTGGTTTCTCCTGGGAGCGGACCGATCTGGTCAAGCCGCTGAAGGCCGCCCTGGCCTGATGCCCGGGACACCTGCCCGATCCGGAACCGCCCGCCCGGCCACCGGGGCGGGCGGTTCCTTTTTTGGCCGCCGCAAGGCCAAGAAGCTACGCGGTGGGCAATCGGATCTGTTTGACACCCTCCTTCCGCAGCTCACCCTTCCTGAGAGCCTGCCCGTTGACCTTGGCGTGCTGTTTGCGAGCCCGCCGCGCGAGGTGAGGCTCGAGATCGGCTTTGGCGGCGGCGAACATCTCCTTGCCGCGGCCCGCGCCGAGCCGGATGTCGGCTTCATCGGCTGCGAGCCGTTCATCAACGGCATGGCCAAGATGCTGGCCGCGATACGGCGCGAGGGACTGGACAATCTCCGGCTCTGGCCTGACGACGCAGCGCCGCTGCTGCGGCGCCTGCCGGCGGCCAGCCTCGCGCGGGTCGATCTGTTCTATCCCGATCCCTGGCCCAAGCGCAGGCAGCGCAAGCGGCGCTTCGTCTCGCCCGAAACGCTTTCGGAGATCAGCCGGGTCCTGCGTGCGGGCGGAGCCTTTCGCTTTGCATCGGACATTGACGACTATGTCGGCTGGACCCTGCGCCGGATCGCCGCCGAGGACAGGCTGGTCTGGGCACCGGCCTCGGCGAAGGCGTGGACCGAGCCCTTCGAAGGCTGGGTCCGGACGCGCTACGAGGCGAAGGCGATCGCCGCCGGACGTGTCCCCTCCTATCTCTGCATCCGTCGCGCCCGGCTTTGAGCATCTCAGAAGCGCTCAAGCGCGTTTTGCGGCGTCGGCCTTGTCCTTGAGCCGCATGAACTGCAGCACGTGCTGCGCTGTTGGCAGAGCGAGGTTCGCGAAGTTGTCCTCGGCCTTGTCGATCAGGTGCGGCATCTGGTCGGAGGTCGGCCGCAGGCCGAGCAGGTGGCGAACCGTGGGCCAACTCCAGCCCATGGCCTTTCCAATCACGAGGCAGGCATCCCTGTCGGCGCCGACAATCGCCTGCTCGGCGGCTTGCGGCGAGAGTCCGGCCAGTTTCGCCAGACTGGCGATGGCGTTGTCCGTTTCGCCTGCGGCGGCGACGGCCGCGAGCTTTTCTTCCGTTAGGTCATCTGCAGCGGTGCCCTCGCGCTCTGTCTTGGCCGCGACGGGCGCAGGCGTCGGCTTGGCCCAGCCGGAGACGACCTTGCCCTGGTCCCCCTGCGCGCGGCGGCGCGCGCTTGCGCGCGCCGCCTGGGTAAGATTGTCCATGAGTTGCGGCGGAATGTCGGCCCGGTTGCTGAGCGCGCTCTGCAGATTCTCGTCGGTGAAGGCGCGCGTGATCATCAGGCCGAGCCCCCGCGACGAAAACCGGGCCGACAGGTTTTGCGCGAGCGCATGCGACACCGTCTTGTCGCCCTTGACCACAAGATAGTCGGTAACCGGTTCGCCGAGATTCTGTCGAGCGCTCATCACCAGCATGTGGTCCTTGCCCCTTGTGGAGGCGACGGTGATCAGGTCCTGGTCGGTCAGGACCACGGAGCGGGTCAGAACCGGCTTGGCGACGGCGATTTCATCGAGCGCGAGCTGACGGACGATCCCGCGCGGTGCATTGGCCACATCAGCGAGCTTCTCGGAGAGATCGTAGCGCGCCTGGGTTCCGACCCCGGAGGCAAGACGGCCAATCACCACGTCGAACACACCAACCTGGTCGGAACTGTAGGCCTCGGCGCTGTTGATGAACATGTCGGTGACGCGGGTCACGGTTCTGACGCGCTGCTCTTCCGAGTGGGAGGCCATGGCGCTGTCAAGTTCGGCAAGGACGGTGGCGACGTTGTTCATGTCGAAGCATTCCCAGGATCAATGCAACCCTAGGCGGCAAAACCTCACCAGCCGGTTATCGGAGCAGGCAAAAAACTGGACCATCGGCGAATATCTTGCCCAGGCGGCATCGATGTTTGCTTGAACTGGCCCTCGATCTGGACTATAAAACGCTCAAAGCTCTGGTTAAGGCTGCGAAGCACAATCAAGAGCGGGCTGCAAAGCCCGCTCTTTTTTGTTGCCGCGAGGCCTGGGACACGAGCGACTTGCCAGCAACAGGACGTCATGACAGTGCCAGCGATGGTCGACCACGAAGCACGGATCATCCGGGAGAGCGGTGTTGCCGCCCGTGTGGCGGCCGTTGTCGAACCCGTGATCGAACAGCTCGGCTATCGGCTCGTGCGCGTGCGTGTCACTGGTCAGAATGGCTGCACCGTCCAGATCATGGCCGAACGGCCGGACGGGTCGATGGGCGTCGATGACTGCGAGTTGGTCAGCAAGGCGGTGTCGCCGGCGCTGGACGTCGAGGAGCCGATCAGCACCGCCTACAACCTGGAACTGTCCTCGCCCGGAATCGACCGGCCGCTGGTCCGTGCCGGAGATTTCCTGCGCTGGGCCGGGCATGACGCCAAGATCGAGATGGCGGTCCCGCTGGGCGGGCGCAAGCGCTTCCGCGGCCTGCTGCGTGGGGTCGAGGATGGTGCTGCGATCGTCGAGCTTCCCGACGCGCCCGATGGCGTGGACCCGCTAGCAAGGGTTCCGATCGCCGACATGTCCGAGGCGCGCCTTATCCTCACCGAGGACCTGATTGCCGAGTCGCTGCGGCGCGGCAAGCAAGGACTTGAGCCCGCGATGCCAGAACCGGACGCGGTCGAGCGGAGCCGGGCCCGTCCCGATTTCAGGCCCAAGCCCAAACCCGTTGCCAAACCCGTGCGTGGCCGCAAGGCCGCCCAATCCGCCCGTCCCGAGGAGAACTGAGCCATGGTCGTCAGCGCCAACCGCCTTGAGTTGCTTCAGATCGCTGATGCGGTCGCACGCGAGAAGTCCATCGACCGGCAGATCGTCGTCGGGGCGATGGAGGACGCAATCGCAAAGGCTGCCCGCTCGCGCTATGGCGCGGAGACGGATGTCCATGCGGAGATCCACCCCAAGACCGGCGAATTGCGCCTGTCGCGCCATCTGCAGGTCGTCGAGGTCGTCGAGAACGACGCGGTCCAGATTTCCCTCTCCGAGGCGCGGCGGAAGAACCCTGCGGCCGAGGCCGGAGATGTGATTTCCGATCCGCTGCCGCCCTTCGATTTCGGACGCATCGCTGCGCAGTCCGCCAAGCAGGTGATCGTCCAGAAGGTGCGCGAGGCGGAGCGTGACCATCAGTATGACGAGTACAAGGACCGGATCGGCGACATCATCAACGGCGTGGTGAAGCGCGTCGAATACGGCAATGTCTTTGTCGACCTGGGTCGTGGCGAAGGCATCGTCCGCCGTGACGAGCTGATCCCGCGCGAGGCCTTCAAGGTCGGCGACCGAATCCGCGCCTATGTTTACGACGTGCGGCGCGAACAGCGCGGCCCGCAGATCTTCCTGTCGCGCACGCACCCGCAGTTCATGGCCAAGCTCTTCGGCCAGGAAGTGCCGGAAATCTATGACGGCATCGTCGAGGTCAAGGCGGTGGCCCGCGATCCTGGCTCGCGCGCCAAGATCGCCGTGATCAGCCGCGATTCCTCGATCGATCCCGTCGGCGCCTGCGTCGGCATGCGTGGCAGCCGCGTTCAGGCCGTGGTCGGCGAATTGCAGGGCGAGAAGGTCGACATCATCCCGTGGTCGCAGGACATTGCGACCTTCATCGTTAACGCACTCCAGCCGGCCGAGGTCGCCAAGGTCGTGCTCGACGAGGAAGCCGACAAGATCGAGGTCGTGGTCCCCGACGAGCAGCTGTCGCTGGCCATCGGCCGTCGCGGCCAG
>JAPLOW010000182.1 GCA_026400555.1 Hyphomicrobiales bacterium
CTGTCGCGCCATGCGCTGCTCTATACAGAGATGGTGACGGCGAACGCGGTCGTGCATGGCGACCGTGATCGGCTGATCGGCCGGAACAGGGCCGCCGAGGGCAAGGTCGCGCTGCAGCTTGGCGGCAATGATCCGGGCAAACTGGCCGCCGCCGCCCGCATCGGCGCGGGTTTCGGCTATGATGAAATCAACCTCAATTGCGGCTGCCCCTCCGACCGCGTGCAGGGCGGCGCCTTTGGAGCCTGCCTGATGCAGACGCCCGCCGTGGTGGGCGAATGTGTCGCAGCGATGAAGGCCGCAGTGGCCATTCCGGTAACGGTCAAGTGCCGCCTCGGCGTGGACGATCAGGACACGGAAGCGGCCCTCGATGCGATCACTGGGGCCGTGTGTCAGGCTGGCGCCGATGCGCTGATCGTGCATGCCCGCAAGGCCTGGCTTCAGGGCCTGTCCCCCCGCCAGAATCGTGACGTGCCGCCACTGGACTATGAGCGGGTCTATCGCCTCAAGGCCGCCAACCCCGGTCTGCCGGTGGTAATCAACGGTGGAATCCGTGCGCCAACCGACTGGCACGCCCATCTTGCGCAGCTTGATGGTGTCATGGTCGGGCGCGAGGCCTACCAGAACCCGGACGTCCTGCTACAGGTCGATCCGGCCCTGTTCGGCCGGCCCGCGCCGGTCAAGGACATGTTCGCCGCCATCGAGGCCTATGAGCCCTATGTGGCCGCTGAACTGGCCGGCGGCACGCGTCTGCATGCGATCACGCGTCATCTGACGGGCCTGTTCGCCGGGCGTCCTGGCGCGCGCGCCTTCCGGCAGGGGCTGGCCAATCATTGCATCCGGCCAGATGCGACGCTTGACGCCCTCCGGAAGGCCGTCGCGCAGGTGTCGCGTGAGGTTCCCGAGGACGCTGCGGCGTGCAGCGAGGCGGCCTGATGCCGTCCACTCCGGAGATCGACAGCCGCATCCGGGAGAGTTTCGGGCGGCAAGGCCTGATGGCCACGCTCGGTGCGCGGCTCGTTCGGGTTGCGCCGGGCGAGGTCGACATCCACCTTCCGGTCGCGGCCCATGTCAGCCAGCAGCATGGCTTCGTGCATGCCGGCGCCGTGGCGGCCATCGCTGATTCTGCCGCAGGCTACGCTGCGCTCTCCCTGATGCCGGCCGGTGCCGGCGTTCTGACCACCGAGTTCAAGATCAATCTGCTGAGCCCGGCGTCGGGGGATGTGATCATCGCGAGGGGGCGGGTGGTCAAGGCGGGCCGGACCCTGACCTTGGCCATGACCGAGGTTTTTGCCGTCAGCGCCGGCGCCGAAAAGCTCTGCGCACTCCTGACCGCAACCTTGATGCGCATCGAGGGGCGTGATGGTGTCGCCAACTGAAGCGTTGGCCCGGGCGTGGCCGCCCTTCCGGGTATGTGGATAGGTCCCCGTGGTTCGCGGCTGCGTCCTTTAGACCTTCGCAGCGGGTTGCGCGGCCCGGATCAGCATGCTACCGCACGCTCGCTTCACGGGGCCCAGGGTCTCGCGAGGTCTCCATTCATGCGCAATGGCGCGGCTCGTGCAAAGATGCCCAAAGGCGACGGATGCGCGGGCCTCATGGACAAAAGAGAGCAAAACGTGGCCCAGAGTGGTTCCATCGTGGCGGGTGTCGGCGGCCGGTATGCTTCGGCGCTGTTTGAGCTCGCCCAAGAGATGAAGGTCGCCGACGCGGTCGGCGCGGCGCTGGACCAGTTCGGCGCGATGATCGCCGCCAGCGAAGACCTGCAGAAGCTGGTGAAGAGCCCGGTCTTCAGCGCCGATGAGCAGGTTGGCGCCGTGAACGCGGTCCTGAAGACCGCGAAGATCGACGGCATCGCCGCCAATTTCATCGGGCTGGTGGCGTCCAAGCGCCGGCTGTTCGCGCTGCCGTCAATGATCGCGGCCTACCGCCAGCTCAACGCCGACGCCAAGGGCATCGTCCGGGCGGAGGTGACGGTAGCGGAGCAGCCTTCTGCTGGTCAGCTCAAGGACATCGCCGCCGCGCTGAAAGACGCCGCCGGCAAGGAGGTCACGATCGACCTCAGGATTGATCCCTCGCTCATCGGAGGGCTTGTCGTGAAGATGGGGTCGAAGATGGTCGATGCGTCACTGAAAACCAAACTCAATTCCCTCCGTATTGCGATGAAAGAGGTCGGCTGATGGAACTCCGCGCCGCAGAAATCTCCGCGATCCTCAAGGATCAGATCAAGAATTTCGGCTCCGAAGCCTCGGTGACCGAGGTGGGGCAGGTGCTCTCCGTCGGTGACGGCATCGCCCGCTGCTATGGCCTCGACAAGGTCCAGGCCGGCGAGATGGTCGAATTCGAATCGGGCGTGCGCGGCATGGCCCTGAACCTCGAAAGCGACAATGTCGGCGTCGTCATCTTCGGCTCCGACCGCGAGATCAAGGAAGGCCAGACGGTCAAGCGCACCGGCGCCATCGTCGACGTGCCGGTCGGCAAGGAGCTTCTCGGCCGTGTCGTCGACGCGCTCGGTAATCCGATCGACGGCAAGGGGCCGATCAAGGCAAGAGCCCGCGCCCGCGTTGACGTGAAGGCCCCCGGCATAATTCCGCGCAAGTCGGTGCACGAGCCGATGGCGACGGGCCTGAAGTCGATCGATGCGCTGATCCCGATCGGCCGCGGCCAGCGCGAGCTGATCATCGGCGACCGCCAGACCGGCAAGACCGCCGTCGCGCTCGACACGATCCTGAACCAGAAGGCCAACAACGAAGGCAAGGACGAGAGCCAGAAACTCTACTGCGTCTACGTCGCCATCGGCCAGAAGCGTTCGACGGTTGCCCAGTTCGTCAAGGTGCTCGAAGAGCGCGGCGCCCTCGAATACTCGATCATCGTGGCCGCCACCGCTTCGGACGCGGCGCCGATGCAATTCCTGGCGCCGTTCTCGGGCTGCGCCATGGGCGAGTTCTTCCGTGACAACGGCATGCACGCCGTCATCATCTATGACGATCTGTCCAAGCAGGCCGTGGCCTACCGCCCGATGTCGCTGCTGATGCGCCGCCCGCCAGGCCGCGAAGCCTATCCTGGCGACGTGTTCTACCTGCACTCCCGTCTGCTGGAGCGCGCCGCAAAGATGGGCGACGCGGCTGGCAACGGATCGCTGACCGCCCTTCCGCTCATCGAGACCCAGGCCAACGACGTTCCGGCCTACATCCCGACGAACGTCATCTCGATCACGGACGGCCAGATCTTCCTCGAGACCGACCTGTTCTACCAGGGCATTCGCCCGGCGGTGAACGTCGGCCTTTCGGTCAGCCGCGTCGGCTCCGCCGCCCAGACCAAGGCCACCAAGAAGGTTGCCGGCAAGATCAAGGGCGAACTGGCCCAGTATCGCGAAATGGCTGCTTTCGCCCAGTTTGGCTCCGACCTCGACGCCGTCACCCAGCGCCTGCTCAACCGCGGCGCCCGTCTGACCGAGCTTCTGAAGCAGCCGCAGTTCGCGCCGCTGAAAATGGAAGAGCAGTGCTGCGTGATCTATGCCGGCGTGAACGGATACCTCGACGGCCTGCCGGTCAGCAAGGTGCGCGCCTATGAGGACGGACTGCTCTCGCTGCTGCGCGGCAAGCACGCCGACCTGCTGAACACGATCCGCGACTCCAAGGATCTGTCGGATGCCAGCGCCGCCACGCTTAAGGGCCTGATCGAGAGCTACACCAAGTCCTTCGCCTGAGTTGAATGTGTGCGATGGGCTATGTCAGCGACAGCTTGGGACCGGGTGAGGAGATCGTGCACAGCGCGCATCTTCACTGGGTTGTCTATGCGAGGCCGATCATGGGCCTGCTCGCGGCCGCTGTCATTGCCGGGTTCTCGGTGCAGATCGGCGGCATCCTGCTTGTGGCCGCGCTGGTCTGGCTGGGTGTCGCATGGATCATCGCGCGCTCAACCGAGCTTGGCGTGACCACCCGCAAGGTGGTTGGCAAATGGGGCCTCGTCGCACGCTCGACCATTGAACAGCGGCTTGAGAAGGTTGACTCGATTTCGGTCGATCAGGGACTTCTCGGCCGCGTCCTGAACTTCGGGGACGTGACGGTGCATGGCACCGGAGTCAACGCCACCCCGGTTCGCATGATTGCCGATCCGATCCTGTTCCGCCGCAAGGTCGAGCATGCGATCGAAGCCAGAAGGGATGTTGGCTGATGCCATCGTTGAAGGATCTGCGCACACGCATCGCCTCGGTGAAGGCGACGCAGAAGATCACCAAGGCCATGCAGATGGTCGCCGCCGCCAAGCTGCGCAAGGCGCAGACCGCGGCGGAGGCGGCGCGCCCCTATGCCGAGAAGATGGAAGACGTGCTGGCCAATCTCGGCGCCGGCGTGGGTCTGTCCTCGGCACCCCGCCTGCTGGCCGGGACCGGCGCCGACAAGGTGCACCTCCTGGTCGTCTGCACCGCCGAGCGCGGCCTTTGCGGCGCCTTCAACTCGTCGATCGCGCGCCTTGCCCGCGAGCATGCCAACCGCCTCCTTGCCGAGGGCAAGACGGTTAAGATCCTGTGCGTCGGCAAGAAGGGCAACGACGCCCTGCGCCGGACCCTGGGCAACAACATCATCGATCTTATCGAGTTTCGCTCGGTCAAGCAGATGAGCTTCGTGCAGGCTGACGAGGTCGGCACGCGCGTGCTCAAGATGTTCGAGGACGGCGAGTTCGACGTGGCGACGCTGTTCTTCTCGAAGTTCAAGTCCGTGATTGCGCAGGTTCCGACCGCCCAGAAGCTGATCCCGTGCGAAATTCCGGCGCGCGCATCGGCCAAGGGCGCCGAGGCTGTCTATGACTATGAGCCCGACGAAACGGACATCCTCTCCACGCTCCTGCCGCGCAACGTGAAGGTCCAGGTGTTCAAGGCCCTTCTCGAGAACGCCGCCTCCGAGCAGGGCTCGCGCATGTCCGCCATGGATAACGCCACCCGCAATGCCGGCGATATGATCAAGAAGCAGACGCAGAAGTACAACCGCACGCGTCAGGCGATGATCACGAAGGAACTGATCGAAATCATTTCCGGTGCGGAAGCGCTGTAAGGAGATCTGAGCATGGCCCTCACCCCGATCATGACCACCCATGCCACGTCGAGCGGCGGCCGCAATGGCCGCGCCTCGCTCGAAGGCGGCAAGATGGTGCTCGGCATGTCGCTGCCCAAGGAGCTGGTCGGCCCCGGCGCCGTGGACGGCATGAACCCCGAACAGCTTTTCGCCATGGGCTGGTCGGCCTGCTACGGTCAGGCGATCATTGCGCTGTCAAAGAAGCACGGCGTCGATGCGACGCGCGCCTCGGTGACCTGCCTTGTCACGCTGAACAAGGATGAGACCAGCTTCGCGCTGACCGCTGAGCTGAAGGTATCCATTCCCGGCGAGGACACTGCCAAGGTGCAGGCCCTCGCCGAGGACGCCCACACCATCTGTCCCTATTCCAAGGCGACGCGCGGCAATGTGCCCGTGACGCTGACCGTCATCTGAACATTCGAGGATCGGAGAGAACCATGGCCAAAGCCACCACCAAGGCTCCCGCGAAAGCCGCTGCACCCAAGGCCGCGAAGGCCTCCGCCGCCAAGGCTGCGGCGACCGCAACGAGGAAGCTCAACGCCACCGGCAAGATCACGCAGGTGATCGGCGCTGTCGTTGACGTCCAGTTCGAAGGCAATCTGCCGGAGATCCTGAACGGCCTCGAAACCGAAAACCTTGGCTCGCGCCTCGTGCTCGAAGTGGCGCAGCACCTGGGCGAGAGCTCGGTCCGCTGCATCGCGATGGACTCGACGGAAGGTCTGGTCCGCGGCCAGGCCGTGACCGACACCGGCGGCCCCATCGTCGTGCCCGTCGGCGAGGCCTGCCTCGGCCGTATCATGAACGTCATCGGCGAGCCCGTTGACGAAGCCGGTCCGGTGATCGGCGAGGCGATGCGCGGCATCCACCAGCCTGCCCCGTCCTACTCGGAGCAGGCGACCGAATCGCAGATCCTCGAAACCGGCATCAAGGTCGTCGATCTGCTCGCACCCTATGCCCGCGGCGGCAAGATCGGCCTGTTCGGCGGCGCCGGCGTCGGCAAGACCGTGCTGATCATGGAACTGATCAACAACATCGCAAAGGCACACGGTGGCTATTCGGTGTTCGCCGGCGTCGGCGAGCGCACCCGCGAGGGTAATGACCTGTATCACGAAATGATCGAATCGGGCGTGAACCAGGACCCGAAGAAGAACAACGGCTCGACCGCCGGCTCCAAGTGCGCGCTGGTCTATGGCCAGATGAACGAGCCGCCGGGCGCCCGCGCCCGCGTCGCGCTGACCGGCCTCACCGTGGCCGAACACTTCCGCGACCAGGGCCAGGACGTGCTGTTCTTCGTGGACAACATCTTCCGCTTCACCCAGGCCGGCTCCGAAGTGTCCGCCCTGCTCGGCCGCATTCCCTCGGCGGTGGGCTATCAGCCGACGCTCGCCACTGACATGGGCAACCTGCAGGAGCGCATCACCACCACCACCAAGGGCTCGATCACCTCGGTGCAGGCGATCTACGTGC
>JAPLOW010000096.1 GCA_026400555.1 Hyphomicrobiales bacterium
ACAAGGATGTGAACCGGGACGTGGCGTTCTGAGGGGGGCGTTCAGCGCCCCTTGAACACCGGCGCGCGCTTTTCGTGATAGGCGGCGAGGCCTTCCTTCACATCCTCGCTCGCCTGGCTGGCCTTGGCGCGGGCGGCGCAGCCGGCGGCGTCGAATTCGCCGCGGGCGATTTCGTTCAGCGCGCGCTT
Organism: Hyphomicrobiales bacterium; assembly: GCA_026400555.1. Classification (GTDB taxonomy): domain Bacteria; phylum Pseudomonadota; class Alphaproteobacteria; order Rhizobiales; family Beijerinckiaceae; genus Allobosea. Next base: position 189 of record JAPLOW010000096.1, read on the forward strand.
CATCCCCTGCACCGCAAGCGGCGCCATGGCGGCCAGCCGTTCGGCGAGGGCGGCGACCGCCGCATCCAGCGTCTCGGCGGTTTGCATCTGCGTCAGGTAGCCGATGGCCAGCAGTTCCGGCGCGGTAAGCTTGTCGGCGGTCAGGAACAGGCGCTTGGCGGCGTTCAGCCCGAGGCGCGAGGCGTAGCGCACCATGCCCGAGGGGTAGTAGTGGATCCCTAAGCGGGCGGCGGGCATGAACATCTCCATGCTGTCGATGCCGATGCGGAAATCGCAGCACAGCGCGAGATCGGTGGAGCCGCCATAGACCCCGCCATTGAGCCGGCAGATGGTCGGCACGCGGCAGTTTTCCAGCAGCAGCCCGACATCCTCGAAGCTGAGCTCCGGCCCGCCGGTGGTGACGGCGGCATCGTTGCGTTCGGCGAGATCGCCCAGGTGGTAGCCGGCCGAGAAGGCGCGGCCGGTGCCGGTGAAGACCATGACGCGGATCGCGGGGTCGGCATCGACCGCACGCAGGGCCGCCGCGATGGCGGCGAGGTCGGGCGGTTCGATGCGGTTGAGATGCCGCGGCCGGTTCAGCCGCAAGGTGGCGACGGCGCCATCACGGGTGAGGATGGGTGTGCTGGCGTCGTCGGTCATGGGGCCTCATGCATGGATGGCGCCGGGCGGGAGCCCGGACGCATTCACACATAAGGGTAGTGCAGGCGGGGCGCGATGACACCCCGCCCGCGATCAGAAGGGGCCGAAGATGCCCACGCCATCGCGATAATCGGTGAACTGGCCCTGCTGCTCGGGGCTTGCCGAGATCGCGATCAGTATATCAGACCAGTCTGCGGCGCCGGTGGTGATCAGCCCGCTCCAGAAGGCCAGGCCCTCGGGTTCGGGCGCGCGCTCCAGGCCCTGCACGTAGAACTGCGTCACCATCTCGGTGACGGACTTCGTGGCCAGCATGGTCTGGAATTCGGGAGAACCGACGATCATGTCGGCCAGCGCGTCCAGGCCCATGCCGTTCTCCAGGGCATTGCTCCAGAAGGCGAGGCCGCCTGCATCCGGCTCGCGGCCCAGGGCGATGTCGTAGAGGCTGCGCACCATCAGCGCCTCCTGGTCGACGATCCAGAGCTGCTGCGTCTCATCGGCGAAGCGATCGCGCGCCTCGTCGCTGAGGATGAAGCCCGACAGCATGTCGGCCCGCGAGATGGCGCCGGCATTGAGGTTGCCCACCCAGAAGGTCAGCCCGTCGCCATCCGGGTTGCGACCCAGGATGCGCTGGTAGAGCAGTGTTGCGAATTCCGTGTTCGTCACCGCGGCATAGCTGGGCGCGCCGAGGTAGTTGCTGACGAAGCCGTTGAACTCGGGGCTGTCCAGGAAGAACTGCGCGATCTGGCTGAGGCTCACGCCATCCTGCATCATCTCCAGATAGGTGGTCCGCCCGCCGCCATCGGCGGAGCGGCCCAGCATCGAGAGGTAGAGGCGCTCGATCGCGGCAGCGGTCGTGCCATCGCCGAAGGAAAGCGTGCCATCGGCGAGCTGCACCTGGCCGTTGGCCGGCACGATGATCTTCTCATCGCCCACGGTGATGTAGACGCCATCTTCTTCCATCCGGACCTGCAGGCCCGAATAGCCACCGCCGCCGCCCAGGGCCGATTGCGCATTCTGCCCGGCTTCGAGCACATCGATCACATCGACGCTGAACATCTGCGTGGCATGCAGCCCGCCGATATCCGTGGCGCGGACACCGAATGACAGCGCAGCCAGCGTCTCATGGTCGAGGCTGGCGCCATCCGCCAGGCGGATCTGCGTGCCATCCAGCGTGAAGTAGCCGGCATGCTGGCCGACCAGGGACAAGCTCGGCGCCGGGCCGCCATCCGGGTCGGACACGGTGACCGCGCCGAGCTGGCGGCCGGCGGCCGCATTCTCTGCGATCCGCAGTTGCGTGACGCCGAAGCCCGCGGCGATGACGGGTGCTTCATTCGCGTCGGCGACGTCGACGGTGAAGACTTGTTCCGTCGTCAGCCCGCCGCGATCGGTCGCGCGCAGTCGCAGGCTGTGCGATGCGGCGGTCTCGAAATCGAGCACCGCGCCGCTTTTGACGCGCAGCTCGCTGCCCACGACCGCGAACAGGTTCGAGGGACTGACCAGCGAGTACGAGAGGCTGTCGCCAGCATCCATGTCCTGGGCCGAGAGCTGGCCGATGACGGTGCCTGCCGCGGCGTTCTCCACCACGTCCAGGGCGGTGATCGACAGGCCCGAAGGGGCTTCGTTCACATCGGCGATGGCAATGGTGAACTGGCGCGACACCGTAAGCCCGCCGGGATCGGTCGCGGTGACGCTGATGTCGTGGCTGGCCGTCATTTCAGCATCCAGCACCGCATCGCCGCGCAGCCGCAGCTGGTTGCCGACCACCTCGAAGAGATCGGACGGCGCATCGAGCGCATAGGTGAAGCTGCCGCCCGTGTCGGGGTCGGCCGCGGTGAACACGGCGGCCACCGCGCCGGCCTGTGCATCCTCGTCGACCGAGCCGCCCTCGATCGAAAGATCGAACGGCTCCTCGTTGACATTGCCGACAGGCAGCACGGTCTGGAAGGTGACCTCATTGCCTTGGCCGTCGGTCACCGTGATCGCGATGTCAAGCGCGCCGGACGCCTCGAAATCCAAGGGGATGCTGCCGTCGAAGATCAGCTGCTCGCCGACGATGATGAAGCCCGGCCCGTGCTGCAAGGTGTAGGTGAACGGCCCGCCTTCGGCATCGCCCGCCTGCAGCAGCGCGACAACATCACCCTGGACGGCATTCTCCATCACCGCGGGCGAGAGTCCCGCGTCGGAGGGGTGCAGCAGCGTCACGCCGGTCGGCGCTTCTTCGACATTGGTGACGTTGATGTCGAACGAGAACTCGCTCGTATTGCCGCTTTCGTCGGTGGCGATGAAGGTAACGGCGCGCACCGGCCGGCCCTCATGGTTCAGAAGCGCGCCGTCAGCGACGTAGAGCGCATCGCCGTCGATATAGAACGCGTCATCGCCGACGAGCTGGTAGGTGATGGCGCCGCCTTCCGGGTCGGATGCGGACAAGGTCGCCACCAGGGTGCCCTGGCTGGCACCCTCGGCCACGCTGTCGCCGACCATGATCATGGAGTGCGGCGCCTCATCGACATTGTCGATCGTGATGCTGCGGGCGAACACCGTGCTCGCCCCGAGAGCGTCGGTCGCGCGGATCTGCACATCCACGGACGACGTCGTCTCGAAGTCGAAGCTCGCACCATTGGCGATGACCAGGCGGTCGCCATCAATGGCGAAGCCATCGCCGGAGACGAGTTCGAAGGTGAACTCGCTGCTGTCGGGATCCTGGACCGTCAGCACCGCGACCTCCGTGCCGGGCGCGGCGTTCTCCCCAAGGATGTCGTTGCTGAGCAGCAGGTCCTGCGGGGCGATGTTGGGCACGCCCACCTCCAGCACCGGTTGGAACAGGATGGTATTGCCGCCGGCGTCGCTGACCTCGATGTCGATGGTCATCTGCGGTGCATTGGCATGGCTGAGCAGGCTGCCATCGACGACGCGCAATTCATTGCCCACGATCTCCAGGCCACTGCCCGAGAGCAGCGTGTAGCTCAGCGCACCGCCTTCGGGGTCTGTGGCGCCGAGCGTCGCGATCACCGTGCCGGCGGCCGCGCCTTCGCGCACCTCCAGGGCGGAAATGGTCGGCTCCAGCGGCGCCTCATCCACGTCGGTGACGCTGATGCTCAGGACCTGTTCATGCGACAGGCCATTGGCATCGGTGACGCGGACCCGCAGGTCATGCGACCCCGAAGTCTCGAAGTCCAAGGCCGCGTTGGCTGCGACCACGAGCTGCTCGCCGACGATCTCGAACTGGCTCGACGGTTGGACCAGCTCGAAGGTGAGGCTGTCACCCGCATCGGGATCGGTGCCGGAGAGGGTGCCGACGAGAGTGCCGGCCAAAGCGTTCTCGGACACGCTCGGTGTATCCAGGGCCAGGCTGGTCGGCGCTTCGTTGGCGTCGCTGATGTTAAGCGTGACGAGCTGCACCAGGCTCAGCCCCCCGGCGTCGGTCACGCGGATCGCGACATCCACAACCGGCGCGGTCTCGAAGTCGAGCGCGGCGCCGGCCTTGAGGCGCAGCTCATTGCCCAGGATGTCGAACAGGCCAGAGGGCGTGTCGAGCGAGAAGCTCAGAGTGTCGCCAGCATCCGAATCGGTTCCCGACAGGATGGCCACAACCGTCCCGGCCGTGGCGTCCTCCGCCAGCGCGGCCTGGTCCGCGACCAGGGCGGACGGCGCCTCGTTGACATCGTTCAGCATGACGTTCAGCGCGAAGTCGGCGCTGTGACTCTGGGCATCCGTCACGCGGATCTGCAAGGCGATGGTGGGATTGGCCTCGAAGTCGTAACTGCCGAGGAAGCCAGGGTCGACGCGCAGTTCATCGCCCAGGATCTCGAACCCGTCACCGGAGACAATGGCATAGGTCAGTGCGCCACCCTGCGGGTCGGTCGCGCTGAGCACGCCTACGAGTTGGCCGCCGGCGGCATTTTCGTCCATCGTGAAATCCGCCGGCGACAAGGCATCGGGCGCCTCCGCCACATCGCCGATGTTGATCGTGCGGGTAAAGTCGCGGCTGTTGTTCTGAGCATCCGTGGCACGGATGACGATGTCGATGCTGGCCTGCGTCTCATGGTCGAGGCCGGCGCCATCGGCCAGGCGCAGCTCACCATTGGACAGGGTGAATTGCGCATTGCCGGAGATCAGTTGCAGGGCGATCGGCCCGCCCTCGTCATCCTGGGCGGATACCTGGCCGACCAGGGTACCGACCGCGGCATCCTCGGCCACCACGGCGCCAACGACCGACAATGTGGAAGGCGCCTCGGCCACGTCGTTGACGGCGATGCTGTGCAGGAAGCCGGTGCTCATGCCGCCGGCATCGGTCACACGGATCAAGGCATCGATAGAGGGCGTGGCTTCATGGTTCAGCGTGGCACCGGCCGCGACGCGCAGCTCATTGCCTGCGATGGTGAGGCCGGTGCCGGAGATCAGTGAGTAGGTGAGCACCCCGCCATCGGGGTCGCTGCCGTCGAGCGTGGCGATGACCGTGCCCGTGGCGCTGTTCTCGCTGACCGCATAGCTGGACAGGCTGAGACCGGTCGGCGCCTCGTTCACATCGGTGATCGTGATGCTGCGGACAAAATCGGCATGGTTGCCCTGGCCGTCGGTGACGCGGATGGTCACGTTGCGTAACGCGGCAGTCTCATGATCCAGGCTCGCAGCCGAGGCCACGCGCAGCTGGTTGCCCATGATCTGGAAGCCCGCGCCGGATTGCAGGCTGTAGCTCAGCGCACCGCCTTCGGGGTCCTGGCCGGTGAGGGCTGCGACGACGGTACCGGCCGGGCTGTTCTCGGCCACGCTGCTGGCGCTGAGCGACAGGCCGGAGGGCACTTCCTGCACATTGCCCACCGTGACATGGCGCACCGTGTCGCTGTGCAACAGCCCGTCGCTGGCGCGCAGCGTGAGCGCGATGCTGCTCTCGGTTTCGAAGTCGAAGCTCGCGCCGCTGGCGACACGCAGCTGATTGCCCACCACCTCGAAGCGCGCATCGCCGGAGACGCTGTAGGTCAGCGGGTCGTTCTCAGGATCCAGCGCGCTGATCGCGCCGACCACCGTGCCGGCGGTGGCATTCTCAGGTAGGGCGCCACTGGTGGCGAGGCTGGCCTGACCCGGTGCCTCGTTGGCGCCGGTCACGGTGATGGTGAAGGTCTCGTCATAGCTCAGCCCGCCCTGGTCAGTGACGCGCAGGGTCAAGTCATGCTGCGCGGCGGTCTCGAAATCGAGGCCGGCGCCGGCCTTCAGGCGCAGCGCATTGCCCACCACCTCGAAGCGCGGATCATTGCCCACGATGCTGAAGCTGGCACTGCCGCCGGCATCAGGGTCTGTGGCGCCGAGACTACCGATGACGCTGCCCGCGGACGCTGTCTCAGTGATGGTGGTCGCCGAGAGCGTGATGTCGCCCGGCGCCTCGTTCACATTGGAGAGGTTGACCGTCAGCGCAGTCTCGCTGAACAGGCCGCCTTGGCTGGTTGCACGCACTGTCACTGGCACGGTGGCGCCGGCCTCGAAATCGAGGCTGGCTGTGGCCCGGACATGCAGCTCATGGCCGTTGCGGACCTCGAAATTCGTGCCGACCACCGACCAAGTGATGGCATGGCCTTCCGGATCGGTCGCCGCCAGCGTGCCCACCAGACCCGAAGTCGCATTCTCCGCGACCGGCTGCGCGCCTTGCAGGACCGGCGCCGACGGCGCCTCGTTCACATCATTGATCGCTACCGTCACCGTCACATCGGTGAACAGGGCATTATTGCTGCCATCGAAGACGCGCACGATGATGTCGTGGCTGACCAGGGCCTCGAAATTGAGGTCGGCGCCGCTGCGCACGCGCAATTCGCTGCCCACCATCTCGAACAAGGTGCTGTTCTGCACCTGGTAGGTGAAGGTCGTGTCGCCCGAATCAGGGTCCTGACCGGCCAGGGCACCCACAGACGCGTTCGCGGCGGCATTTTCAGCAACCTGGTAGGTGGTGCTGACCAGGCCGGTCGGCGCTTCATCGGTGTTGGTCACCAAGATGGACATGGCGCGATCGAAGCTGAGGCCGCCGGCATCGGTGCTGCGGATGGTGACGCCATGGCTGGTCGCCGTCTCGAAATCAAGGTTCGCGCCGGCTTTCAGCCGCAGCGTATTGCCCTGGATCTCGAAGCGCTGATCGTTGCCGACGATGCTGTAGGTGAAACTGTCACCCGCATCGGCATCATCGGTGGAGAAGCTGGCCAGCTGGGTGCCAGCGGAGGCACCCTCGGCCACCGTGCCGCCGGCCATCTGGATGTCGGTGGGCGCCTCGTTCACATTGGTGATGCTGACGCTGACGGTGGCATCGGTGTTCAGCGGGCCCTGGCTCTGGGCGCGCACCTGCACACCGAGCGTGCTGGCCGTCTCGAAGTCGAAGCTGGCGCCGCCCGCGACATGCAGTTCATGGCTGTTCAGGATGGTGAAATTGGCATTGCCGACCACCGACCAGGTGATGGCATGGCCTTCCGGATCGGTCGCCGCCAGCGTGCCCACCAGGCCCGCGGTCGCATTCTCCGCGACCGGCTGCGCGCCTTGCAGGACCGGCGCCGACGGCGCCTCGTTCACATCATTGATCGCGACCGTCACCGTCACATCGGTGAACAGGGCATTATTGCTGCCATCGAAAACGCGCACGGTGATGTCGTGGCTGGCC
>JAPLOW010000062.1 GCA_026400555.1 Hyphomicrobiales bacterium
ATGCTGATGCGGCCCTCGGAGAGCACGACCGGCGTGAAGTTGAGCGACACGCCATAGGGCTTGAATTCGACGCCGATCTGGCAGCTCGGCTGGCCGCCCGGGAAGGCGGAAGGCGTGCAGGACTGGCTGGACGGGACGGGCAGCTCACCGCCCGCGGTGAATTTCGCGCTTTCGCCGGACACCGAGGTCAGCGTGGGCTCCGAAAGGACCCGCGAGGCGCCGGCGCGCTCCATGGCCCGCATCATCGCGTTGTTGTTGCCCGACCCGAAGGTCAAGCTCGAATCCGGCGAGGTCAGATTGACCGAGAACGGGTTGGTGATCGCCGCCTTGACGTCAAAATTGCGGGTGATCCAGCTTCCGGTCGAATCAAGTCCTAGCTGCTTGATCGCCTGGCGGGACACCTCGGCGATGGTGACCTTGAGCAAGACCTGGTCGCGGCCACGGATGGTCATCGAGTTGATCACCGCACCGGCACTCGCGCCGGTCGCCCCTGCGCTGATGCCGACAAAGGCCTTGGCGATGTCCATGGCCTGGGATGCGTCGGAAGCGCTGCCGACATTGCCGAGCAGGAGAATGGAATCGCCGGCAGGCTTGACCTCGATCTGGGCGCGCGGCAGGGCGGTCCGCAGGGTCTGGCGCAGGACGTTGAGGTCACGGCCGACCGCGATCTCGAGTGAGGCGATCTGCTGGCCGTCAGCATCCATCGCAAAGATCGAGGTCGCGCCGTCGGCGACGCCGATGATGAAGAGCTTGCGGGCGGAGCGCACCACGGCGTTCGCCACCTTCGGGTTGGCGACGAAGACCTCCTTCGCATCGCGTGGCAACTCGATGATCAGCGACTTGCCGATCGACAGATCGATTTTCTGGTTGCCGCCCGCGGGCTGCCCGCGGCTCGAGATGGCGTGGCTGGAGCCGCCTGACTGTGCCTGGGCCGGCGCGGTGGCCACAAGCACGGCGGCTGCGGTCAGGCCTGCACCGCACAGGACGATCCCCGCGAGTTGCCGCAAGCTGAAGATGGGTGCGCGAACGGACGTGTTCATGATGACCTCACTGCTTGGCCGTCTGGGTGGTGACGCCAAACCTGACGAGCGTCAGGCCTTGCCGTTCGGACGTGTCTGCGGGTGCGAGCGGTTCGTTGGCGTCCGCCAGGCTGCGCAGGGTCAGCGCCAGCGACCCGGACTTCTGCGCCTGCGTAATGGTTTCAGCCTGCCGGGGGTCGAGCTCCAGCGTGGCGGTCTCGCCGACCACAACCTTCTCGCCGTTGCGGTCCTGGACGTTCTGGCCGATCGCCAGCACGCGGATGTTGGTCAGGATCGTGTCCGTCGTGATGCCGTCGCCGTTGGGCGAGCCCTCCTGGCGACCGGTCTTCAGGACATCGACACGGTCATTGGGAAGGATAAAGCCGCCGGCGGTGCTCGACCCGGCCCGGTCGATCGTGATCGCGACCGCGCGCTTGCCGGACGGCAGCACGGCGGCCAGGAAGCCAGAGCCGTCGGCCCGAATCAACTTCTCGCGCCGCATGGGTTCGGATGCCACGAAGGCTGAGCGCACCAGGGCGCCATAAAGATCGGTCTCGAGGTTGACGGGCTGGTCCTTGCGAATCACGTCCCGGGGGATGCTGTCCTCCGGCCAGCGGAGCCAGTGCACATCGCGCGCTGTGAGCGTTGTGCCCAGCGGCAGGTCCTGCGATGCGACCAGAACATCGATGGTCCGGGCCCGCGGGGCCTCCTGGGGCTGCACAATCACGGGCCGAGGGTCCGGTGCCGGCCCGATCAGCATATAGGCTGCCCCCATTGTGAGCAGGGATATTCCGAGAACTGCGGCTCGTGCGCCTGACAAACCCAACATGGAACCCACCTGAAACAAACTCGCTTCAGGAACAGTGCATCGGGAATCGTCAAATTATGGTTAACTGACGGTTTATTACGGAAGTGTCAGTCACGAGCCTTCAGCAAGGCCAGATCAGCCGACGACGACCATGGACTTCCAGATGGCCGTTTCGGGGAAGATCATCAGCCCTGCGAGGGCGAGAGCGATGCCATAGGGCACGCCATTGCGCGGCGCATGCAGGCGCTGCAGCCAAGGCCACTGGCTGGCGAAGTTCGGCAACGGATGGCTGCGCATGCTCAGGATCCACAGCGTCAGCACGCCGCCCAGGAAGCTCGAGGCCACAACATAGGTCGGCAGCAGCTCCGGTCCGAGCCAGAGTGCAGTCGCGGCGGCCAGCTTGGCGTCGCCTCCGCCGATCCAGCCGGCGGCGAACATGCCGATGCCGATGACCAGCATCAGGGCGCCGCTGCCAAGGTGCAGGCCGAGCGCCATCAGGGGCATCTGGCAGACCAGGGCGAAAAGCGCGAAGGCCGCGACAAGCCCGAGCGAAATGCGGTTCGAGATCCGCATCGACACCAGATCACTGGCGGCGGCATAGGCCATGAAGGCCGGGAAGATGATCAGTGTGGCAAGGGTCGTGGCCGACATCGTCAATTTCCTTCACCTTGCGCCAGCGCCACCGCGCCCGCATGGGACACTGGTGGCGTTCTTGGGCCAAACTCATGAACACTGCGTGCGGCCTGACCGGCTTTGCGCCAGATAGGCCAAGTCGCGACGATATCAACGAAGCGCGGTGTTGACCGACGTGAACTTCGTGTTGAGCCGGGTGCCGATCGATGTCCAGACAGTAATGCAAACGACGGCGATAAGGGCTGCGATCAGTCCGTATTCGATTGCGGTTGCACCGGATTCGTCCTCGGCAAAGCGGGAGAGAACTTTTGTCATGTGGGCGATCCTTCAAGTTTACCGGTCATCCTGCTGATCGGTTGACGTCCCGGACCGATGGGTCCGGGACGGCCGTGACAGTTCAGGGTCAAGCCAGCGCCGAACCGCTGTCCTGACCATGATCTCAACGCAGAGCGGTTTCGACGCTGCTGAACTTCGAGTTCAGGCGGGTACCGATCGAGGTCCAGACGGTGATGCAGACCACGGCGATGAGGGCGGCGATCAGGCCGTACTCGATTGCGGTTGCGCCGGACTCGTCCTTGGCAAAGCGGGACATCAGATTCTTCATGGGAAACACTCCTTTACACCACGGTTTCGCCGAACGTCGCCGGTTGTGTTGCCCGAAGATCGTCGACTGAACTGACCATACCGGCGATCTCTTGCACTTCGGTTAAGACAGAAACTGAATATCGTTGACGGGCAGCATGTAGTCGACATGGTTAACTTCAAATTTAATCGCAATGCGATTTGGATTTGTTCGTAATCTATCGTTACATACTTGCAATTGTAAAAATCTAAATTCTGCTTTCTGAAGTTCAGATTTCTCCTTGCTCCAGATTTTTTGCCGCGCTCCAAAGATAAGCTTTGGTCCACCCGGTCAGGTCCTGCCCGAACCGGATACGAATCGCTCGATTATGCGATGTGTGACAGCGCCAATCCGGGAAAGCCGGCCGCAAGTTCATGCCAGCTCTCCGACTAGACATCTCGACATGGTCAACAGCCAGGCGGCCGGGACGTGCGGCGTTATCAGTTTTTTCACCATGACGGGTGCATAACCTGACGCAACGAACACGGTGCGAGGCTCCGAGCCATGTCAGAAACAGCGACCCACATTCCCAATGACGTCCGTAAACCGGCCGGAATCGTTGCGGCAGCGCTGATGGTTGCACTTCTCGCGGGCGGACCTGCGTCCGCAAACGACAAGATCGACACGGTCCTGGTGGCCGTCGCCCACGCCAAGGTCATCAAGCTTCCGGAAAAGACACAGACAGTGATCGTGGGTAACCCGATGATCGCCGATGTCACCGTCCAGAAGAACGGCGTGCTCGTCGTGACCGGACGCAGTTTCGGCGTCACCAACATGATCGCGCTCGATGGCGGCGGCCGGATGCTGGCCGAATCGCGCGTGACCGTGCGCGCCTCGACCGACTCCATCGTCACGATCCAGCGGGGGATGGACCGCGAATCGTACTCGTGCGCGCCGCAGTGCCAGCCTGCGATCCAGCTTGGTGACTCGACCAAGTTCTTCGGCGAGGTGGGCGGCCAGACCTCAAGCCGCAACCAGTTGTCGGCGCCGACGCGCTGACCCACGGCGCCGCGCATGGTGAACAGTCCGTTAGCCCGAACGGCTGTGCGCTGCAGCGCGTCCTAAGACTTCGGCAAACATTCTCTGCTAACTGATTGGTGCATTTCGCGGAGATCTTGTTGCATGCGTATCGTACCGTCTCGCCTGAGAGCCCGCCTGTCGCGCTGTCTCATCCGTTTCAGGGCGGACAGGAAAGGCGCCACAGCGATGGAATTCGGGCTGCTGTGCATTCCGTTCTTCCTCATGCTGATGATGATCGTCGAGACCTCGCTTGCTTTCTGGACACGGCAGGTGCTGCAGGAGGCGACTAACCAGGCTTCGCGCACCATCCTCACCGGCGAAAGCCGCACGCTTTACACCGGTACCGTCGCCCTTCAGACAGCGGCCTTCCGCGACGCCGTTTGCGCGCGCATGAACATGGCCGCGGATTGTTCCTCGCGCCTTTACATTGACGTTCAGCCGGCCAGCTCGTTCCCGAACAGTGTCGCCAGCATGGTCAGCTCGGGCACGATCAACGTGTCGCTCTACCAGATGCGCACGGTGGCGCCCGGCGAAATCGTCGTCATCCGCACCGCTTACGAGACCCCCGTGATCACGGCCGGTTTCTTTGCCGGGCTGTCACGGCTGTCCAACGGCAAGAACGTGCTTGAGTCGGTCGTGGCCTTCCGCGCAGAACCCTTCCCGACGACCTGAGGACAGCCCCATGCGTCGCCTCTCCCTTCTGACGTCCTCCCTCTCCGTTCGCCCGATTCGCCGCCACCTTGCACGTTTTCGCCGCCGCCTGGCCCGCAACGACCGGGGCGTGGCCGCTGTCGAATTCGCCTTCATCGCGCCGATCATGCTGACCATGCTGGTGGGTATCGTCGACGTCAGCAACGCCGTCTCGATCAACTGGCGCATGTCGCAGCTGAACCGGACGCTGGCCGACCTGACCTCGCAGGCGAAAACGCTGACGACCGCCGAGAGCCAGCAGATCTTTCAGGCTGCCGCAGCCACGATGTCGCCCTACACCGGCCCGACGCCGTTCATGTCGATCTACAATGTGACGATCAATGCGACAGGCGTCGCCACGGTGTGCTGGATCTTCAGCAGCTATGGCAGCAACGTGCTCGGCCTCAGCCCCGGCTCGCCGGTGACCTTGCCGAACTCGGGCATGGCCGTGCCGAAATCCTCGCTGATCATGACGGCGGCCAAGCTGAACTATGCAGGCCTGATCACGCCGTCGTTCGACATGGACGCAAAGCCGCTGTTCTTCCGCCCGCGCGCCGGTTCGATCCTCGGGCCGAACAGCATCGAGCAGGTCGGCCAGGTGCTGAACACAATGGGCAACCCGATCTACGGCTGCTGAACAGCGCTGCGGAACAGGCTCAAAGGGTCTGGTTGCAAGCGCCGACTTCGGGCCGGCGCCTCAGGACGCCGGCTGCCAGCGTGAACATCTGGTAGAGCCGCTGCTTCGAGACCAGGCTTTCCACCACGACCACGGTTCCCGGCTTGTTCGACGAGGCGCGCACAAGGCACCAGCTGCCGTCATCCAGCGTGCAACGAACGCCGTTGACGGTGTTCAGATCGCGGATGGCGTGCCCGCCCGGCCTCTCTCCCGCATCATGCATCGCCTGAAACGCGGCAATCGCATCGTCGACAACCTGATACTTGATCCCGTCGGCGCAGCTCGCCGACATGGTGGGCGCACCAAAGGTCTTCGGCGCGGCGCGGTACAGCTCCGCCATCGAACGGCCCGGATTGCGGTCGAGCACCCGATCACGGCGATCGCGGTCTGCAACCCGTCATCATAGCCGCGACCGATCGGCGTGTTGAAGAAGAAGTGCCCGGACTTTTCGAAGCCGGCCAGCGCACCCAGGTCGTTGACGCGGCGCTTGATGTAGGAATGACCCGTCTTCCCGTAATCGGTGCGGACGCCAGGCTCCTGCAGGACCGGGTCGGTCGCGTAAAGACCCGTGGACTTCATGTCGACGACAAACTGCGCGCCCGGATGGACCTTGCCCAGATCACGCGCCAGCATGACACCGACTTGTCCGCGAAGATTTCCCCACCCTCATTGTCGACGACGCCGCAGCGGTCGCCATCGCCATCAAAGCCCAGGCCGACATCCGCGCCGGTCGCGCGGACCTTGTCGGCCATGGCGTGCAGCATCTTCATGTCTTCGGCATTGGGATTGTCGTTCGGGACGGTGTGATCAAGCTCGACGTCGAGCGGAATAACCTCGACGCCAGGGCGCTGGAGCGTCTGCGGCGCAAAAGGCCCCGGCTGCTCCATTGCCGCAGGCGGCAACGACCTTGAGTTTCCACCTGACCGACTTGCCCGGGAGCAGGTCGTCGAGATAGCGCTCGCCGAAGCCTGGCACGAATTCACAGGCGCCGCCGGCGCGCATCGGTCCCTGCCCCGACAGGACAATGTCGCGCAGGGCGCCCATCTCCTCCGACCCGAACGTCATCGGCCGGTTGGCTCCCATCTTCACGCCGGTCCAGCCATTGTCGTTGTGCGAGGCGGTGATCATGGCGACGCGATCGCAATCGAGCGCGAACTGGCCGAAATAGGCCATCGGCGAGAGCGCCAGGCCAATATCCTTAATCCGCATGCCAGCCGCCATCAGGCCGGCGATCAGCGCATACTTGATCGTGGCGGAGTAGCCGCGGAAGTCATGACCAACCACGATGTCGGGCCGCACGCCGAGCCGGTGCGCCGGCGGGCCGATGCCGACCCCGAGCGCCTGGACGCCCATGAGGTTGATCTGCTGCTCGAAGAGCCAGCGCGCATCATACTCGTGGAAGCCGGTCGGCTTGACCATCGGAACGGACTCATACGTCGCCGTATTGGGCAGGAGCTTCGGAACGGGTACAGGCAATATGGAAGGACAGTCCGTTGATCGGGCGAAGGACAGGCTCGTGGCAGATTCGGCGGCCGAAATCACAACAGGTTGCCGCAGCCGTACGCCTTTGTCTGCCCGGGGACTTGCGCCCGTCAACCGAATGGCCTCATTGGCGATGCATGCGCGATCATCCCACAGCCTCGGCCGGCTTCGGCGTCTACCTGCATTGGCCATTCTGCGCCGCGAAATGCCCTTATTGCGACTTCAACAGCCATGTGAGGCGCGAAAAGCCCGTTGAGGCGCTGTATGCCGAGGCATTCCGGCGCGAGATCGCCCATCGGGCCAGCCTTGCTCCGGGCCGTGTGGTCTCGTCGATCTTCCTGGGCGGAGGCACGCCGTCGCTGATGCAGCCTGGTACAGTCGCCGTGCTGCTCGACGCGGTCGGCAGCGCCTGGAGCGTGGCGGCCGATGTCGAGGTGACGCTGGAAGCCAATCCCACCAGCGTCGACGCGACGCGTTTCGCCGGTTACCGGGCTGCCGGTGTCAACCGCGTGTCGCTGGGTGTCCAGGCGCTCAACGACCGCGACCTCAAGGCGCTGGGCCGGCTGCACAGCGCCGAGGAAGCGCTGGCCGCCGTCGCGCTGGCCGGCCGGCATTTCGAACGCATGTCGTTCGACCTGATCTACGCCCGCTCGCCCCATCAGAGCGGGGCGGAATGGCAGGCCGAACTGGACCTGGCGATCTCGCATGCCGCCGAACATCTGTCGCTTTACCAGCTCACGATCGAGCCGGGCACAGCCTTTCATGCCCTGCATGCGGCCGGCAAGCTCTCCGTGCCAAGCGACGAACAGGCGCGGCAGCTTTACGAGATCACACAGGAGACCTGCACGCGCCACGGCTTCGACGCCTACGAAATCTCCAACCATGCCCGTAGCGGCGCAGAATGCCGGCACAACCTCGTCTACTGGCGTTATGGCGAGTATGCCGGCATCGGCCCGGGCGCCCATGGGCGGCTGGTTGTCGATGGCCAGCGCCGGGCCCAGTCAACAGAGAAGCATCCGGAAACCTGGCTCGCCAGTGTCATGCGGCAGGGTTCTGCCCTGGTCGAGGACGAGGCGCTCTCGCCCGAGGCCGCCGGCGACGAATTTCTCCTGATGGGCCTGAGGCTCAGCGAAGGCATCGATCCTGCAACCTACACCGGACTGACCGGCCATGCGCTGGACACGAACAGGATCGACACCCTGCTCGCCGACGGATTGATCGCGCTCAGGCCGGATGGACGGATTGCCGCAACGGCTGACGGTGTCCTGCTGCTGGACGCCGTGGTGGCTGATCTGGCGGCCTGAGGCGATCAGGCGGTGCGGGCGAACTCGCGCGGCGCAGCGCTCACCGTGACCGCCGTGCCGTTGCGGACCTCCAGCACAGCAAGGCCGCGCTCGATCATGCCGTCGCGGCGAAAACGGAACAGGCCATCAACGCCCTCAAAACCCGAACTGTTGGTCAGGACCGCCTCGGAGAAGCGCTGCGTGCCCTGCTGGCGGGCGAGCGCGGCCACCAGCGTGACGGCGGTGTAGGCGAGGGAGGCGATCCGTGTGGGCGCGCTGCCGAAGCGCGCCTGATAGCGCTGGGCAAAGGCGTTGAAGCCCGATGCCTCCGGCGCCGCGAACCATCCGCCCTGCAATTGGGGCACCCGGAAGGCGCGCGCATCATTCCAGACGCCGCTGCCGAGCAGCTTCACCCGCTGGCTGTTGAGGCCGGCACCCTGCAGCGCCTGGCCAATGGCCGGCAAGGTGTCAGCGGTTTCGGGCGCGAACAGCGCGTCGATCTGCGCCAGCGCCGGCGCGAGCCGGCCCACCGCCTCCTGCAGCTTGCCCTGATCCAGCGCAAAGCGTTCGATCGCCACCACCCGCACCTGGCGCTGGGCGCAGGCCTGCTGGAAGGCCGCTTCGACCACGCGCCCGTAGGCCGTGTCGGGGATGAGGGCGGCGAAAGACCGGCGGCCCTGCTGCGCCGCGTAGGAGATCACACGGCTGACCTCGAGTTCAGCGACGAAGGACATCAGGTAGACGCCCGGGGCCGCCACGGCCTGATCGGTGGAGAAGGCGATCACGGGCCGGCCCGCAGGGCGGGCCACCGAGGCGACCGCCTGCACCGAGGGCGCGAACAGCGGCCCGATGATCACTTCAGCGCCTTCGGCGAGCGCCTCCTGCGCGCCCGTGCGTGCAGTGTCGGCGGTGCCCGCGTCATCCTTGACGATCAGGCGGATGTTGGGGTTCTGGAACTCGGCCAGAGCCATCTCGGCCGCGTTCTTCAGGGCATTGCCGACGATGCCGCCCTGTCCGCCTGCGGTCAGCGGCACGATCAGGGCCACCGGAACGACACCGGCGGTTGCGCTCGGCGGCGGTGCCGGACCGGCTGCAGGGGGGCTTCCGAGGCCAGTGTCGAAGCCCGGCAGGCCGCTGCCACAGGCCGCAAGACTGCTCGACAGTGCCGAAGCGCCGAGAAATTTCAGGCCAGAACGGCGATTGATCATGGTTTCAGACAAGCGGAGTCCTCGGCGGATCAGGATCGTGATGTTATCAAGTTTTGCAGCTTCGAAACAGCAGCATTCTGACAGCGAAGGGATAACGTGCTGTTAACCGTCGCGTCGCCGCGCGGTCGCCCTGGCCCGGGGCTGGCGCGGCGGCGGCGATCATGGCAGTTCTGACCAATGAGCAAAGACGCACGGACGCCCGCTTCGAACGCCTACACCGCCTTCGGCATCAAGGCCGAGGCGCAGGCGCTGGCCGCCGGCCTGCACATTGTCGCAACACCGATCGGCAATCTCGGCGACATCTCCCTGCGCGCGCTGGCGACGCTGGCGGCAGCGGACCTGATCCTGGCCGAGGACACGCGCGTGACCAAGGTTCTGCTGGCCCACTACGGCATTTCGACCCCGCTCAGCGCCTATCATGAGCACAATGCCGCGGAGATGCGGCCGAAAGTCCTCGCCCGCCTCAGGACCGGTGGACGGCTGGCGCTGGTCAGCGACGCTGGCACGCCGCTGGTCTCCGACCCCGGCTATCGTCTGGTCGAGGATGCGGTCGCAGAAGGCTTTGCGGTCACCGGCGTGCCCGGGCCTTCGGCGGTGCTGGCCGCGCTCGTGGTGGCGGGGCTGCCGACGGACCGCTTCTTTTTCGAGGGTTTCCTGCCGCCGCGCACGGCGGCGCGGCGGGCGCGGCTGGCCGAGCTTGGCGCCATTCCCGCGACGCTGGTGTTGTTCGAATCGCCACGCCGGCTGGCCGAAATGCTCGCCGATGCCGCGGCAATGCTGGGCGCGCGGCCGGCGGCGGTGGCGCGCGAACTGACTAAGCTGCATGAAACCGTCCGGCGCGGCACGCTGCCGGATCTGGCCCGGCTCTATGCCGAGGGTGAGATGGCGCGCGGCGAGATCGTGGTGCTGATCGGCGCCAGCGACGGGCTGCCCGCCGCGGGCAGCGGCGATCTGGTCGATGCCAAGCTCAAGGCCGCGCTGGCCACGCTGTCGCTCAAGGAGGCGGTGGCGCAGGTCTCCGCCGATACCGGGCTGCCGCGCCGCAGGATCTACGCGCGGGCCCTCGAACTGACGCGCGGGCCGTGAAGGGCGCGCGAAGCTGGCGTGCGGCGGCGTCGCTCGAAACCGGCGCATGGGCCGAGCGCGCGGCGCTGGTGGCGCTGGCACTCAAGGGCTACCGGCCGCTGGCCCGGCGCTATACGGCAAGGGCGGCGAGATCGACCTCATCGCCAAGCGCGGACGCACGATCATCTTCGTCGAGGTGAAGGCGCGCGCCGCCGAGGCGGATGCAGCTTGTGCCATCACGGCTGAGAACATCAGGCCAGTCAACCGGCGCAGCCGCGACTGGCGGGCGCGCAACCCCTGGGCCGAGGGCTGCACGCTGAGGGCCGATGCGGTCTTTATCGGGCGCGGCGCCTGGCCACGGCATGTCGCCAGCGTCTTTCCCGTTGACATGCTGTAGGCGGCTGCCGGAGACCCCTTGTCCGGGGACAGGGCTTGCCTTTTCGGACGGCCCGCGCCGATAACCAGCGTCACAGGCCAATACGTCGCCAACAGGACCGATCCCCATGACCCTTACCGTCGCCGTGCAGATGGACCCGATCGAGCGCATCAAGATCGCGGGTGATTCGAGCTTCGCCCTGATGCTGGAAGCGGCGCGGCGCGGACACACGCTTTACACCTACACGCCGGACAAGCTCTCGATGCGCGACGGCAGGGTCATTGCGGTCGCCAAGCCCACGCAAGTGCGCGACATCGAGGGCGACCATGTCACACTCGCGGCTGAAGAGCGCATCGACCTTGGCGACGTCGATGTGGTGCTGCTCAGGCAGGACCCGCCCTTCGACATGGGCTATGTCACCACAACCCACCTGCTCGAACGCATCCATCCGAAGACGCTCGTGGTCAACGACCCGGCCCATGTGCGCAACGCGCCGGAGAAGATCTTCGTCACCGATTTCCCCCAGTTGATGCCGGCGACGCTGATCACCCGCGACAAGGCCGAGATCGAGGCCTTCCGGGCCGAATTCGGTGACATCGTGATGAAGCCACTCTACGGCAATGGCGGAGCGGCGGTGTTCAAGGTCGGCGCGGTCGACCCGAATTTCGGCTCGCTCTATGACCTGTTCGCGACCCTCTTCAAGGAACCCTGGGTGGTGCAGCGCTTCCTGCCCAAGGTGAGCGAGGGCGACAAGCGCATCATCCTCATCGACGGCGTCGTCAAGGGCGCGATCAACCGCGTGCCAGCCGCCAACGACATCCGCTCCAACATGGTGCGCGGTGGGGCGGCCAAGCCGACCGACCTGTCAAAGCGCGAACTGGAGATCTGCGAAACCATCGGGCCGGAACTGAAGGCGCGTGGCCTGATCTTCGTCGGCATCGACGTGATCGACGGCAACCTGACCGAGATCAACGTGACCTCGCCGACGGGCCTGCGGGCCATCAAACGGCTCGGCGGGCCTGACCTGTCGGTTGATGTCTGGGATGCGATCGAGGGGAAGCTGGGGTGACGGGCGCGGGCTTCCCTGCGCCCTGGGCTGCCATTCGACAGATCAGGTTGCCCTGTGGAATTTGAACGAAGCGAGACCCGAGGGCACCTCTACCATCCCTCAATACCCCACCTCCTCGACCCGCATCGCCATCGCATCCACCATCACCAGCCGGCCGACCAGACCCTCCCCGAAGCCGGTGATCTGGCGGATGACCTCCAGCGCCATCAGCGAGCCCATGACGCCGGCGAGGGCGCCGAGAACGCCGGCCTCGGCGCAGGTCGGCACCACCCCGGGGGCGGGCGCTTGGGGGAACAGGTCACGGTAGGACGGGTACGGCGTGCCGTCCTCGCGGCGCTCGAAGGGGCGCAGCGTGGTCAGCGTGCCGTCGAAGCGGCCGAGCGCTGCGGTGACCAGCGGCTTGCGCTCGGCCAGGCAGACATCGGCGACCAGATAGCGGGTCGTGAAATTGTCGCAGCCATCGGCGACAAGGTCGTAACCGGCGATCAGGGCGCGGGCGTTGTGCGCGTCGAGGCGGTAGGCGTGCGGCTCGACCAGCACATGCGGATTGAGTCGCGCGACGGCCTCGGCCGCGCTCGACACCTTAGGACGCCCGATGTCGGGCGTGCCGTGGATGACCTGCCGCTGCAGGTTCGACAGCGAGACCTCGTCGTCATCGACGATGCCGAGGCAACCGACGCCGGCGGCGGCGAGATACATCAGGAGCGGCGAGCCCAGCCCCCCCGCGCCGATGACCAAAACCCGCGCCGTGCGCAGCCGCGTCTGGCCGGGTCCGCCGATCTCGGGCAGCACCAGATGGCGGGCATAGCGCTCGATCTCGTCATCGCTGAAGCTCATGGATCAGCCGTAAAGGGCCTGAAACCATGCCGCAATGTGGAAAATGCAGGCAAATCGCGTCTGCGGCCTTGCTGGACCTTGGCGCTGGCCTATGTGCCATGCCATCGTCGCCGACAGTCACGGCGGTATCATGCATATTCGTCGTCTTTCGGGAGGTATCACATGCGTCTGAAATCACTGGCTCTGGCGCTCGCGGGCGTCGCCATGTCGGCCGTCGCCGCTGTCGCGCAGCAGGCGGTCACCCCTGCCGTGGTCTATGACCTTGGCGGCAAGTTCGACAAATCGTTCAACGAGGCCGCCTACACCGGCGCCGAGAAGTTCAAGACGGAAACCAAGGTCGAGTACCGCGACTTTGAAATCCAGAACGACGCCCAGCGCGAACAGGCGCTGCGCAACTTTGCCCAGCGCGGCCAGAACCCGATCGTCGCGGTCGGCTTCTCCTTCCGCGCGGCGCTCGAGAAGGTGGCGGCCGAGTTCCCGAACACCCGTTTCTCGATCATCGACTCGGTGGTGAACCTGCCGAACGTGCAGTCGATCGTGTTCAAGGAGCATGAAGGCTCCTATCTCGTCGGCGTCATGGCCGGCCTCGCCTCCAAGAAGAACAGCGTCGGCTTCGTCGGCGGCATGGACATCCCGCTGATCCGCCGCTTCGCCTGCGGCTATGTGCAGGGCGTCAAGGCGGCCAAGCCTTCGGTCACCGTGATCCAGAACATGACCGGCACCACGGGCGCGGCCTTCCGCGATCCGGTGCGCGGCGGCGAGCTGGCCCGCGGCCAGATCAGCCAGGGCGCGGACGTGATCTATCACGCCTCGGGCGCCACCGGCATCGGCGTGCTGCAGGCGGCTGCTGATGGCGGCGCGCTCGGCATCGGCGTCGACTCGAACCAGAACGGCCTGCATCCGGGCAAGGTCCTGACCTCGATGCTGAAGCGCGTCGACGTCGCCGTCTACACCTCGTTCAGCACCGCCCGCACCGGCACATGGAAGGCCGGCACCACGGTGCTCGGCCTCGCCGAAGGTGGCGTGGACTGGGCCGACGACGCCAACAACAAGGCTCTGGTGACCGCCGAAATGCGCGCCGCGGTGACCAAGGCTTCGGACGACATCAAGGCCGGCCGCGTTGTCGTGCACGACTTCATGTCGAACAGCGCCTGCCCTGTGCAGTGAAGCCGAACCTCTGCTTGTGAACTTGGAATGGCCGGGGCACACTCCGGCCATTCCTCTTTGAAAGGCCCGCATGCCCGCTCCCGCCATCCAGATGACCGGCATCGACAAGCGTTTTGGCGCGGTGCACGCCAACAAGGCGGTCAGCCTGACGGTCGAGAAGGGTACGGTCCACGGCCTGATCGGCGAGAACGGCGCGGGCAAGTCGACGCTGATGTCGATCCTGTACGGGTTCTACGCCGCCGACAGCGGAACCATCGCCATCAACGGAAAGCCCAGCCTGATCCGCAACCCGGCGGACGCCATCCATTCCGGCATCGGCATGGTGCATCAGCACTTCATGCTGGTCGAGACCTTCACCGTGGTCGAGAATGTCATGCTCGGCGCGGAAGGCGGCGTGTTCACCGCGAAGGGCGCCGCGGCGGTCCGAGCCAAGCTTCAGGCGCTGTCCTATGCCTATGGCATGGACGTGAATCCGGATGCGGTCGTCTCCGAACTCGCCGTGGGCGAATTGCAGCGCGTCGAGATCCTGAAAGCGCTGGTCAAGGGCGCGGACATCTTGATCCTCGACGAGCCGACGGCGGTGCTGACGCCGAGCGAGGTCGAGAAGCTGTTCGTGCTGCTGCGCCGGCTGGCCGGCGAAGGCAAGACGATCATCATCGTCACGCACAAGCTGAAGGAAATCATCACCGTGACGGACCGCGTCTCGGTGATGCGGCGTGGCGAAATGGTCGGCACGGTGGAAACCAGC
This sequence comes from Hyphomicrobiales bacterium, assembly GCA_026400555.1. Classification (GTDB taxonomy): domain Bacteria; phylum Pseudomonadota; class Alphaproteobacteria; order Rhizobiales; family Beijerinckiaceae; genus Allobosea. The sequence continues at coordinate 14,704 of JAPLOW010000062.1, forward strand.
AACACCAGCCCCGCCGATCTGGCCGAGCTGATGGTGGGCCGCCGCGTGGTGCTGACGGTCGAGAAGGGCCCGGCCAACCCGCAAGCCGTGGTGCTGGACGTGAAGGATCTCACCGTGCGCGACGCGCGCGGCACAATCAGGCTCGATCATGCGACATTTCAGGTCAGGGCCGGCGAGATCGTCGGGATTGCCGGCGTCTCCGGCAACGGCCAGTCCGAATTGCTGGAGACCATCGCCGGAATCCGCAAGCCAGCCGGGGGGACGGTCAGCCTGAACGGCGCGCTGCTCGACTGCGGCGGGAGCGACGATCCAACCGCGCTCCGGGCCAAGGGCCTGCGTCATGTCCCCGAGGACCGCCACCGGATGGGGCTGGTGAAACCGTTCGAGGCAGCGGAAAGCGCCATTCTCGGCTGTTCCGACGAGCCGGGTTTCGGCGCCGGGCCCTTTCTGGATCGCGATGCGGTGCTGGCGGATTGCGTCCGCAAGATGGAGGCTTTCGACGTGCGCCCGGCCGACCCGACGCTGCGCACGGCGCTGTTCTCCGGCGGCAACCAGCAGAAGATCGTGCTCGCCCGCGAGATCGAGCGCGATCCGAAACTGCTGCTGATCGGTCAGCCGACGCGCGGGGTCGACATCGGCGCGATCGAGTTCATCCACAAGCGCATCATCGGCCTGCGCGACGCGGGCAAGGCCGTGCTGCTGGTCTCGACCGAACTTGATGAGGTTCTGGCCTTGTCGGACCGCGTGCTGGTGATGTGCGGCGGCAAGATCACCGGCGAGCGGCGCCCCGAGGACACCAACGAGCAGGATATGGGCCTGCTGATGGCCGGCGTATCATCGGATGCGCCGAAGGTGGCGGCATGAGCGCAAGGACGGCGCCCGTCTGGCTGACCGCCGGCGTGGTGCCGCTGGTCAACGTGGCCGTCGCGTTTCTCGCGGCGGGGCTGGTCGTCGCGCTGATCGGCGAGAATCCGGTCGAGGCGCTGCAGATCATGTTGCGCGGCGCGCTCGGCTCGCAATACGGGCTCGGCTACACACTTTACTACACCACAAGCTTCATCTTCACCGGGCTTGCCGTAGCGGTGGCCTTCCATGCCGGGCATTTCAACATCGGCGGCGAAGGCCAGGCCTTGATGGGCGGGCTCGGAGCGGCGCTGGTGGCGTTGTCGCTGCCCTTCCTGCCGTGGCCGCTGCTGCTGCCACTCTGTGTGCTCGGCGCCGCCGCCGCAGGCGCGGCCTGGGTGTTCATTCCGGCCTATCTGCAGGCCTGTCGCGGCAGCCACATCGTCATCACCACGATCATGTTCAACTTCCTCGCCGCGACCTTGCTGGTCTACCTGCTGGTCGGTCCGATGAAGATGGCCGGCTCGATGGCGCCCGAAACAGCCAAGTTCGTGCCCGGTGCAACGCTGCCGCTGATGAACCAGATGGCGGCCTGGTTCGGGCTGACCATCACCCGTACGCCGCTCAATCTCTCCTTCATCTTCGCCATTCTGGCGGCGATCTTCGTCTGGGTGCTGATCTGGCGAACGCGGCTGGGCTATGCCATCCGCACGGTCGGCGCGAACCCTGACGCAGCAGTCTATGCCGGCATCTCGCCGGCGCGGATCACCGTGATCGCGCTGCTGATCTCGGGCGGCCTTGCCGGGCTGATGGCCACCAACGAGATCCTCGGTGTGCAGGGCAGGCTGATCAACGAGTTCACAGCCGGCGCCGGCTTCGTCGGCATTGCGGTCGCGCTGATGGGCCGTGGCCATCCATTCGGCATCGTTCTGGCGGCGCTGCTGTTCGGCGTGCTCTATCAGGGCGGGGCGGAACTTGCCTTCGACAAGCCCAAGATCACCCGTGAGATGATCATCGTCATCCAGGGCTTCGTGATCCTGTTCGCCGGCGCGCTCGAGATGATGTTCGCCGACAGGATCGCGGCGCTCTACGCGCGCCTCACCGGCAAGCTGGTGGCCGTATGAGCGAGGCCTTCCAGCTCATCCTGCTCGCGGTCGATTCCGCCATCCGGCTGTCGGTGCCGCTTCTCTACGCGTGCCTCGCCGGGCTCTATTCGGAGCGCTCGGGCGTGGTCGATATCGGGCTTGAAGGCAAGATGCTGATCGGCGCCTTCGCTGCCGGCGCGGTCGCCTCGCTGGTTCCCAATCCGTGGCTGGGCCTGCTCGCCGCCGTGATGGCCTCCGGGCTGTTCGCGCTGGTGCATGGCTTCGCCTCGATCAGCCAGCGCGGCAACCAGATCGTTTCGGGCGTCGCCATCAACGTGCTGGCCTCCGGGCTGACAGCTATTCTGGGCAATGCCTGGTTCGGGCAGGGCGGACGTACGCCGCAACTGCCCGGCAGTGCGCGCTTCAACGAGATCACGCTGCCCTTCGCGGAGGCGCTCCGCCCTGTGCCGGTGGTTGGCGAGATTTACTACGAGGTCATCTCGGGCCACTCGGTGCTGGTCTATCTCGCGCTGGCCATGGTGCCGCTGACCTGGTTCCTGCTTTATCGCACCAGCTGGGGCCTGCGGTTGCGGGCCGTCGGCGAAAATCCGGCCGCGGTCGACACCGCAGGACTGTCCGTCACGCGGCTGCGCTACTCCGCCGTGATCATGGCCGGCATCCTGTGCGGCTTCGGCGGCGCCTATCTTTCGATCGCACAATCCGCCGGCTTCATCACCGACATGACCGCAGGCAAGGGCTTCATCGCGCTGGCGGCGCTGATCTTCGCCAAGTGGCGGCCCTTGCCGGCACTTGGCGCCTGCTTCCTGTTCGGCCTGCTCGACGCGGTGGCGCTGCGCATCCAGGGCGTCAGCTTCCCCGGCATCGGGCAGGTGCCGGTGCAGGCCATCCAGGCCCTGCCCTACATCCTGACCGTGGTGCTGCTGGCCGGATTCATCGGCAAGGCCACGCCGCCCAAAGCGGTGGGCGTGCCCTACCTCAAGGATCGGTCATGACCCCGGAGACCAACACGCTCTTCGATGCCGCAAGGGCCGCGCAGGCCCGGGCCTATGTGCCCTACTCGCGCTTTCGCGTCGGCGCGGCGATCCGGGCGGCGAACGGCATGGTCTACGCCGGTTGCAATATCGAGAACGCGGCCTATCCCGTTGGCAACTGCGCCGAGGCGAGCGCCATCGCGGCGATGGTCATGGCCGGCGAAACGCGCATCCTTGAGGCGCTTGTCGTCGGCGATGGCGCCGGCTTGTGCACGCCGTGCGGTGGTTGCCGCCAGAGGCTGCGCGAGTTCGGGGCGCCGGGGGTCAAGGTCCACATAGCCGATGCCGATCGCATCAAGCGGACATTCACGCTTGACGAATTGCTGCCGTTCTCGTTCGGTCCGGACAATCTCACCGGTTGAAGGACCTGACTGGCCATGGCCTGGAGCGATCATCCCGAGCGTCTGTTCGACGAGGCGGCGGCCCATGTGACCGCACGCGGCGTCGGCAAGCCCGATCTCGCCATCATCCTGGGTTCGGGTCTCGGATCGCTGGCAGATGAGATCACCGACGCCGTGGTGATCCCGTTCGCGGACATCCCCGGTTTTCCGGTTGGCGCCGTCTCCGGACACCGCAAGGCTCTCGTCTTCGGCGGGCTGGAGGGCCGCAAGGTCCTCGTCTATGCCGGGCGCTCGCACTTTTACGAGGGCGGCGACGCCACCGTGATGAAGGTGCCGCTGGGCCTTCTGACACGACTGGGTTCGCCGCCACTCCTGGCCACGAATGCCGCCGGATCGGTCAACCTCGCCATGAAGCCTGGCGACGTGGTGGCGATCAGCGATCATATCAGCCTTGGCGGACCGAACCCGCTGACCGGCGACAACGACGAGCGGCGCTTCGTGCCCATGGCCGACGCCTACAGCCCGACGTTGCGGGCGCGGCTCAGGGTCGCGGCCAGCAGCATCGGCCTTGCGCTCGATGAAGGCGTCTACATG
>JAPLOW010000034.1 GCA_026400555.1 Hyphomicrobiales bacterium
CCTCGATCATCATGATCGGCGAAATCGGCGGCTCGGCTGAGGAGGCTGCGGCCCAGTTCATCAAGGACGAGGCGAAGCGCGGCCGCAAGAAGCCGATGGTCGGCTTTATCGCAGGCCGCACGGCGCCTCCGGGCCGCCGCATGGGCCATGCTGGTGCCATCATCTCGGGCGGCAAGGGCGGCGCGGAAGACAAGATTGCTGCGATGGAAGCCGCCGGCATCCGGGTGTCGCCGTCGCCGGCGCGCCTTGGAAAGACCTTGGTCGAGGTGCTGAAGGGCTGAACTGCCACACGCGCTGGTGTCATACCCGGCGCAACGACGACAAGATGCGGGAGATATCCATGGGACGCCAGGACGCCAACGACGTGTTCGCCCAGACTTCGTTCCTCTACGGCGGCAATGCCGCCTATATCGAGGACCTGTACGCGCGATACCAGGCCAATCCCGCATCGGTGGACGCGGACTGGCAGGCCTTCTTCGCAGCGCTCCGCGATGATCCGGGCGACGCCGTCAAGGAGGCCCGTGGTGCATCCTGGCAGAAGCCGAACTGGCCGATTCACGCCAATGGCGAGCTGATTTCGGCGCTCGACGGCAACTGGGCCGTGGTCGAGAAGGTCGTCGGCGACAAACTCAAGGGCAAGGCCGAGGCCAAGGGCATCCAGCTCTCCCAGGCCGATGTCCAGCAGGCGACGCGGGATTCCGTCCGCGCGCTGATGCTGATCCGCGCCTACCGCATGCGTGGCCACCTGCATGCCGATCTCGATCCGCTCGGCATTGAGGCGAAGAAGGCCAATGAGGAGCTCGATCCTTCGTCCTACGGCTTCTCGGCGGCGGATCTGGACCGCAAGATCTTCATCGACCACGTGCTCGGCATGGAGTTCGCGACCATCCGCGAGATGCTGGCCGTGCTCAACCGCACCTATTGCCAGACGATGGGTGTCGAGTTCATGCACATCACGGATGCGGCCCAGAAGGCCTGGATCCAGGAGCGCATCGAGGGTCCAGATAAGGAAATCGCCTTCACCAAGGAAGGCAAGCGTGCGATTCTGAACAAGCTGGTCGAGGCCGAGGGCTTCGAGAAGTTCATTGACCTCAAGTATACCGGCACCAAGCGCTTCGGCCTTGATGGCGGCGAGGCGCTGATTCCGGCGCTGGAGCAGATCATCAAGCGGGGCGGCAATCTTGGGGTCAAGGACATCGTCCTCGGCATGGCCCATCGCGGCCGCCTCAACGTGCTGACGCAGGTGATGGGCAAGCCGCACCGCGCCCTGTTCCATGAGTTCAAGGGCGGTTCCGCCGCGCCGGACGACGTGGAAGGCTCGGGCGACGTGAAGTATCACCTCGGCGCCTCGTCCGATCGCGAATTCGACAACAACAAGGTCCACCTGTCGCTGACCCCGAACCCGTCTCACCTCGAGATCGTCGATCCGGTCGTGCTCGGCAAGGTCCGCGCCAAGCAGGACCAGCATGGCGATATCGTCGAGCGCACCAAGGTGATGCCGCTGCTGATCCATGGCGACGCGGCCTTTGCAGGGCAGGGCGTGGTGGCCGAGTGCCTCGGGCTGTCGGGGCTGAAGGGTCACCGCACCGGTGGTTCGATCCACTTCATCATCAACAACCAGATCGGCTTTACGACCTATCCGCGTTACTCGCGCTCCTCGCCCTATCCGTCCGACGTGGCGAAGATGGTGGAAGCGCCAATCTTCCATGTGAATGGCGATGACCCGGAAGCGGTGGTGTTCGCCGCCAAGGTCGCCACCGAGTTCCGGCAGAAGTTCCACAAGCCGGTCGTGATCGACATGTGGTGCTACCGCCGCTTCGGCCATAACGAGGGCGACGAGCCAGGCTTCACCCAGCCCCTGATGTACAAGAAGATCCGCGGCCACAAGTCGACGCTTGAACTGTACGGCGCGAAGCTGATCGCCGAAGGCGTGGTGACCGAGGCCGACATCGACGCGATGAAGGCCGAGTGGAAGAACCGGCTCGAGAACGAGTTCGAGATCGCCTCCGGCTACAAGCCTAACAAGGCCGATTGGCTCGACGGCAAGTGGTCCGGCCTGAAAGCCATCAAGGAAGACGCCGACGATCCGCGCGCCGGAGCGACCGGCGTGCCGGCCGCAACGCTGCGCGAGATCGGCGACAGGATCACGGCGGTTCCTGCCGGGTTCACGGTGCACAAGACGATCCAGCGCTTCCTCGACAACCGCAAGAAGGCGATCGAGACCGGCGAAGGTATCGACTGGGCCACCGCCGAGGCGTTGGCCTTCTCGTCGCTCATGCTCGAAGGGCATCCGGTCCGGCTCTCAGGCCAGGATTGCGAGCGCGGCACCTTCTCAAGCCGCCATTCGGTGCTGATCGATCAGGAAACCGAAGGGCGCCACACCTCCTTCAACCATATCCGCGACGGGCAAGCGCGCTACGAGGTCATCAACTCGATGCTCTCCGAAGAGGCGGTGCTGGGCTTCGAGTATGGCTACTCGCTCTCCGAACCGAACGCGCTGGTCTGCTGGGAAGCCCAGTTCGGCGACTTCGCCAACGGCGCACAGGTCCTGTTCGACCAGTTCATCTCGTCGGGCGAACGCAAGTGGCTGCGCATGTCGGGCCTCGTCTGCCTGCTGCCGCACGGCTATGAAGGCCAGGGACCGGAGCATTCGTCGGCGCGCCTCGAGCGCTTCCTGCAGATGTGCGCCGAGGACAACATGCAGGTGGCGAACTGCTCGACCCCGGCGAACTACTTCCACATCCTGCGCCGGCAGCTCAAGCGCGAGTTCCGCAAGCCGCTGATCCTGATGACGCCGAAGTCGCTGCTGCGCCACAAGCGCTGCATCTCCGAGCTCAGGGACATCGCCGAAGGCTCGACCTTCCATCGCGTGCTGCGCGACGATGCCGAGACCCGCAAGGGTGAAGCCATCAGGCTCGCCAAGGATGCCAAGATCCGGCGTGTCGTGCTGTGCACCGGCAAGGTCTACTACGACCTTTACGAGGAGCGCGAGAAGCGCGGGATCGACGACATCTCCCTGCTGCGCGTCGAACAGCTTTACCCCTTCCCGCTGAAGTCGCTGGCGACCGAACTGGCACGCTTCAAGGGTGCCGATGTGGTCTGGTGTCAGGAAGAGCCCAAGAACATGGGCTCCTGGAGCTTTGTCGAGCCCTATCTCGAATGGGTTCTGGGCCATTCGGGCGCCAAGGCCAAGCGCGTGCGCTATGTCGGCCGCCCCGCCTCCGCCGCCACGGCGACGGGCCTGATGTCCAAGCACCTGGCCCAGCTCAAGGCCTTCATGGACGAAGCCTTCGCTGCCTGATCCCGTCTTCACTCTCACGTTACACAAGGGCTCATTGTCATGGCCACCGAAATCCGCGTCCCCACCCTCGGCGAAAGCGTCACCGAAGCCACCATCGGCAAGTGGTTCAAGAAGCCCGGCGATGCTATCAAGGCGGATGAACCGCTGGTCGAGCTCGAAACCGACAAGGTGACGCTCGAGGTCAACGCGCCGGCGGCCGGCGTGCTGGGCGAGATCGTCGCCAAGGAAGGCGAGACCGTCGGCGTCGCAGCCCTGCTCGGCATGATCACCGCAGGCGGCGCGGCTGCTGCCGCAGCGCCGGCGGCCGCACCGAAGAGCCAGGCCGCGAAACCCGCCGCCCCCGCGCCGGCCCCGGCCGCTGCCGCAAAGGCAGCCGATTCAGGTCCGGCGGTGGCGCGTCTGGCTGCCGAAAGCGGCGTCAACCCTGCCTCCGTGCCCGCCACCGGCAAGGATGGCCGCGTCACCAAGGGCGACATGCTGGCGGCGATCGCCAACCCGCCGGTTGCAGCAGCAGTGGCGTCCGCGCCGATCGCGGTCCGTGCGCCGGTCGCCGTCGATGACGCCTCGCGCGAAGAGCGCGTGAAGATGACCAAGCTGCGCCAGACCATCGCGCGCCG
>JAPLOW010000100.1 GCA_026400555.1 Hyphomicrobiales bacterium
CGGTGATCGCCGGCGCCGGTTCCAATTCCACCGACGAGGCCATCATGCGCACCCGCCACGCCAGGGAGGTCGGATGCGACGCCGTCCTGCATGTGACGGGCTATTACAACAAGCCCAACCAGGAAGGTCAGTACCGCCACTTCATGGCCATCGCCGAGGCCGTGGACATTCCGGTCATCCTCTACAACATCCCCGGCCGCGCGGTGGTGGGGATCAATGTCGAGACCATGGCGCGCCTGTCCAGGCACAAGAACATCATCGGGGTGAAGGACGCGACCGCCGACCTGAACCGTCCCAGCCGCGAGCGGCTGGCCTGCGGCAAGGACTGGCTGCTGCTGTCGGGCGAGGACGGCACGGCGCTGGGCTACAACGCCCATGGCGGATCGGGCTGTATCTCGGTTACCTCCAACATCGCGCCGCGCCTGTGCGCCGAGTTCCAGGCGGCCTGCGCCGCGGGCGATTTCGCCAAGGCGCGGGAGTATCAGGACCGGTTGGCGCCACTGCACGATGCGCTGTTCTGCGAAACCAGCCCGGCGCCGGTGAAATACGCCGCCTCGCTGCTTGGCAAGTCCAATGCCCTCTGCCGCCTGCCCATGGCGCCTTGCAGCGACAGCGCGCAGGCGCGGGTGCGGGCGGCGATGTCGGCGGCGGGGCTGTTGAATTGAGCCGCGACAAAAAGAAAAAATCGAGCCTGATCAGCCACGGCATTGCGGCGCAGAACCGCAAGGCGCGTTTCGACTATAAGGTGATGGAGGAGATCGAGGCCGGGCTTCAATTGATCGGCCCCGAGGTGAAGTCGTGGCGCTCGGGCCGTGCGGCGCTGGCCTTCATGGCGGCGGGGGGGCATGGCTGCATTTCGGTCACCGCCAATATTGCGCCGCGCGCCTGCGCCGAGATGCATCGGGCCTGGCGCGAGGGCCGTCTGGCCGATGCCATGGCGATTCAGGAGCGGCTGACCCCGGTGCATGATGCGATGTTCTGCGAGACATCTCCGGGGCCGGTGAAATACGCGGCCAGCTTGCTGGGCCGCAGCACTGAGTTCTGCCGGCTGCCGATGGCGCCGGTGGCCGATTCCACCAAGCTGCGCGTGCGCGAGGCGATGGTGGGGGCGGGGTTGCTGAACTGAAGGCCTGTGGGGATTCCAACGCCGACGCTGATCTGATTCACGCCATGGATGGATCGCTTTGTGCTGGCGGACGCCCGACTCTTGAGAGGCTGTGGCATGACCGCCGTCTCGATTTCCGCAGCCGGGAAGCGCACAATGCGTTCGTCTTCGTCACCCAGCCCTTCAGCACAACCTAGCAGCGGTGCATTGCCCGCTCTGCTCCGCCTGCGGCTGGGCGACATGGCGCGGGCGAGGTGTGCCGAGTCCGATTGACCAGCACCCGCGGACTGATCCGCAGGCCGGCGTGCACCGCGTCCCACTGCACCTTTGTGATGATCGCGTCGTGCTCATTCAGCGGAGGCCCACTGGCTGTTCCCCCTGAACTCGTTCCGGGGGAGAAAATCGAGGATCTGAGTTGGAGTGCTCCCCAGCCACACAGCCCAACCCAATTTTCTGTTTCGTTGAGCCGAATGGTGAGAGTAACATCAATATTGTCTATTTATCAGACGCTTAGCGCCAGAATGTGGCGGAGGAGGTGTGACCGGTTACAAGCGGCATCTCGCAGGCTTTCGCGCGACTTCGATGGCGTCTGTCGGGGTTGCGCGAGCCTGAGCGAAAAGCGGCGTAGTCCAGCGAACCAAAGCGAAACTGGCGGAGGCCGTGCGACCGGATGGGAACGGCCTCTCGTCTCGCACGCCACGTCGAGGGGGCAGCAGGGCGCCCAGGCATGAGCCTGAATCCGGCCGAGATCGCGAGGATGGTCGAGCCGGGACTGAGCCGCCCGGCTACGCGGACGCGGCCGGGCGGCTGCGCTACCTCGACGGCTCCGCCGCCGCCTGGCCGCTCCAACCAGAACAGGATTTCGCGTATAACCCGGCGGGCTCTCACAATGAACGCGGGACCAACGGGGAGCAGGTCAATGTCTGCAAGGCACGCCCCCGAGAATGCCACAAAACGCGCAACCGAGTAAGTTTTTTAGAAAATCAATATTACATCCCGTCTCGGCTACTGGGTTCAGCTGGTCTTGACCAATATAATAATGATAAAAAATATTTTTACAGAAAAATTTGCTTCAAAATTTAAATAATATGCAATAAATATGCCTATTGTGTGAGGGTTATTTTCACACATATCCTAGGTGTCCTTATGCAGGGTTTGCTCTGTGGACAGCGTCATTTCCCCGAAGGTGGCTGAAGCCGGGACAAGGCACGCTTCTGGCCGAGTTAGGCGCTCGCCGCTTGCGCTGCGCTTGATGCTGGCCGCGTCGAGCCTGTTGCCAGTCCTGCTGCTCCTCGCTGCCGCCTGGCGCGACCATGATCGCATGGAGGCCGGGGCCCGCGCAGATGTCGAACGCCTGGCGGCCGTGGCGCACGAGCATGCCTTGAAGGTGTTGGAAACCAACGCCCTGGTCCTGGACCGCCTGGAAGACCGCATCCGGGGCATGAGTTGGCCAGAGGTCGCAGCCCAGGGCGCGGAGTTGCATCGCTGGATGCGGACATTGGATGAGCAGATCGCCCAGATAATCGCGCTGCATCTGGTACAGCCGGATGGCGAGACCTCAGTCATCAGCCTGGCCTATCCGACACCGCCGCTGAACCTGACCTCCCGGGGGTATTTCCGAGCCATGGCGGCGGGTGAGGCGGGCATCCTGCTGGGCGAGCCTTTCCGTTCCCCATTGACCGGCAAGGTTTCTGTCGTCATCGGCCGTGGCCTGTACGGGCCGAATGGAGAGTTTCGCGGCGCCGTCCTGGGCGCGCTCTTGGCCGACTACTTCGAGGCGCAGTGGCGCGCGATGGACGCCAGTGGCCGGGCCGCCTTCGGCCTAGTCAGAACGGATGGCGTCACACTCATTGCCCACCCCGCGCCAGGCACGGCAAGCGGCGCGGCACCGGACCCGGCAGCAATCATGCGGGCGGTCGGCCCCCCTATCAGTGATGCTGGTGCCATTGGGCGTATCGGCGAACGGCACGAAGGGCTCGCCTCGCTGCAGCGGATCGGCCAGTACCCGCTGGCTGTTACCGTCGCCATCGACCTCGACCAGGTGCGGGCCGCCTGGTGGCGGGGAGCGGCCTTGCCGATCATGGCCTATCTGATCGTTACGATAGCTCTGATCTTTGCCACCGTGCTGGCCATCCGGCGTTGGAATTCGGAACAGGCCGTCCTCGCCGAACTGCGGGACTTAGCCGAAGAACTGCGGGGCGAGATTTCGCGCCGCGAAGCGGCCGAGGATGGCCTGCGCCAGGCTCAGCGGCTGGAGGCGCTGGGGCGGCTGACCGGTGGCGTGGCGCATGACTTCAACAACCTGCTGACTGCCGTGCTGGGTGCCGTCACGCTGCTGGAGCGCCATCTTGGCGCCGCGGTGGATGACAAGGCGCGCCGCCTGCTGGGGGCGGCGCGGGAGGCCGTTGCGCGGGGCGCCCGGCTGAATGCGGGGCTGCTGGCCTTTGCCAGGCGCCAGCCGCTGCGGCCAGTGGGACTGGATGCGAGCGCTCTGCTGCGGGGCTTTCAGCCATTGCTGCAGCAGGCGCTGGGCGAGGCCGTCTCGCTTACCCTGGAACTGGCTGACAACTTGCCGCCGTGCCGGGCCGATGCCGCGCAGTTGGAAGCCGCAATGCTGAACCTGGCCATCAACGCGCGGGACGCGATGCCGCTGGGCGGCAGCCTCACGCTCACCACCGGCCTGATCTGGTTGGACGCCGCCGCACTGGGCGGGAACACGGATGCGCAGCCGGGCGAGTTCATCGCCATCGCCGTGACCGACACCGGGGAGGGCATGCCGGCTGCTGTGCGGTCACGCGCTTTCGAGCCTTTCTTCACCACCAAGCCGGTTGGCAAGGGTACTGGGCTCGGCCTGTCGCAGGTGTTCGGCTTCGTTCGGCAGTTGGGCGGGCATGTGTCGATCGACAGCACCCCTGGCCTCGGCACCACGGTTACGCTCTTCATCGCGCGAGAGGATGCACTCCGCCAGCCGGATGATAGCGCGGCCAGTAGGCAGAGCCCGGTGGTGATGGTCTCTCGCCGCACGGTGCTGCTGGCCGAGGATGACAATCAGGTGCGCGAGGTTGCGGCGGAATTGTTGCGCGATGCCGGCTTCCGCGTCATCACCGCCAGCGATGGGAGAGAGGCGCTGGCCTTGCTCCGCCGCGGAGAGCCGGTGGATATGCTGTTCGCCGACGTGGTCATGCCCGGCGGCGTCTCGGGCTTCGACCTAGGGCTGGAAGCGCGGCGGTTGCGGCCAGGGATGCCGATCCTGCTGACCAGCGGCTATGCCGGCATGGCGGCAGCTCCCGAGGCGAGGGATTTCGAGGTGCTGCCGAAACCCTATGAGCGTGAGGCGCTGGTTGCCCGGCTGACGACTATGCTGGGCGCGCCGGGGCAGGCGAGCAAAGGTCTGGGACGGATTCCGTCATAACTCTATTCGTTGCGAGCAGGTATGCCTTGCGGCCGGCTGCGCGATCGCGAGCAGGTTGCTGGGCAGCGTTGGTGTGAGATGTGGCGCGCACCATGCAGCCGGGCGTGACCGAGCAGGAGGCGCGGGAACGGGTCGAACCGCTATGGGACGAACTGTTCCCGGCGGAGCGGACACGCATCGTCCGGCTACCGGTGGACCGGGATGATATCCGGGCCGAGGGGGCCGAGGTGCGGCTGCGGCTGGATGGGCTGGGCAGCCTGGTGCGCGACCTAGCCGCCAAGGCGCCTGACGCCAGGAGGGCCGCGGCATGAGCGAGGTGCCGAAGTGTGGAGCAGTACCCAAACGGGACCCCACCCCAAAACGACCACAGTGAATTGATATAGATAGGGAAATCTGGTTTGGGGTCGGATTCCAATCGGCGCCGACTGGGACCCCCATCATCTGCCAAATTCACCCATTAGATCAATGAATTGGATCACGTTTGGCATGGGTTTCCATGTGGATGCTGATTCACATGCTGGCGTTGCGGCCAACCGGCGCTCCAACCAAGAATCCCAAATTTAATGCGAGAGCATTTAACCGATAATTTTCGCAAAAAATGTACAAATCCCTTCTCAATCCTTTTTTTTGTGCTAATGAGATCGGCGAGCGAACGCACAGGGCGGTCGATCGTCGGGCAGATGGCCCGGCGGGAAATTCTTCGGGAAGGGTTGCGAACACCATGGCTATGGAACTCTCTGCCAACACCACGAAGGTCCAGGCGACCGGCCTTGCCAGCACCGTGGCAACCGGCGCCGCCAGGCTCCTCGCCGTGGCCACAGCGATCCACAATGGCAGCGCAGGCGCGGACTCGATCATTGGCGGCAATGGGCGTGACATCGTGAACGCAGGCGCCGGCGACGACACCATCGATGGTGGCGCGGGCGACGACATCCTCAATGGCGGCACCGGCAGTGACTGGCTGTTCGGCGGCGAGGGCAACGATGTGCTGAATGGCGGCGAGGGCGATGACATCCTCGACGGCGGCAACGGCCATGACACGCTGATCGGCGGCACGGGCAGGGACGTGCTGAATGGTGGCAACGGCAACGACTTCCTGTCTGCCGGCGCAGGTGACGACCTCGCCTTCGGCGGCCGCGGCAACGACACGATCGACGCCGGCACGGGCAACGACATCGCCTTTACCTCCGCCGACGCAGACTCCCCCCTGTTCGGGCTCAACACCTACGAGAAGCTGGTGGATGCCATCGCATCCGTAGATATCAACACGCTCACCGAAACTGGAGATGCGTCCGAGGTGAACTCGGTCTGGGGCGGCGACGGCAACGACATCGTCGTCGGCGGCAAGGGGCGTGACGTCGTCTTCGGCCAGGCCGGCAAAGACACGCTTCTGGGCGGCGCGGGGAACGACCATCTCGATGGCGGAGCGGATGACGACTTCATCGACGCGGGCGCCGACAATGACTACGTCGCAGGTGGCGCTGGCGACGATGTGGTGAAGGCCGGGACTGGCAATGACGTCGTCCATGGGCAGGACGGCCAAGACGACATCGAGGGAGGCGCGGGCGCCGACCACCTTGATGGCGGCAACGGCAACGACACCATCAATGGCGGCGCGGACAATGACGTGCTCGTCGGCGGCGCCGGCGATGATAGCCTGACAGATATGCTGGGCAATAACCGTTTCCACGGCGGGCATGGCGATGACGTCATGCGTGCCGGCGCCGGCAATGATGCCATGTACGGCGATGCCGGCAACGACGACATCAACGCTGGGGACGGCAACAACTACATCGATGGCGGCGACGGTAACGACAAGGTGAGTTCGGGGGCCGGCGCCGACCAGATCTTCGGCGGCTCGGGCAACGACACCCTGTCCTCCGGCAGCGGCAACGATGTTGTCAACGCCGGTGACGGCGACGACGACGTCGACGGCGGCGCCGGCGACGACCAGCTCACCGGCGGTGCGGGCTTTGACGACGTGAAGGCGGGCGCGGGCAACGACATCGTCGCGCATATCGGGGTGCGGCCTCAGGATTACGGTTTCAACACACCGCTGAACGGAGAGGAGGCGAAGAACGACAGGTCTGGCGCGAATGCCTTCCGCTTCGACCTGGCCGATGGTGGGGCCGGCACCGATACGCTCAGGGTCTATGTCTCCAGCGCCGACCTGCTGGCGAACACGGGTATCCTCGACGATGTCAGGACGCTCCGTGACGCGATCCTGAACCCGAACTCCGGCCAGCAGACGAACTTCATCACGGCCAACAACATCGGCATCAAGGTCAAGGCCTTCGAGCGCATCGAGTTCTACATCGACTACGCGGGCACCGCGATCGCCGCTGGCGGCGGCGGCGGCGGCTCGCTTCCTGCGCTCTTCTCGAACAATGTCGATTGGGTTGACTTCGACGTGGTGCAGGCCGGCAGCTACCGCAACGGGACGCAGTTTGACGCGCTCGCCGGCAGCGATACCGTCTTCCTCGGCTCCATCGCCAAGCGCGCGGCGCATGGCTTCACCGACACCACCGTCTTCTTTGCGGGCGATGGTGACGACCGGGTCTATGGCCGCGATGCAGACGACATCATCGATGGTGGTAATGGCCATGACCGGCTGTTCGGCCAAACCGGCCATGACAGCCTGGTGGGCGGTGCGGGCAGCGATACGCTCGACGGCGGCGCGGGGCGCGACACTCTCCGAGGCGGTGCTGGCAACGACGTGCTGATCGTGGACACCGATGACCGCTTGATCGACGGCGGCACAGGCTTCGACCAGGCCAATGCCAGCGAGGGCTGGGACAGCCTGACCTACACCGCCAACACGCTTGTCGATGTCGAGCGCATCAACCTGCTCGGCGGCGACGACTACCTCGACGTCCAGTTCACCATCATGGACGGGGCCGCCCGCGGCTTGGTGATCGACGCCGGCACCGGCAATGACGAGGTCCTCGGCAGCGGTGGCATGGACACCATCCATGGCATGGCAGGCAATGACAAACTGCGCGGCAATGCCGGGAATGATTTCGTGGCCGGCGGCGCCGGCGACGACAGGATCGATGGTGGTGCCGGCGAGGATTTGCTGCTCGGTGACGACGGCAAAGACACCATGCTCGGCGGCGCCGGCAAGGACTCCATCTACGGTGGCAATGGCGACGATAGCCTCAATGGCGAGAGCGAGGACGACCTGCTGGCGGGCGGCGCCGGCAGTGATGAACTCGACGGCGGCGCCGGCACGGACACGTTGCTGGGCGATAGCGGCAACGACACGATCCGCGGCGGTTTGGGGGCCGATCTCCTCTCCGGTGGCGCTGGCGATGACTCGCTCAACGGCGGCAACGAGGACGACACGGTCGAGGGCGGTGACGGCAGAGACACTGTCGATGGCGGGTCCGGCAGCGACGTGGTGTTCGGCGGCAGTGGGAATGACATTCTGGGTGGCGGCGACGGCGACGACGTCCTATTCGGCGATGAAAACGACGACCGAGTGAATGGCGGCGCCGGGGACGACGTCCTGGCCGGCGGTACCGGCGCGGACACCGTCAATGGCGATGCCGGCGACGACGTGCTGCTGTTCGAGGGCGAGCGCACCTTCACCCAGATCACTGGCCGCGACGTCTTCGCGGTGAACACGGAGGGCGACCTGACGGTCGACGCCGGCATCCAGTTGAACGGCAACTACTACTTCGGTTCGAACGATACCTTCGACGGCGGCGCGGGCATAGATACCCTGCTCGGCACCGGCGGCCATGACGTGGTGATCCGCTATGCCCTCACCCAGGCGAATACCCGGACGACCGAACTGGTGAAGAACGTCGAGGTGTTCGACCTCGGTGCCGGCGACGACTTGCTCGACATGACCGGCCTCTTCCAGAACGCGAGCACGAGCCTGACCACCGGGTTCATGGCGCATGGCGGTGCGGGGCGCGACGCGCTCTGGTCCGGCGGCGGCAATGACACTCTGGAAGGCGAGGACGGCAATGACTGGCTGTCGGGCGGCGCTGGCAACGACCTGCTTCGCGCTGGCGGCGGGGACGCCACCCAGCTCTGGACCGTGCGTCTTCCCGACGGCTCGAGCGTGACCGTCTCGAACATCCTCGATGCCGGAGCGGGCAATGACGACCTCTTGGGCGGCGCGGCGCGCGACCTCCTCTCGGGTGGCGTCGGCAATGACGTCATGAATGGCGGCGACGGCAATGACCTCATGAGCGGCGGCTCCGGCAATGACCTGTTCGCCTTCACCGGGAACTTCTCTGGCCTTGCCTTCGGGCACGACGTGATCACCGATTTCAACTACGCTGCGGGCGACCGCCTGAGGGGCGATGGTGCCGATGATGCCTACCTGCGCGCCAAAGGCGTTGCTTCCACGGTGGGCGCCGACCTCGTCATCACCTTTAGCCCGGAGGCCAGCATCACGCTGACAGGTCAGGCCGCGCTCGCCTCGACCTGGCAGGACCTGTTCTTGACCGAGACGCCGGCCCCGGTTGGCGACGAAGTCACCGGCGCCATCCGCATCGTCGAATCCTGGTGGGGCGGCTTCAAGGCGGAGATCACCGTCACCGCGACGCGCGACGTGACCGACTGGGATATCGGCCTGCGCAGCCAGTGGGACGTGACCAATGTCTGGAATGCGATCAATGCCGGCAGCGTTGGCGGCGTGCTGGACTTGGACGATGCCAACTGGAACGGCAGGCTGAAAGCCGGCGAGAGCACGACGATCGGCTTCACGGCCAATACCGGCGTGCAAGGCGTGATTACCAACCAGACTATTATGGCTGGGCTCTCGATTGGTGCCGAGAAGGAACCCACCCCGCCCCCGGCCGGCCCCGAAGTCAACGGCGCCATCCGCATCGTTGAGTCCTATTGGGGCGGCTTCAAGGCTGAGATCACCGTCACCGCGACGCGCGACGTGACCGACTGGGATATCGGCCTGGGCAGCAAGTGGGGCGTGACCAATGTCTGGAATGCGATCAATGCCGGCAGCGTCGGCGGCGTGCTGGATTTGGACGATGCCAACTGGAACGGCACGCTGAAGGCCGGCGAGACCACGACGATCGGCTTCACGGCCACTACCGGCGTGCAAGGCGTCATTGCCAACCAGGCGATTATGGATGGGCTCTGGATCGTCTGATCCGGACAGCCCCGGGGGTGTGGGGCGCCCCCGGGGTTTGCCGTGCGGCGTGGATCGTGCCCATCTTGCGCCGCACGCCCCATCACGAAATGCTCAAGAACCGAAGCGCGCAGAGGAAACCAGGCATGTCCAATCGCTTCGCCCCGGCGGCCTTGGCCGCTCTGTCCATCGCCTTCGCCTCTGTCGGCGCGCAGGCTTCAGAGGCGCAATACTGCGACGGGCGGCTCGTCGCACGCCTCTTCGACAGTGATGTGGACAACCGTGGCAGCATGAACGTGGTCACCTACTGGGTGCAGCTGCAGAACACGGGGGAGGATCCGATGAGGTATGTCGTGACCTTCGATCGGCACCACCAGCTTCGGCCACCCTTGATCGAGCGGCAGCACGCCGGGCCCCCCAGAGCCTTGGCTCCCCGCCAGACGATAAGGATCATCCTGGGCAAGCACCATTTGAGCCCCGACCGCATGGCGAGCCAGGTTCGCCGATATAACATCCGGAACTACACCCGGGTTATATGCCCGCGCTGACGTCGGCTGAGTGAATCAGCATCCGAGTGGGACCCTATGCCAAACGCGATCGAATGCATTGATATGGCTGGTGAATTCGGAAGATGACGGGGGTCCCAATCGGCGCCCATCGGTACCCCACGCCAAACCTGATTTCTTCCGCTATATCAAGCTGTAGCAGCCATTTTTGGCTGGGGTCCCGTTTGGGTGCCGCTCCACAACTGAAATGAGCGTGCAGCCCCCATTGAGTGATCCGGGCGGGATTGTAGTGGGCCATCGCAATGGTCCTGACCCCAACTTTGGTCCGGGATCTACGCAAGTTCTCGGGCTGGTTCAGCTTGGTTGGCGAACGCCCTCGGGGTCAAGTTCCCCAGAGTAATTGGCGCTTCACAGACGAAGCGTACCCGCTCGTTCTTTAGATAGGGGCCTCGGGCATTCATATGAAACTCTCTCTCGCTGCTTTTGCTTTATCTGTCGGCTTGGCCGGCGCGGCGCTCGCACAGGCACCAGCCGCGACCCAGGACTGGCGGCAGCAGTTCCGCCAGATCACCTTCGGTGTCGCCTCGGGCGAGAACCAGCAGGAAGGCAATGTGCGCTGGGCGCCGATGGCGCCCTATCTCCAGCGCTGCATGGGGATCGAGCGGGTCACTATCCGCGTCAGCAACGACTACTCCGCGATGATCGAGTCCATGGTCCAGGGGGATGTCCACCTCGCCTGGTTCGGCCCCGCACAGTACGCGATCCTGTGGGACCTGACGCGCGGCGATGTCACGCCCGTGGCCGTGGATGTCTCCCCGCAGGGCGACATGGGTTACCGCTGGAACATCATCGTTCGCGCCGATAGCCCGATCCGCACGCTGGAGGACCTGCGCGGCAGGTCGCTGGGCTGGGCTACACCCACCTCGACCTCCGGCTACGTCCTGCCCATGCAGTTCTTCCGCGAGCGCGGCTGGGTGGATGAGCGCGGCCAGACCAACTTCTTCAGCCGTCTGGTGCAGACAGGCTCGCATGACAACGGCATGGTGTCGGTCGTGCAGGGCCGCATCGACGCGACGACGGGCTGGTATTATTCGCCTCAGTCGGGCGCACATATCCGTGCCGCGGGTGCCGGCACCATCAGGCTGGAGGACATCAGGTTCATCCACGAAAGCCCGCCGATCCCCAACGCGCCCTTCACCACGCGCCTGAGCTACCCCGCGCCGATGCGTGCGAAGATGAGTGAGTGCCTGATCAACATGCGCTGGGCTGATCCGCAAGCCTGGGAGATCGTGAGCCGCAACGTGTTTGGCGGCATCGGTCTGATCTCGCACGAGGCCTATGAGCCGTTTATCGCGTTGCGGCAGGCCGAACGCCGTCGGCGCTGAGGCCGTGCTGGAACTACGCGGGTTAACGCGCCGCTTCGGCGACGCTACCGCCGTGGACCGCGTGTCCTTGGCGGTGGCGGATGGCGCGATGGTGGCTGTTCTGGGGCGTTCGGGCGCCGGCAAATCTACGCTGCTCAACATGATCAATCGCTTGATCGACCCGAGCGAGGGCGAGATCCTCTACCACGGACGTGACGTTGCCCGGCTGCGTGGCGCCGAACTGTTGGCCTGGCGCCGGCAGAGCGCGATGATCTTCCAGCGCTTCAACCTGGTTGGCCGGCTGTCGGTGCTGACCAACGTGCTGACCGGACGGCTGAACCACAAGCCGCGCCTGCCCAAGCTTTTCGGCGTCTTCACCGATCGTGAGCGCGACATCGCGATCGACGCGCTGGCCGCCCTTGGCATGGATGACCACGCGCTCAAGCGCGCCGACCAGCTTTCGGGCGGGCAGCAGCAGCGAGTGGCGATCGCCCGCGCCCTGGTGCAGGAACCACGCCTGATCCTGGCAGATGAGCCGGTGGCGAGCCTCGACCCCGTCAATTCCCAGGCGGTGATGGAGGCCTTGCGCCGCATCAACCAGGAACGCGGGATCACCGTGCTGTGCAACCTGCATTCGGTGCCGCTCGCACGGGCCTGGTGCGACCGCGCCATCGCGCTGTCGGCGGGACGGGTGATTTATGACGGGCCGGTCGGCGGCCTCGACGAAGCAACCTTGATGGGCATCTATGGCAGCCCCGCCGCGTTGATCGAGGCGCACTGAGCATGGCGGATGGCACGCTCGCCGCGCCCCCCTTTCCCGAACGCGCCCCCCGCGCGCGCTTCGCGCAGGCCTGGGCCGCGCATAAGCGCGCGCGTCGCTTGCAATGGCTGACCGGCGCCGTGCTGCTCGGGGCGCTCACCGCCATTTCAGCCTGGCTGGGCGAGGTGAACCTTGCACTCCTCTGGGAGAGGCTTCCGCGGTTCGGGTCCTATTTCGGGCGCATGGTGCCGGAGCTTGCCTGGGCGACCCTGGGGGAAGATCTCGCCTATTGGTACTGGAATGGCTGGCAGTGGCTGGCATCGCTTTGGCAGACGGTGCTGATCGCGATCTATGCGACGCTGTTCGGCGCGGCGCTGGCCTACGTCTTCTCGTTCCTCGCGGCGCGCAACCTGACCCCTGCTCCCTGGGTCGGCGTGGCCGCGCGCCGCACGCTGGAACTGGCGCGGACGATCCCCGAACTGGTCTTCGCCGTATTGTTTGTGTTCGCCTTCGGCATCGGCCCGCTCGCCGGCGTATTGGCGATCGGCCTGCATTCCTTCGGCGCCCTGGGCAAGCTGTTCGGTGACGTGGCCGAGAATGCCGACCCGGAGCCGCTGCGCGGCGTGCGCGCCACCGGGGCAGGCTGGGCGCAGACCATGGTCTATGGCGCAACGCCACAGCTGGCTCCCGACTATCTGTCCTACGGGCTGATGCGCCTTGAGATCAACGTGCGCGCCGCCTCTATCCTCGGCTTCGTTGGCGCGGGCGGGATCGGGCAGGAGCTCTATCGTGCCATCAAGAATTTCGACCACACCGACATCTCCGCCATCGCGCTCATGCTGATCGCGGCGGTCATGCTGATCGATGCGCTCTGCAACTGGCTCCGCGGGCGGGTCATCGGCCGCGATGGGCTGCGCGCGCTGTGAGCGCCCAGGCCCCCAGGCGCTGGCGCGAACGCCGGCCGGAATTGTATCCACCGCGCGGCTTTGCGCTGTGGCGGCGCGCGGCGGCCGTGCTGCTTGGGCTCGGCCTGTTCCTGTGGGGGCTGCATGCGCTCGAGGTGACGCCCGGCCGGCTGATCGATGGCATCGGCCAACTCGGTCGTGTCTTCATGCTGATGATGCCGCCCACCGTGACCGAGCATGTTTGGGACTATGTATGGGCCATTGGTGAGACACTGGCGATGGCCTTCCTCGGCACGCTGGTAGCTTCGTTGCTGGCCGTGCCCCTGGCGCTGATGGGCGCGCGCAACATCATGCCCCTAGGTCCGGTCCGGCTGCTCGTGCGTCGGTCGAGCGACGTGGTGCGCGGCATCGACAGCCTGATCTGGGCGATCTTCTTCGTGAGTGTGGTCGGGCTCGGGCCCTTCGCCGGCATACTGGCGATCACGATCAATGACACGGGCGTATTGACCAAGCTTTACGCTGAAGCGATCGAGAACACCGACCGCGAACAGGTGAAGGGCGTGCGGGCTACCGGCGCCGGACGCGGCCAGACGATCGGGTTTGGCGTATTGCCGCAGGTCTTGCCGGTCCTGCTGGGCAACAGCCTCTACTTTCTCGAATCCAACGTACGTTCGGCGACGATCCTTGGCGTGGTGGGGGCCGGCGGCATCGGCTTCTTCCTGATGGACCGCATGATGATCAATGCCTGGCGAGAGGTGGCTCTTATCGTCATCATGGTTCTGATCACGGTTGCAAGTATCGATGCCTTGTCCAGGATTCTGCGCGGGCACTTGATCGGGCATAGCAGCCGCTGAACCATCGTCGCGTGGGGAAGTGCAAGGCACCCCGCCGCGCGCCAGACACAGCCACGTCGACCTTCGCGGTCCCGCCGTCGGTCTGTCAAACAGCGGGCGATGTTTTCCACCCACTTGGAATGCGCCCCTCTGCAGACCGCCGCGGCAGTTCATGAGGCGCCTATGACAATGCCCGTGGCCAGCACCAAACCGCCGCCGAGCAGGATCTGAAACATCGCTCGGCCGACAGGCGTCTCCATGTAGCGGTTCTGGATCCAGACAATCGCCCATAGCTCCAGGAATACGACCACCAACGCGATCGCCGTAGCTGTCCAGAAATGGGGGATCAGGTAGGGCAGAGCATGCCCAAGCCCACCAATCGTGGTCATGACCCCTGATGCAACGCCTCGTTTCCACGGCGCACCACGCCCTGAGAGCTTGCCGTCATCATGGGCGGCCTCCGTAAAGCCCATGGAAATGCCCGCGCCCAGTGAGGCTGACAGCCCGACCAGAAAGGTGGTCCAGGGGTTCTGCGTGGCGAAAGCTGTCGCGAAGATCGGCGCGAGTGTCGACACGGAGCCGTCCATCAACCCGGCAAGCCCCGGTTGCACCCAGGTGAGAACAAACTGTCTCTTGGCGGCTGTGTTTTCAGCCGCTCCAACGCCGCCGCCGAGCCGTTCCTCCATCAACTCGCCCGCACCTTGCTCGTGCTGCGCCTCAGCCGCGGCCAGATCGCCGAGCAATCGGCGGACCTCTGCATCCGTCGTCCGCGCTGCCGCAGCCAGATAGAAGGCTCGGGCATCGCGCTCCATCGCGCGCGCCTCTTCGCGAATGCGATCCAGGCCGAGATTTTCGATCAGCCACACCGGTTTGCGAACGTAGAAATCAGCGACGTGCTCGCGCCGAATAGGCAGGATGAGATCACCGTATCGTGCTCGATAGAGATCGATCAGTCGGCGACGATGCTCGTTTTCCTCCGCAGCCATCGCATCGAACACGGCGGCTGATGCAGGATAGCCGTCGCGCAATCGGCTCGCGTAAAGCGCATAGATGCTGCTGTCCTCCTCCTCGGAGGAAATCGCCAGGGCGAGGATTTCCTGAGCTGAGAGGCCATCGAAGCGGCGCCGGGTACCGCCAAACACCGGCAGGAGCGATCGCATTGGCTGACATCCATCGTCAGGCGGACCCTATCAGTTGGAGCGCGACCGCGCGACGTTCACATTGGACTGTTCCTCACGCAGGACATACGCCATAGCCTCAGCGATCATCGTAAGCGGCAAGGCCGGGTGGTGCGCCATGATCACTTCGCGCACTGCCTGGCTCTCAGCGTTGCCTTGGCTGGCCATCCTGGACTTGCCGCATGCTGCACGCGCTGCGGCCAGCGTGGCTGGGCTGAGCCAGGTTGGAGCGGGGGGGGGCTGATCTCCAGCGGGCATGCCGGACCTTACGGCCCCTATGAGAACAAGAAAAGAACATACTATACAGCCTGTCATGGAAAGGAGGGCAGGTCGTGTCCCTGTTGGTGGTGTAGGAGCGACAGAGCACGGGGCGCGTAGCGAAGCCCCTGGCTGAGCGTAGCGGAGCGCCCCGTGCGGGCGGCCATCGCGGTGATCCTTGGTAGGG
>JAPLOW010000223.1 GCA_026400555.1 Hyphomicrobiales bacterium
CCGAGCACAAGCGAAGCGATTCGATCCGGATGGTCCGCCGCAACCACTTGCGCAATCGCACCACCGGTGGAATGGCCGACTAGATGGACGCGTCCGATTTTCAGATGATCCATCAGCCGCAGTGTGTCGCCGGCCCATTGCTCAATGCTGTATGGCGGCGATCCTGCGCTTGCGCCGACACCACGATGGTCGAACGTCACCGTCTGAAAATCGGCCGAGAATGCCTGGACCTGCGCCTTCCAGTACGAACCGTGGCCGCCGAGCCCGGCGATAAACACGATCGGCGCGCCTGCGCCCGCCGCCTCATAGGCGAGCGTCCCACCGTCGATCGGAATCGTGGCGCCCATCAGCCCGATCCCTGCCCAGAGGCCGGCGCGGCAGCGCCATCGCCCGAGCCATAGGTGCCCATGAATCCCTCGACGGCGGCATGCAAGTCGTCCCACGGCGCGTTGATGAAATTGTAATTGCGCACCGCGAAGGCCGGGCCAACGAAAAACTTCTCGTAGGACGTGGCCCGGCTGGCGTGGTCGGAACCGACCAGATCCCAGGCGAGCTTGAACAGCTTCATGCGATCCACGGCCGCGAATTCGCCCGCCGTCCAGAACGTTTCGAACAACTCGCGCAGTTCCGGATCCTCCAGCACGTCGATGCTGGCCGGAAACTGGAAATGACCGCCGCCCATCAGCTCGCGCATGATGTCGATCAGCTGGGAATGGTTTTCCATCGCCCAGTGAATGGCAGCGTAGAGATAGCGGCGATTGAACACCATGAAGCCGTTGTCGAACGGCTGGCAGGCTTCGATCTGCCCGTCGATCATCGCCTGGTAACCGGCCTCCATGGCAGCAAGCCGGCCGAGCGTCTCGCGCACCACTGGAATGTCGCGCGCACCGGTGAAGCGCGTAACGAGACTCGCCACCCCGAGCATGAACCGCAGCTTCGCGCCGAACCGCACGTTAGACTGGTGGTTGGAGATCACATGCGCTGCGGTCTCGATGTAGATGTTCCGCGATAGCCCGGGATTGTCGTGCACGATCACCTTCTCCCACGGCACTTTGGCGTCCTTGAACACCAGCATGCAGTCGGATTCATCGAAGCGCGTGGTGAGCGGATGGTCGAATGAGCTCATGCCTGGCCGGTTGAACGGCTCGCGCGACCACAGCGTGAGGCCCGGCAGGTTCAGCGGAATAACGCAGGTGATGGATTCCTTGACAGCACCTCGTGGGCGTAGGCCGCTCCGCTCGCCAGCATCTTCATGCCGTTCAGCGTGACGCCCTTGTCGTCCTCGGCGGTGACCCGCAGCGCGGGCTGCGGCAGTCCCTTGGACAGGTAGTAGTCCTTGTTGCGCGCGCCCTGCGGCGGCACGATCGCATAGGTCGCGAACAGGTCATTGCGTCGCACGTGCTGGTAGATCGCCAGCAGATTGTTCTTGTGGCCGCCCGGCTCGCTGTCGAACACTTCGGGCTTCATTGAAAGCCCAGTGAGATTGCCCGCGAAGGCGTCGGGCGTTCGACCCATCAAGCCAAAGCAGAAATCCGCGATCTTGCGGTGCGCCCGGTTGCGGCGGCGAAGATCCTCCTGCGAGCGCGGCTGCAGGTAGTACATGCTGTAACGCTCGCCGTCCTCCTCGAACGTCATGACGTCGCGAAGAGCGGGATCGGCCTTCATATCGAACAGAGCCGCATAGGTGCGCGCGCCGCTGGCGAAGGCCGGATGCGTCGTCTGATCTTTGACGCGCTCCTTGCCGACATAGATGACGCGGCCGTCGCGGATGCTTTGCAGATATTCCTTGCCGGTCATCAACATGGTCGAACACTACTCCGACAGGGCCCCTCGCTCATCGCCACGAAGAACGGCTGGCAAGATACGACCCTCCTCCGCAACGTGCGGAGGAGGGAAACCGTCATTGGCTATCGGCCGGGTTGCCCGGCGCAACCATCAAGACCCCGAGGCGTGCGTCCCGATCAGGTTCCATTTTCCGCCCTGCATCTCGATGATGTAGACGGGCTTGAGCGCGTCGCCGTTCTTGCCGAACGAGATCGGTCCTTCGAGTGCGGGGAACGGCGGCATCGAGCGCAGGATGTCACGGACCTTGGTCCGCTCGTCCGCGAGCTTGGCCGGATCGCCGGTCACTTTTCCTTCCTTCATCGCGTGCGCATAGAACAGCACGATGTCGTAGGCGGCCGCATCGAACTGCGAGGCACCCGTCCGCTCCAGGCCGGCGGCTTTGGCGCGCTTGACGAACTCCGCCTCAAACTTCTTTGCCTTGTCGTTGGCCCCACCGAAGAAGGTCGTCGGGATTACGGTGCCGTCGCCGCTCGCGCCCATGCGGGTCGCAAGTTCGGAATCGGCGATGGTGGAGCCGGCGACGAGCCGTCCCTTGTGACCCTGCCGGCGCAACTCCTGCGCCAGACGGACCGCGGCGTCGGGTCCTGAGCCAATACCGATCAGGTCGGTCGGCATTGCCTTCAATTCCGAGACCTGCGCGGCAAGATCGAACGCCTGGGTCTGGAACGTGACCGACACCTTCATCTCGGTGCCGGCCGCTTTCATGATGTTCGGCAGAACGATCTCGCCCATGGTCTTGGAGATGACGTCGTCAGTGGCGTAGGCGGTTGCCCCGGTCGCGATCGGGTACTTCTTCTCCTGCAGTGTCTTCATCACGTTGCGAAACATGTAGCCTTCGTCGGACGTATTGCGCAGGCCGTAGGTGAACGGCTCGGCCAGCTTCGGCGCCGACGAGGCCATCGACATCATCACGACGCCGGATCGTTCTGCTTCCCCTCGCAACGTTCGGGGCGCTTCCCCTCGTCGGTTGCGACCGCAAGCCACCCGAAGTGGAACTCTCCTTTCAAAGCGAGGGCGACTTTCCGATATTCACGCCGCGCGAACTCT
>JAPLOW010000047.1 GCA_026400555.1 Hyphomicrobiales bacterium
GATCGTGTACGCTGACTGGTCGGCCACCGGCTTGTTGGCGCCGACATGCAACCGACCGCTCGGCAGGTAGATCGTCCCCAGCAGCGTGCGCGCATCATCGCTCATGATCTGATGCAAGAGGCTGCTGGAGTTATTGCGGTCTTCCGAAATCAGAATGCCAGCCATTGTCCCGGAGCGCGGGGCGGTGAGGCTGATGCTCGAGTTCGCCGTGAAATTCAGTTGGGCGTCCTTCCCGGCGAAATGCAACGCCACGTTTGTGCCGGTAAAGCTGGAGCCGCCTGTCACGACAAGTGGGCCATCCCTGAAGACATAGGTGCCGGGCGCGAGACTGACTTTGGCGCCTCCGTCGAATTTGGCGCCGCCGCAATAGGTCCCCGGCACCAGATAGACGAACCCGCCATTATAGCTGGCATTGTTCCGCAGGCAGCCCCCACTGCCCGGCAGGGCGCGCGGCAACAAGGGATCGGGGATGATGGGGCAGTCGGTCTGTGGTGTTGGCGAATAGGACCCGGGCCCAGGCGAACTCTTGCCGCCCGCCGAACAGATGAAAGCTGCCCGTATGGTGCCGTTCTGTCTGGCCACCAAACCGTTTGGCTTGGTCGAGTTGGAATAGACCGAACAGCCCGTTGCTTCGAGCTTGGCAGATTGTTCAATTTCGACTGTGGCATTCGCAGTAGCGTCGAGGCCGATGACACAGATTGGCGCGCCGCCAACCATGCGGGCGGTGGCGACGACCTCAATGCGCGCTGCGTTTGTCCCGACATAGTGCATCAGGAGGGTCGGCGCCTCCAGCGCCAGCGCCACGGTGATCGAGCGTTTATTGAGGTCGATGCTCGGCGTTATGGTTGCAGTGAGGTTCTGTCCCGCGAGCGATCCGCCGGCATAGGCCGTCGCGGCCTGGTTGAGGGTCTGGACATTGGCGTTGCCGAGGCGGAACTCGCGGGCGGCCGCCAGCGCGGAGGCGTCTGCAACGGCCTGCAGCTTGGTCCGCTGGGCGCTGAGGCTGGCATAGTCGACGCTGACGCCCGCCACGGCGACCACCATCGGGATCATGAAGGCGAACATCAGCCCGACTGCGCCGCGCTCGTCGGCGCGGGCCCGCTGCACGACGAGGCGCGCGCGGGTGGCAAGGCGCGATGTCCTGCCCTCAGCCATCGGCTCTCGTCCTGTGCCGGAGAGCCGCGTGGGCTCGCAAGAGGAATTTGATCTGGTGGCTCAGCAGTCGCCAGTTCACCGGCTTCGACATGAAGGCGGTCGCGCCGGCGTCGTAGGCCCGGTCGATCGAGTCCATGTCCTCGCGGCCGGTGATGACCATGATCGGCATGTCGTCGAAGCGCGGGTCGGTACGCAGGCGGCGCACCATCTCGATGCCGCTGATGCCCGGCATGTCGACATCGACCAGCGCCATGTCGAAGTTTCGCTCAGCCAGAATGGCCAGACCCTCCTCGGCCGAGGCCGCGGTTGTGATCTCGGTCGCCGGCGTCGCGAGATAGACAGCGCAGAACTCGCGCTGGATCGCGTCGTCATCGACGGCAAGGATGCTCACTGCCTCATCAAGCACGAAGGTGAACCGGCGTTCTGAATGATAATCGAGCATTTGTGGACCGATACCGGACTGGGCCAACGAGATTTGCGTTTCGATCTGTCTGACTAGCAGCAAATCCTGAAGATTCAGTTGACTTTTAGGTCGAAATCAGGGTCCGCTCTTCGTCGAAAGTTAACCCTGTGCCGCCATGATCGCGCGATGGGTCTGCGCTCCATCTCCATCCGCACGCGGCTGCTGCTGCTTGTCGTTGTCTCCATCACGCTCGCGCAAGGCGCGAGCCTTGGACTGTCGCTGTGGCAGGAGGTGACCCGCTACGCGCGGGCGAAACATGACGGGTTGGTGTCGACCGCGCAGGTCATCGCCGCCGCCGCCGCCCGTGCCACCGCAGAACGGGACATCGACGCCGCCTACCAGGCCATCCGCTCGGTCGGCTCGATTGCCGGCATCACCTTCGCCGGCCTTGAATCGGCCGATGGCCGCCCCCTCGCCGATGTCGGCGCCACCGAACAGCTCGTCAGCGATCTCGTCATCGAGCGGCCGGGCGAGCCTCTACCGCTGCTGGCGTTGCTGCGCAGCCGCTCGGTCGAGATCAACGTGCCTGTGGTGTTCGGCGGGCAGACCGTAGGCAGCCTCAAGCTGATTGCCGATACGGCGGACCTGCCCGGACGCATCCGCTCGGCTGTCGGCGTCACGGCTGTCGGCGCGCTGGTGGCCTTTGTCCTCGCTTTGGCGCTGGTGCTCAGGCTGCAAGGCGCGATCACTGGGCCGCTGAAGGCGCTGACCAGCGCAATGGCCCGGGTTTCGAAGAGCCATAACTACCGCATCGCCATGCCGGCCCACAGCCACGACGAAATCGGCGTGCTCGTGGACGGTTTCAACACGATGATCGGCGACATCCGCGAGCGCGATGACAAGCTTGCGCGGCACCGCGAAAGCCTCGAGCGCGATGTCGCCGACCGCACCGCCGACTATCGCCGCGCCGCGTCGGAAGCGGAAGCGGCCAACGCCGCGAAGTCGGATTTCCTGGCGACCATGAGCCACGAAATCCGCACGCCCATGAACGGCATCCTGGTGATGGCCGAACTGCTGGCGAAATCGGAGCTGCCGGGCCGCGCGCGCCGGCAGGCCGATGTGATCGCCCGTTCCGGCCAGAGCCTTCTTGCGATCATCAACGATATCCTCGACTTCTCGAAGATCGAGGCGGGCAAGCTGGAGGTCGAATGCCTTGTGGTCGATGCCGCCGAGGCGGTCGACACGGTTCTCAGGCTGTTTGCCGACCGGGCGCAGGGCAAGGGTCTTGATCTGGCGGCCTGCACGGATCTGCCGCGCCATGCCGCTGTTGCGGCTGATCCGGTGCGGCTTGGCCAGGTGATCGCCAACCTCGTCAACAACGCGCTGAAATTCACCGAGACCGGCGGCGTCCTCGTCTCGGTGACGCCGGACCCCGACCGGGCCGGCCATGTCCGGTTCTGCGTCAGTGATACCGGTATCGGCATTGCCGCCGACAAGCTCGCCACCATCTTCGAGGCCTTCTCGCAGGCCGACCAGTCGACCACCCGGCAGTATGGCGGTACCGGGCTCGGCCTTGCGATCGCCCGGCGGCTGGTCATGGCCATGGGCGGTGAGCTGGCGGTCACAAGCGTCGAGGGCCAGGGCACCTCGTTCTTCTTCAGCGTGCCGTCCGCGCCGGAACCTGTCCATGCCGACTGGCCCCGCCTGCCTGCCGGTCATGCCGCCCGGGCCGTGATCGCGATCAACGGCGTGCAGAGCGCCGCAGCCGTCGAGACCTATCTCGTCGAGGCCGGCTACGCCGTCAGCCATGTCGATACCGCCTCGCTGCCGGCCGCCGCGCCGCGGGCGTCGCTGGTCATCGCCGGGTATGGGGCGCTGGCGGATGTGCCGCGCCTGCCGCTCGCGAGGGATGGCGCGGTGATCGCGCTGGTCCGGCCGGATGAAGAGGCCGCCGGGATCGTCGCTGACGGGCGGGTCGATGCCGCTCTGATGTGGCCGATCCTGCGGGAGGACCTTGCCAAGATGCTGGCCTGCCTGCGCGACGGCAAGCCGCTTGGCGCGTTGCAGGCGGCGACAGCCGCGCGGCAGGAAGCGGCGCCGTTTGCGGCGCTTGCCGTGCTGGTGGCCGATGACAGCGAGGTCAACCGCGAGGTCGCCGCGACCGCGCTGCAGACGCTCGGCATCATGCCTGACCTGGTGAATGATGGCCGGCAGGCCGCCGACGCCATTCTGGCGCGCTCCTACGATCTTGTCCTGATGGACGGCTCGATGCCTGTCCTCGACGGTTTTGCGGCGACGCGGCTGGTGCGGGCGGAGGAAGCCGCCAGCGGGCGCGAGCGCACGCCGATCGTGGCGCTGACGGCGCATGTCATCGGCACGAGCGCAGACGCCTGGCGCGAGGCCGGCATGGACGGGGTTCTGCACAAGCCCTTCACCCTCGCCGGCCTGTCCGCCTGCATCAGGAAGCACGTGCGCAATGCGCAGGCGACTGACGGGGAGGCGCCCGCTCCGGACGCATCAATGCGTGTCGGCGATGCGGTGCAGCCGCATCTCGACCGCACCGTGCTGGATGAACTCAAGGCCATGGCGAATGGCTCTTCCGCGATCGTGACCCGGATCGGGCGGCTCTATCTCAGCCAGTCGACCGAACGCGTGGCCGAGTTGCTGGACGCTGTGCGCGACCATGACCTTGACCGGCTTGCCATGGCTGCCCATGCGCTGAAGTCGATGAGCTACAACATCGGCGCGCGCGGGATCGCCGAGCGCGCCGCCGCTGTCGAGCAGAGCGCGCGGGTCGAACGCCGCATGATCACGGCGCAGTCAGCCAGCGCGCTGGAGGCGGAGCTGGCCCAGGTGCACGCCGAGCTTGCGCGCCATATCGCCTGACCGCTAGTTGGACCGCTCAGGTCCATTCGAAACAGGAATGAACGTGCCATGCGCCATCAGGTGGTGATCATCGGCTCCGGCCCCGCCGGCCTCCTGCTCGGCGCGTTGCTGCACCGCGCCGGTATCGACACGCTCATCCTCGAGCGCCAGAGCCGCGACTACGTGCTCGGCCGGATTCGCGCGGGCGTGCTCGAACAGGGGACCGTCGACCTGCTGCACAAAGCCGGTGTCGGCGCCCGGCTTGAGCGCGAGGGCCTCGTGCATGAGGGCTTTGCGCTCAACTTCGCCGGCCAGAGCCTGCGCATCGATCTTGAGGACCTGACCGGGGGGCGGACCGTCACGGTCTATGGCCAGACCGAGGTGACCCGCGACCTGATGGACCACAGGGACGCCTCCGGCGCGCCGACAGTGTACGGCGCGCAGGATGTGACGCTGCACGCGTTCGATACCGCTTCGCCCCGGGTGAGTTACACACGGGACGGGGTCAGCCATGACATCGCCTGCGACTACATCGCGGGCTGCGACGGGTTTCATGGTGTCAGCCGCGCCAGCGTGCCGGCGGCGGCGATCGAGATTTTCGAGCGGGTCTATCCCTTCGGCTGGCTCGGCGTGCTGGCCGATGTGCCGCCCTGCTCGCATGAGCTGATCTATGCCGGGCATGACCGCGGCTTCGCGCTGTGCTCGATGCGGTCACTGATGCGCAGCCGCTACTATATCCAGTGCAGTGTCGACGAGAGGCTGGAGAGCTGGTCCGATGACCGCTTCTGGGACGAGTTACGCCGGCGGCTTGATCCGGTTGCGGCTGCCCATGTGGTGACAGGGCCTTCGATCGAGAAATCGATTGCGCCCTTGCGAAGCTTTGTCGCCGAGCCCTTGCGCTTTGGTCGTCTGTTCCTTGCCGGCGACGCCGCCCACATCGTTCCGCCGACAGGTGCCAAGGGGCTCAATCTCGCCGCCAGTGATGTGCATTATCTGTCCGAAGCATTGATCGAGGCCTACACCGAAAAATCCGCCGCGGGACTCAACGCCTATTCCGCGCGGGCGCTGGCACGGATCTGGAAGGTCGAGCGCTTCTCGTGGTCGATGACCACGCTGCTGCATCGGTTCGAGTCGAGCTCGCCCTTCGAGCGCCGCATGCAGGATGCGGAATTCGCCTATCTGCAGGCCTCGCGCGTGGCACGGCAGAGCATGGCTGAGAACTATGTCGGGCTGCCGTTCTAGCGCCGGGCGGCATGTTGTTCATGCCAGCGCTTCTGACATCAGCAGATAGGTCGCTGCGGTCCACGAAAAGGCCTCGCCACCAAGCGATTCACCGGTGAGCGGATCGAAGTATTCACCGAAGCCCTGGCGGCCGATGGCAGCAACGGTGTCCTTGCGGATCCGTTCGGCAAGCCCTGTGCAACGATGGCGGGCGAGACCCTCGGCGATCATCCAGTTCATCACCGCCCAGACCGGGCCGCGCCAGTAACGTTTTGGCTCAAATCCGCTCTCGCCGGGCAGTGTAGACGCGATGCCGAAGGCGGCGCTGGCAAGATGAGCCGCCACCTCCGCTTGGAGGTGGCCGACCCGCGCTGCGTTCGGAACACCGGTGAGCAGGGGCAGTAGCCCGGCCGATGTCCGCACGGGAATCGCTTCTCCGGCAATCAGGTCGCGCGACAGAAACCAGGCCTTGTCGGCATTCCAGAGCGCGGCAAGACCCTGCGACAGGCGCGTTATGCGTGTCCGGATCGCATCGCCGGACCCGGCAAGCCCATGGTCGGGGGCCAGCGCCAGCAGCGCCTCCTCCGCCGCAAGCAGGATGGCGTTGGTGCCGATGTCGGCGATGCGGAATGGCGCGGCGGCAAACATGGCGGCCGGCGACCAGCCAAGATCGCGGTAAAGGTCGACGAGGTGGATGTAGCGGCGGTAGTCGGCGTCGGTCGGCCGCATCGACGCATCGACATGGCCGGTGTCGCGCCGCCGGATCACGGTCGTGGTGGTCTGTGGCACGCGTGCGAAAGGAATGTCCCATTCCGGCGAGTTGTCGCGGCCGGTCTCCCAATTGTGCAGCGTCGCCACAAGGCCTGCGCCGTGCGGGTCGCGGGCCTTGGCGAACCAGCGATGATAGGCGTCCACCACGGCGAAGAGGGCACGAATTCGCGGCGCGAAGGACGGGTCCGCCCGATCAGCGATGAACTTAAGCGCGATGGCGAAGACCGGCGGCTGGGTGATCCCCGAGGTCGGCACCCGATGCCGGGTTCCCCAGATCTCGGGTCCTGGGAAGTAGGTGTCTGATGGTGCGTGGAAAATGATGTGCGGGATCATCCCGTCTGCCCACTGCCCGCGCGCCAGATGCTCCAGCTCGCTCAGGGCGCGGTCGATGTCATAAGTCGCGAAACCCATGGCGACGAAGGCGGAATCCCAGTTCCATTGAAAGGGATAGAGCCCGTGCGTCGGCACGGTATAGCCTCCGCGGTCGTTGGCTGCCAGAATGGCCTTTGCTTGCGATGTGAGGTCTGTGGTCACGCTGCTTGTCCGATGGCCTTGCCGTTGGCGGGGTCGATCCAGACGATGCGCCCGGGCGACGGTTCGAGGTTGAGCCTGTCGCCCGGCGCAACAACGGCGTCGGGGCGGACGGCGACGCGCGCCAGCTGTCCGGCGACGCGGCCTGTCAGCAGCAGCGTCGCGCCGAGCGGCTCGCAGACCATGACATCAAAGGGCAGACCGCCGCGCTCCACCACGGCGATGTCTTCCGCACGGATGCCTGCGGTGATGGTATCCCTGCCTGTCGATACAGGGTTGGTAAAATCGCCCAGCCGCGCCAGCCCGGCCTTAACCGGCATGTCGATGAAATTCATCGGCGGCGAGCCGACGAAGCCGCCGACGAAGCGTGTGGCGGGGCGCTCATAGAGCGCCTGCGGGCGGTCGATCTGCTCGATGACGCCCTGGTGCATCACGGCGATCCTGTCTGCCAGGCCCATGGCTTCGGTCTGGTCATGGGTAACATAGACGGTTGTCGTGCCGGACGAGTTGAGGACGGATTTCAGCTCGGAGCGCATCTCAAGGCGCAGCAGGGCATCGAGATTGGACAGGGGCTCATCCATCAGCAGCACGGCGGGCTGAACGGCGAGGGCGCGCGCCACCGCGACGCGCTGGCGCTGGCCGCCGGACAACTTGGCCGGATAGCGCTCGAGATAGGGCTCGATGTGCAAGAGCCCCGCTGCGCGCTCGACCTGCTTGTTCACCTCCGCAGCGGTGGCGCCCTTCATCCTGAGGCCGAACGCCACGTTCTCGTAGACGGTCATGTGCGGGAAGACAGCGTAGTTCTGAAAAACCATGGCGAGCCCGCGCTCGCGCGGAGGCAGGGCGGAGACATCCCGTCCGCCGATGAAGATGCGGCCGGAGGTCTGCGTCTCGAGGCCCGCGATGATGCGCAGCAGCGTGGTCTTGCCGCAGCCGGACGGGCCCAGCAGGGCCAGGAACTCGCCGTCCTCGACATCGAGCGTGAGCTGCTCGAGTGCCCTGGCGGCGCCGAACCTCTTCTCGATGGCGTCAATCCTGATTCCGGACATGGCGCACCTATCGGTTGGCGATGCCCCACATCGCAAAGAGGTATTTCCTCACGGCGAAGATGAAGATCACGGAGGGGAGGATGAGGAGAAACCCGCCAGCGAAACGGAAGTGCAGCGGAGATTCGGCGAGGACAGTCAGCAGATAGGCGGTCAGGGTGCGGTTGCGGACGGTCAGCACCGAAGCGGCGAAGACCTCGTTCCAGGAGATCACGAAGGAGAAGATGGCCGCGGCGGCGAGGCCGGGGAGCGCGAGCGGAAGGACGATCTTGCGGAAGGCCTGCAGGCCTGTGCAGCCGAAGATCCATGCCGCCTCCTCCAGTTCCCGTGGAATGCCCATGAACAGGCTGGAGGACACCAGCGCGGTGAAGGGCAGGGCCAGCGCCGTATGCACCAGGGCGACGCCCAGAGGCGTGTCGTAAAGGCCGGTGCGGATGAAGGTGACCGTGAGCGGCAGAGCCAGGATCGCGAGCGGAAAGGCCCGCGTCAGCACCACCAGCATGCGGAAAGCGTCCTGTCCGGCGAAGCGGTAGCGCGCCAGGGCGTAACCGGCGGGGGCTCCGAGCAGCAGCGAGAACAGCATGGTGAGGCAGGCGACAAGCGCGCCGTTGACAGCGGCGGTCCAGACGCCTTCCACGGCGAGAAAGGCCTGCATCGCCGCCAGACCTGAATCCCAGGGCAGCAGATTCTTGGGCCAGCGGAACACGCCGGCTCGTCCGCCGAAGGCGCCGAGCGCGATCAGGTAGATCGGCACCAGCACCCAGGCGCAGAGCATGGCGACGCCGGACCAGAACATGACGCGCCGCAGGCGGATTGACACGGTGGCCTCGCTCATGGCTGCATTTCCGGCGGCGTCCGCAGGGCCCTGATGTAGATCACCGTGGCCGCCAGCGAGATCGCCATGACGAGGATGGCGTAGACGGCGGCGACGCCGTTGTTTTGGTTGACGTGCTGCCAGGCATAGGCCTCGCCGACCAGAACGGGGAAGTTCCGGCCCGAGAGCGCGTAGACCACCGCGAAGACCTCGAAAGCGAGCACCGTGCGCAGGATCAGCGCGCTCTGGATCGATGGCTTCAGCAGGGGCAGCGTGATCTTGCGAAAGCGCGTCCAGGGTCCGGCCCCGAAGATTTCGGCGGCCTCGCCATACTCCTTGGGGATCAGCTGGAGGCCGGCTACCAGAATGACCAGCACAATGGCGGTCGCGCGCCAGACCTCGGCCAGCACAACGCCGACGAACAGACTGACCGGCGCCTCGTAGGAGAGCCAGTTCACCGGGCCGTCGACCAGGCCGAGCATGTTCAGGACGGTATTGACGTAGCCCCGGTCCTGTAGGATCGCGAGCCAGACCAGACCGGCCGCCAGATCGGAAATCCCCAGCGGGATGATCCAGATCCACAGGACGAGGTCGCGCCCCTTGTCCATCTTCTGGATCATCATCGCCATGACCAGCGCCATGCAGATCTGGAGCGGAATGACGGCAAGTACGAGCAGGAAGGTGTTGCCGATGGACAGGCCGAAATTCAGATCGCCGGCCATCTTGCGAAAATTGGTCAGCGAGGCGACGCCATTGTCCATGAAGGCGAGCGCGATGGTCTGCACCAGAGGCACGACGAACAGCAGCACGAGGAACACCGTCGCCGGGGCGATCAGTAGGTAGGGCAGAAGTCGGTTGTTCGTCATTGCGAAGCGTCCAGACGCGGACCCGTGCTGCGGGGCGCCGGCCACGGAGGCGGCGACGATGCCGCGCCCCTTCTGCCGGCGGCGAAACGGCTCAGTTCACCTTGCAGGCGCCGTCCGACGGCTTGTCGGGAGCCCAGCACGGGGCCTTCGTCTCATTCATGATGGTCTGGAGCGTCGCGGCCTGCGCATCGAGCGTGGCGCGGATCGGCGCGCCGCGCAGCACGATGGCCTGGAAGGTGTCCATGTAGACCTTGCTGAATTCGCCACTCTTGGCGCCGAGCCCCACGGGCAGGAGCGACACAAGCGCGTCCTTCGCTCCTTGGGTCTTGGCGACTCCTTCGACCAGAAGCGTGATGCCGCCGGGCAGATCGGTCGGCAAATCGGCCTTCACGACGGGGAAAAAGCCCAATTCGCGTGCCATTGTAACCTGTGTCTCCGGCTTCAGCAGGTGATCAATGGCTGCGGCAGCGCCGGCGCGGTTCGGCGCACCCGGCGCGATGCCAAGACCGGCGACGACCGGCATGAAGCCGCGGCCCTTGCCGGCGGAGGGCGCGGGGAAGGTCACATAATCATTCGGTGCGGCCACGAGCGCATCCTTGAGGCGGGCGACATGGTCGAAGGCGATCATCACCTCGCCGGCCATCAGTGGCTCCTGCATGAAGTCATAGGAGGCCGAGTTGGGGTTCACATGGGTCCACAGGTCCTTGAAGGCCGCCCACATCGCTTCGGCATCGGCATTCTTGAACGTCGAAACCACGCCACCTGTATAGGACGGATAGAGGTAGCCCTGGAAAAAGCGTGGCATCAGGCCCTTCTGTCCGGCCGGAAAGCCCAGCGCGCGCTTGCCGGTCCGGTCCTGGATCGCCTTTGCCCAATCCTTGAGCTGCGCGTAGCTGAGCGCATTGATGTCGGCTCCCGCCGGCAGGTACTGCAGCGCCTCCTTCCTCGCAGCCATGATGTAGGTGGCCTGCATCCAGGGAATGTACATCTGACGGTCGGTGCCGAGCTTGCCGAGCGCCAGCATGGCTTCAGGCACACCGCGTTCCCTGGCCCTGGCGGCGAGATCGTCAACCGGATCGAGCCCCTTGCTGCCAACCAGCGGCGACAACTCGCCGTGAAGCGCGCCGACCATGGAAATGGTGCGCTTGCCGGCCGCGGTTTCGGCGTCCATGCGGGTCTGGAACGGCGACGGCTCCTCGACCACGAAGGTCACTGGCCCCGGTGCGCCGCGCAGGATGATCTGCCGGACCTTCGTGGCCTCTTCGATGGGCCTCAGCTGGGTGGACAGGAAGATGGTTTCCTGTGCGAGGGCCCCCTGCGTGGCGGCTCCCGAAACGGCGGCAGCTGTGAAGGCCGTGGCCGCGAGCAGTCGCTTCAGTCCAGTCATGGTCGTCTCCCTGGGTTGGCTGCGCCGGGTGTTCCCGGTCGCTTCAGTTCACTTCGTCCTCGCCTGTCGAGGCGCGGAGGATCTGGCGCAGGGGAAAAATCATTCCCTTCTGCGCTGACTCCTTGCCGTCGAGATCGTCGAACAGCTTGTCGACAAGACTTTCGCCGACACTTTTCACATCCAGTTCCATGGTGGTGAGGGCCGGATGGGTGAAGCGCGCGGCGTGGATGTTGTCATGGCCGGTGACGGCGATATCGCGCCCGACCACCAGGCCGGCAGCCTGCGCGGCGCGCACCGCGCCGATAGCCATGCGGTCCGTGGCGCAGATCAGCGCCGTCGGGCGTTCGGGACCGACCAGAAGCGCCGCAGCGGCGGTCTCGCCAGCGTCCTCTGTTGCCGGGCAGACCCGCTTGAGATCGTCCGGCAGACCGGCGCTGCGCATCGCCATATGCCAGCCGCGGGCGCGGAGCTCGGCGAAGGTGAAATGGTCCGGCGCAGCCAGATGCGCGATGCGCCGATGGCCGAGCACGATCAGGCGCCCGGTGATCTCGCGAAAGCCGGCCTCGCCATCGCCATCGACAAAGGCATAGGGCGTGCGTGTCTCGGTGCGGCCATGACAGACGAAGGGCACGCCGGCTTCCTGAAGAAGTGCGACCCGCTCGTCCTGCCTCCGTGTCCGCACGATGATGCAGGCATCGGCGCGCCGGTCCTTGACGATGCGGCGGTAGACCGCCTGCTCCTCGTGGCCGGGGCGGGCGGCCAGCAGCATCAGGTCGAAATGGCGGGCCGCGAGACGTTCGCCGATGACCGCCAGCAACTCGACAAAAACGGGTTCGTAAAAGCGGCCAGGCTCGGTGGGCATGACCAGCGCGATGGTCTCGCTGGCACCCTTGCGCAAGCGGCGCGCGGCTGAATGGGGCCGGTAGCCAACCGCATCCGCGGCGCGCCTGACGCGGTCGCGCGTGTCCTTTGCGACATCCCCGTAATCGTCCAGCGCCCGCGACACGGTCGTGATCGACAGGCCCAGATCGGACGCCAGACTGCGCAGTGAGGTCAAATCGCCTCTCCCGAAACGTTTTGGAGATTGACCCGAAACGTTTTGGGAAGTCAATGCCCGTGATGTCCCTGATAAGTGGGGTGCTGTGGATCTTGCTGGGCGATGCAGGGTTGCGGTTTCGAAGGCTTCGCTGCAACCGGTCTTGAGCGGCTGACGAAGTTGCTCGCCAGACTCCCTACTGGAGCGGGGAGAAGAAGGCCGGCTTGAGGATGCGGTTCTCCATCGCCTCGATGTAGGCGCTCGTCTTCGGCACGAAGGCCAGCCAGTCGGGATCTGCGTAAAGCCGGTCCCGGCGCTGCTCGCGCTCGGCATGACTGTCATAGCGCCACATCATCAGCACCTGATTCAACTGACCGACCTCGGAGTAGAACCAGCCGATGGACGGCCCGAGATAGCGGCAATGAATCTCGAAGCCTTCCTGGTGATAGAATTTCAGGTAGTCATGCAGCAGGCCGGGCCTGATCGTGTAAGTGCGCAGTTCGACGATTGTCATCAGGCCAAATCCCGGTCAAACGAGCGTGAAAAGCTGAGCGCCGAAAGGCCTTCCCGCAAGGCGGCTCTCGGCGTGTGGATACGTGGGACCTCACCGATCAGATGACCCCGGAGGATGGCGTCCTCTGGATCCACGACACCGACGAGCGAGAAACCATGGCCTTCACGGCGTTCGGCATCGGGACCCTCAAAGAGCTTATCGCAGACCAGCCTGAGGCCGAAAGCTAAAGACCAGCGGCCTTCGCCGCATGCTTACAGTGTCCAGCTCATACCCGCGAATGCGTATCCGTGCATCAACGCCTCGATCAATCATAAAATTTTTCTTAAAACTCAAGTTGCGTACGCAATCCAATGACAAACGCACTGGGACTTGTACTCAAAACTGGTCTGACCCATTGCGCACTGAATGTGGTTCGAATATTTTCATTGAGCTGTGCATTATAATAAAATTCAAAACCACTCTCGCCGCTTATATTGAGAGAGGGCTTGAGCTGAGCAATAAGATCTTTGCTGAGATTGTAACGAAAATAGCCAATACCAAAATTATCACCACTCCTGTCAGACAGGGGACTGGTGCCACCAATTCCAAAGAAAAATGAGTTCCCAATGAAGGTCGGGTTTGAATCGGACATTGAAATCTGGCCAAATACACCCCACGCTCGTCGAGGATCGTTAGCATCTTGCCACAAATTTTGCTGAAATGAGTAGGCTGCGTACCAAACTCCTGCCTTTCGTGGGATCGCACCATTGAACCCGGGCTGCAGTGCTTGGCTTATCTGAGATAAATCGGTCCCTCTTGATGAACCGGATACCAGCTTAAGACCGTGATAGCCAAGAAGACCGGAAACTGTGACGGGGACTGTTGCAGATGCCAGCAGAGTGACTCCATTGCGGAACAAGCCTTGGGTCGGATCGCGCCGTACGGCGCTGTCCGGATCGTAGCCCATCAGTGCAAAACTTGCCCACGGCGTCGAGTAAGTCGCCATTGCTCCGAACAAGTAAGGCGGCGTGACGCCTGTCGCTGGCGCAGCGAGACCCAAATGACGAAATCCGCCCAACGTGCCCCCGCCTTGAAGGGGAATCAGCGTTGCCCGAGACACCATGTCAAATTTACCAATGCTAAACGAAAAATTCCCGGATCGTTGCGCGATATAGACTTCAGTCAGATCGCCCGCTTGCCTGCCTTCGCCTGGAAATGCCAGACTTGTATTAAACGGAAAAAGCGATCCACCTATTCCATTAAGTGAATGACCTAAATTCTGTTCAAAGCGCACTGAGATGGATAAGCCGTCAAAGCCGATCATGCGGCCAAGATCAAACACTGATCGGGCGACAAGTTTCCCCCCGCCCCGGCTTACAGAAACACCTGCGCGTGGCAAGTACATTTCGATCGTCGAAAACGCCTGAAGTCGGATATCAACGCCGCTATCCTTCAGAATGGCCTTCGTTTCAGACCACCGCCTATCGAATGTTTCAGCAACTGCGCCGCCGCCATGGCAGAAACAGATCGCTGCAAATAAAAATATCCTTACTATTGGCTTCAGCACGAACCAAATTCCTAAGGAACGCTGACTTCGCGAATTGTTTGTTTCCGAGTTGCACCCGAATCTATCACATGCTGGCCAGGTTTTGTGAAGTCGATTTTGTTCAGATCAATCATCCTTACCTCGCGATTTGCGAAGGTATGAAAGTAAAGAACCCGATTGGTCAAATCTGAAGCGGTCGTGATCTGTGTTGCCCCGGTAATGTCTTTCGCCTGTGCCTCCGAAGGCGCGAGCGAGCCGAGAGGGATATTGAAATTATCCAAGATACGGAAAGCTTCAAAAACTGCATCGCTGGCTGTTGCAAGCGAGCGGACCGTCGCGGTCAGAACGGCTGCACGAACAAAGCGCGAAGGAGGCGTAAAATCGCCCGGGAGGCCGAGAAGACCTGAGCCTGCACCGAGCTGCGAAAATCGACGACCGTCAATCTCGATGGGGCTTCGTGATCCCTGGGCTAGCCCGACGTAGTTCCGCAAATTCGTCAGATGCCAATCATAGGACGGTGAATTGGTGACAACTCCAAGGAAAGCGTCATGCAGACGCACTTGGCCACCATCTACAATTTCGACAATGATCGAAGCGCCCGAAGCATCCGCGACCTTCCAGTGGAACGGCAGTGGAGCCCCTCCGAATCTCGGGTCCTCGACATTGACCACCCTGACATCTGCGATCGCTTCGCGCACCTCCGCCACAGTGCTGAACGACGAGAGCATCCATTGCATGAAATCGCCGACGCTCATTGAACGGCCAGCCTGGGCTGGGTCAAACGGCGCAAGGCTCATGAAGTCGGGAAAATAATACATTCCAACATACAGGCCCCTCTCATTCATTCCATCCGGACCAAATGGCTGACCATAGGCCATCAGCGAGACAAATCCGTACTTGGCGGTCCACCGTTTACCTGTCAGTCCGGCCGGGGTTTGTCCAACAAACCCATGCCCCCTTGGTGACACAACAAACTGGTCGTGATGTGCATCGCCCAGTGCCCATTCTACGGTTCGTGCTGCCACGACAGCTCCGTCCGCGGAACGCAAGGAAATGCCGGTGCAGGCCAGCGCATTGCTCATCGCAAGCAGCAAAGCCATAGCCAGCGCCATCAGCTTGTTCATCGAACTTATCCCCCCGGATCCTGCCTTTAAATACGCGCCAGCCTGAGCAGAAATCAAGGGTGAGCCACCGAGGCCCGCGCACTGCTGACGGCGCTGGGGCTGATAGGGTTTGTGTGGTTCCGGATCCCGTGCGGCGTCTTGTATGAACTTATACCCTTGACCCGCAGGGGCCGTCCACACATGACAGCAGCCTGCAAGTTCAGCATCCGTCAGAGAGGCATAGTTTGAGCCGTCGCTCCCGAGGAACCGGTCAGGTTCGCATCGAGGATGTCGCTCGCGAGGCCGGCGTCTCGGCGCAATCGGTGTCGCGCTACCTGCGGGATCCGGGGCGTGTCGGCCCTGCGACGTCGGCACGGATCTGCGAGGCCATCTCGGCGGTGGGCTACGTGCCCAACCTCATTGCCGGCTCTCTCGCCTCGAACCGAAGCCACGTGGTGGGCATCCTGCTTCCGACCCTTGCGATCCCCGCGCATGCCGGCCCCGTCGAAGGGCTAGCGGCGGCTCTGCGGGACAGCGCTTACGAGGTTCTGGTGGGCACCACGGGCTATGACGCGGGCGCGGAGGAACGTCTCGTCCGCGCTTTCGTCGGCCGCAGGGTCGACGGACTGGTCCTCACGAGCGACGTGCTGTCTGCCGAGTTGCGCAGGACGCTCACGGCTTTCGCAGCGCCCGTGGTCCAGATCTGGGAACTCCCGTCAGAGCCGTTCGACATGGCGGTGGGCGTTTCGAACAAGGCCGTCGGTGCCGCTGTCGCAGGCCATTTCCTGGCGCGGGGCCATCGCCTCTGCGCCGCCGTCGGCCATGCTCAGGCCACGGATACGCGCTCTGCGGCGCGTGTCGCCGGCTTCGTCGAGACCCTCGCCGCAGCCGGTGCGCCCGCGCCAATCCGCCTCGACGTGCGCATGCCCGAGGCGCTCGCCCAAGCCGACGCAATCCTCGCCAGACTGTGCGCGGAGGGCCCACCCAGCGCCGTATTCTGCACCGCCGGCCAACTGACGGTCGCCTTGCATTTCGCAGCCCGCCGCGCTGGGCTCAACCTTCCGGACGACCTCGCCCTGATGGGGCTCGACAGTGAGTTCGCCGCGCTTGTCGATCCGCCGCTCTCGGTTGTCCGCGTGCGCACCTACGAGTTTGGCCGGCTGGCGGGCGAGATGCTGATCGAGCGGCTGGCCGGCCGCCGGCCGGAGACCCAAATGAGGGATGTCGGCTTCGAGATGATCCTGCGCGCCAGCACCTGACGGCTTGACAGTGCAGATTGTCGCCTCGTAGCATGTTAGCGCTAACTTAGACGACGCAGATCGGATGGGGAGGATAACCATGAACAATATCGTAAAGGCCATGGGCGCCGTTTCGTTGGTGGCGATCGCCATGGCTTGCGCCGCGCCGACGCCGGCCGAAGCGCAGGATCTCAGACAGGTTCCGCGCAACCGCACCTTCGTCACCCAGGGTTGGGACTTCTACAACCAGGTCCAGTCGCCGTCGAACCTGAGCCCTTACAACGGCGTTCTGCTGAACCAGCGGCAGGTGTTGCACTACACGGTGACCGAGCCACTCTTCTTCACCAACCACATCCGGAACGAGTTGATCCCCTGGCAGGAGGAGCGGATGGAGACCAGCGCGGACTTCCGCGAGGTGACCATTACGCTCAGGCCCAATGTCCGCTGGGCTGACGGCCGGCCGCTGACGTCGGCTGATCTGGTCTTCACCTTCGACACGCTGAGGGCGAACGCCCCCGAGATGGCTTTGTCCGGAGCGATGCGCGAATGGGTCGAGAGCGCGACCGCGCGTGACGAGCGGACCGTCGTCGTCCGGCTGACCAAGCCTGGCCCCCGCTGGGCGCAGGACATGCTCGCCACAGGGCAGGTAACGCGTTTCGTGGTGCTGCCGAAGCATGTGTGGGAGGGCAAGGATCCCAAGACCTTCGGCAATTTTGATCTCGCCCAGGGATGGCCGCTGGGAACCGGGCCCTACCGGGTGGTCCGCAGCGACGCGAATTCGATGGTCATGGACCGGCTCGACCGCTGGTGGGCGATCGACGCCGGTCTTGTCCAGGCCTTGCCTGCGCCTGAGCGCGTCATCTACCGGCCGGCCACTGCCGATGCGATGGCGCAGCTGTACACCGCCAACGAAATCGACGCCGGCCGTTCCATCCAGGTTGGCGCCTTCGAAGCGGCCCGTGCGCGCAACCCTAATCTCATCTCCTGGAACCGGCAGGGGCCTGTGTGGGGCGTTCCGTCCGGCTGCACGCACCGGCTCGCCTTCAACAATCAATCCCCACCTTTCGACCGCGCCGACGTGCGCCGTGCGATTGCGACCATCATCGACCGTAACCAGATCGCCGACCTTGCCTGGGAGGGCTCGGCGCCGACCACCCTCGCGCCCTTCTCGTCCTATCCGGGCATGCAGGCCTACGTAACCCAGATGGACGCTCAGATACGCCAGGCCGCCGGCAAAACCGACCCACGCCAGGCGGAGCAGATGCTCACGGCGTCCGGCTTCAGCCGCGGGCCCGACCAGAAATGGCGACTGCCGGATGGCCAGCCCTGGCAGGTCACCATCAACACCCAGCAAGGCGAACCCATCGCGCCGGTCGTCGCGCGCCAGTTGCAGTCGGCCGGGATCGACGCGGTGTTCCGGCCGCTTGCCGACGCTCAGTATTTCGACGCCATGGCAAGCGGGTCCTACGCAGCGGTGGTCGGCGTGCACTGCGGCAGCCTGTACGATCCCTGGCAGACTCTCGAGCACTTCCACTCGAAATACGCTCCGAACGCAGGCGCCCGCGCCCCGAACCTGCGCGCCATCACCCGCTACCGCAATCCGGAACTGGACGCGCTGCTCGAGAGGATGGAGGCCATG
This sequence comes from Hyphomicrobiales bacterium, assembly GCA_026400555.1. Classification (GTDB taxonomy): domain Bacteria; phylum Pseudomonadota; class Alphaproteobacteria; order Rhizobiales; family Beijerinckiaceae; genus Allobosea. The sequence continues at coordinate 18,115 of JAPLOW010000047.1, forward strand.
CGGCCTTCGCCGACGAACGCGGCCTATGTTGACCTCGTACGCCAGGCGACGGCCATTGTGATGCGCGACATGCCGCAGATATCCCTCACCGAGGAGGTTCACACCATGGCGATGAACAGCACCCACTGGACTGGCTGGCCAACGGCCGCCGACCCCTATGTCGCACCCTTCGTGCCATGGGACGGCTATGCGCTGATCGTCCATCGGCTGCGCCCGCGTTCGTGATCCGATGCTGACCATAGAACGGATTGAGGCCTTCGCGATCAGGAGCGACATCGCATCGGGCCCAGGTCACACGCCCGCGCGGCGCGCGCCCTGGCTGGCCGGAGCCGAGATCGCCGCCCCGCTCGCCCGGCACGCGCGCTTCAAGCGGGATCGTACGGTCTGGCGTCCCAAATGGCCGGCGGTTGGCTGCCTGGTCACGGCCAGCGACGGCAGTTGGGGCTTTGGCGTCAGCCGCTATGGCAGCCCCGTCATCGCCATCGTCAATGAGCATTTTGGCCCGCTGCTCATCGGCGAGCCTGCGCTTGCGACGGAGCGGCTCTGGGACATGACAACCCGCTTCGCATCGCCCTATGGCGCGGGCGGGCTGTCCGCCTATGCGACAAGCGCGATCGACCTCGCCCTGTGGGACCTCAAGGGCAAGGTGCTGAAGCGGCCCGTCTACGAGCTGATCGGAGGTCCGTCGCGCAGCCATGTCGAGTGCTACGCCACCGGCAACGACACCGACTGGCACATGGAGCTGGGCTTCAGGGCGACCAAGCTGGCCTGCCCTCATGGCCCCGCTGACGGGCTGGAGGGGCTCGATGCCAACGAGGCGCTGTTCGCCAAGGCGCGCGAGCTGGTGGGGCCTCAGGTCGAGATCATGCTTGACTGCTGGATGTCGATGGACGTGGAATATGTGGTCAGGCTGGCCCAGCGCCTCGCGCGCTACGAGCCGCGCTGGATCGAGGACAGCCTCAACCCGGATGATTTGGACGGCTTTGAGGCGCTGCGGCGCAGGCTTCCGGGGGTCGGCCTCGCCGGGGGCGAGCATTGGTATGTGCCGCAGACTTTCCTGCATGCGGCGAGCCGCCGGCTCCTTGATGTACTCCAGCCGGATATCGGCTGGGCGGGGGGGCTCACTGGCCTGCTGCGGATTGCGGCGATTGCCGACGCGGCCGGGATCGCGGTGATCCCCCATGCCGGCATGAACACACCCTATGGGCAGCATTTCGGCCTGGCCGTCCCGGGAAGTCATATGGGAGAATTCTTTCTCGGCAGCGGCGTTGGGGTGCCGCTGGACGAAACCAAGCTGTTTCCAGGCCAAGGTGTTCCCGTCGACGGAAAAGTCACCGTCTCGGACGCCCCCGGCTTCGGTCTTGGCGTCGATCTGGACGGAATCGCCCGCATGAAGGCCTGAGCGAATGTGGGCGTACGTCGCTAACCGGATCGGGCTCGCGGCGGTGGTGGTCCTCATCGCGTTGAGCGTCAACTTCGCGATTCCCAGAATCATGCCTGGCGATCCGGTGGAGCAGCAACTCGCCGCCATCTCGGCGGCCGGCGGTCAGACCGGCGACATGGCCGAGGCCGCCAAGGCGCTGCGCCAGCGCTTCCAGCTGGACCGTCCGATCTGGGAGCAATACCTCGGCTATCTCTGGAACGTGGCCCGCGCCGATCTTGGCGTCTCGGTCGCCAATTATCCGCAGCGTGTCTCGGAGATCGTGCTTTCGGGGCTGCCCTGGACTGTGGGCCTGCTGGGCCTTTCGACGTTGATCAGCTTCGGGCTGGGCACGTTGACCGGGGCGCTCATGGCCTGGCCTTCGGCGCCGCGGGCCTTGCGGCTCCTCGCGCTGCCACTGGTGCTTGTCTCCGCGATCCCCTATTTCGTCATCGGCCTTGTCTTGCTGGCCCTGCTCGGCATTGTCTGGCCGATTCTGCCCGTTGCTGGCGGCTATCCGTTCGGGCAGGTCATGAACGCCGACTTGCCGACAGCGCTCGGTGTTCTCAAGCACGGAATACTGCCCGCCTTGTCAATCGTGCTCGCCTCGCTCGGCGCCTGGGCGCTGGCCATGCGCGGCATGGTCGTGAGCGTGCTCGGCGAGGACTACATGATGCTGGCGGAGGCAAAGGGGCTGACCGAGCGCAGAATCTTCCTGGCCTATGGCGTGCGAAACGCGCTTCTGCCGCAATTCACACAGCTCGCGCTCAAGCTGGGCGCCTTGGTGTCGGGCGCGATCCTGGTCGAGGTGATCTTCGCCTATCCCGGGATCGGCTATAAACTCTACGTGGCCATCGGGCAGAAGGACGTGTTTGTCGTTCAGGGCATCGTTCTCCTGCTCTCGCTCTCGATCGCGGCGGCGATGCTGATCCTGGACCTCTTCTATCCTCTGATCGACCCGCGCGTGGCGGCGCGTTCATCATGAGGCGCGCCCTCAACCTCGCCCGCGAGGAGCCTGGCCTGATCATCGGCCTCGTCATCCTTGGAGGTCTTGCGGCGCTGTCGGCGATGGCTCCGCTGCTCGTCGACGTCTCGCTTGCCGAGATAGGCGCCGCCCGGCCGCGCCGCCCGCCCGGAGCCCAGCACTGGCTTGGCACGGACGGACAGGGGCGCGATGTGCTTGCCTCGCTCCTGGTTGCCACGCCGCGCACCCTCTTCATCGGGTTGCTTGCGGGCCTGATCGGGCTTGGCCTTGGGGGCGCGCTTGGCCTGGTGGCGGGCTGGTTCCGAGGCGCGGCCGACGCGGTGATCCGCACGGTCGCCGACGTCTTCATGACAATACCGGCCATCGCCGTGCTGGTGCTTGTCGGAACCAGCGTGCGCTCCATGTCGGTTGCGCTGATGGCGCTCGTGGTCGCGGGTCTCTCCTGGATGGCTCCGGCGCGGGCCGTGCGGGCGCAGGTCCTCTCGCTGCGCGAACGGCCCTGGATCGACGTGGCCCGGCTCAACGGGCAGTCGGGCGTGGCGATCGTGGCGCGCGAGATATTGCCCAACCTCGCGCCCTATCTTGCTGCGAGCTTCGTGGTCGCGGTCTCCACAGCGATACTCGCGACGGTCGGTCTGGAAGCGCTCGGGCTTGGGCCGCAGAACGAGTTGACGCTCGGCATGATGATCTATTGGGCACAATATGGCGGGGCCATCCTGCGCGGCATGTGGTGGTGGTGGGCTCCGCCAGTCCTGGCCCTGATCGCCATCTTCGTTGCGCTGTTCCTGATCTCGACGGGCATGGACCGACTGGTCAACGTCCGCCTGAGGGCGGCATCATGAGCCGCCACGCACTCAGCGTGAGGAGCCTCACGGTCGAGTTCGCCACGGCGCGAGGGCAGGCGCGGGCGGTGGACGAGGTGTCGTTCGACCTCGTCCCTGGCGAGCGCCTCGGTCTGGTCGGGGAGTCTGGCTCGGGCAAGACCACCACGGCGCTGAGCCTGCTCAGGCTCATCCGCCCGCCTGGCCGTATTGTCGGTGGCGAGATCCGCATCGCCGGCGCGGACGTGCTGGCCGCGTCGCCTGAGGAGCTGCGCCGGATGCGCGCGGCACGCATCGCCCTCGTGCCCCAGGGGGCGATGAGTGCGCTGAACCCGGTGCTGACCTGCGGTGCGCAATTCGAGGACCTTTTTGCCGCTCATGGCGAGCGCGGCGGCGCGGCTCGCATTGCAGCCCTGCTCGCATCGGTCGGGCTCGAGCCGCAGGTCGCCGGGTTCTTTCCGCACCAGCTCTCCGGGGGCATGAAGCAGCGCGTGTGCATCGCGCTCGCGGTCGCGCTCAGGCCCAGCGTGATCGTGGCCGACGAGCCCACGAGTGCGCTTGACGTCATCGTCCAGCGGCAGGTGCTCAGGACGCTCGTGAAGGCCCAGAAGGAGGCGGGTGCGGCGATCGTGATGGTCGGCCACGACATGGGCCTGATGGCGCAGTTCGCGCATCGCATCGGTGTGATGTACGCCGGCCGCCTCGTCGAGATCGCCCCGGTCCGGGACATCTTCGCCGATCCGCGCCATCCCTACACCCGGGCGCTGATCGAGAGCCTGCCGGACCTCGAGCGGCGCGGGGAGTTCCGTGGCCTGTCGGGTCTGCCGCCCTCGCTGCTTGATTTGCCCCCCGGATGCGCCTTCGCACCGCGCTGCCCCCGTGTCGTGGAGCGCTGCCGGGTGGAGCGGCCCGGACCAACGCTCCTCGCTGGAGGTCGCGAGGCGAGGTGCCATTTCGCGGCGGAACCGGTCCATGCCGGTTGAACTACGGGGCGCACGGGTGGAGTTCGGCGGTGGCCTCTTTGGTGGCCCGCGCAAGGCCGCGCTCGTGGGCGTCGACCTCGCCTTGCCCGCCGAGGAGCCGCGCATCATCGCGGTGGTGGGCGAGAGCGGTAGCGGCAAGACCACCCTGACCCGCCTTCTGCTCGGGCTGCTCAGGCCGACCGCCGGAAGCGCCCTGTGGCGGGGCCGTGAGCTTTCGAGCTTGGGCGGCGAGGATTGGCGAGCCTATCGGCGCGAGGTCCAGGCCGTGTTCCAGGACCCGTTCGGTTCCTTCAATCCGGTCTACCGCGTCGATCGGATGCTGGTCCTGCCGGCACTGACATTCGGGCTGGCGCGCGACGAGCAGGAGGCCCGGGCGCTGGCCACGACGGCGCCGGCTGCCGTGGGACTGAGGCCTGCCGATACGCTGGGCCGATTTCCACACCAGCTGAGCGGAGGCCAGCGGCAGCGCCTGATGGTGGCGCGCGCCGTGATGCTGCGGCCGCGCGTGCTCGTGGCCGATGAGCCGGTCTCGATGGTGGACGCCTCCTTGCGCGCCGCCATTCTGGAAAGCCTCTGGCAGCTCACGCGCGAGGCCGGGCTTTCACTTGTGTATATTACCCACGACCTCGCCACCGCCTATGCCATCGCCGATGAGATTCTTGTCATGCGGCATGGCGAGGTTGTCGAGCGCGGGGACGCTGTTGCAGTGATCCGGCGGCCGAGCCATCCTTACACCCGCGAGCTGATCGCGGCGCTGCCGCCGCCGGACCCAACAGTGGATTGGGGACTTGAGAAGGCCGAGGAATGATCGTCGACGCTCATTGCCACGCCTGGCATGCCTGGCCCTACGAGCCGGCAGTCCCAGACCCCCGGCGCGGCTCGGCGCCGAACCTGCTCTGGGAGATGGACCGGGCGGGCGTCGCAAGGGCTGTGGTGGTCTGCGCCTCGATCGGCCCGAACCTCGACAATGCGAGCGACGTGACGGCCGAGGCCGGGCGCGCGGGAGGACGTCTGATCCCCTTTGTCGACGTCGATTGCCGATGGAGCCCCACCCATTTGCGGCCCGGAGCCGCTGGCCGGCTGGAGGCTGCGCTGGCCCGGTTTGAACCAGCCGGCGTCACCTTCTACCTGAAGGAGGACGGCCCGGCCGATTGGCTGACCTCGGACGAGGGGCAGGCCTTCCTCGCGGTTCTGGCCGGGCGGCGAATGGCGTTGAGTCTCGCCTGCGGACCCTCCCAGTCGACCCTGGTGCAGGAGATGGCCCGGCGCAACCCCGGCCTGCCGATCCTGGTCCACCATCTTTGGCGTGTGCGCGCCGGCGACCGGGAGGCCCTGTCGGCAGCCGTTCAGGCGGCGGCCCAGCCAAATATTCACGTGAAGCTGAGCGGCTTCGGCTACGGCGTGGAGGAGGGCTGGGATTTCCCGTTGCGGGCGATGCGCGAGGTCGTCGAGGCGTTGATCGCGGCCTATGGCCCGCGCCGCCTTCTGTGGGGGTCCGACTGGCCTGTCTCCCAGCGTTTCATGACCTATCGCCAGAGCCTGGAGATCGTCCGACGGCTCGATCCCACACTCGGCAAGATGGAGATGCAGGCGATCATGGGCGGCAACATCTTGCGGATCCTGGAGGGCTGAGATGGCGAAGCTGAAGGCGGCGGTGATCGGAGCCGGCTGGTACGCCGCCGAAAACCATATCCCCATCCTCGCTGCGCGCGCGGACGTGGTGCTTGATGGGGTCTGCCGGCTTGGCCGTGTGGAACTCGCGCGCGTCCGGGACGCGTTCTGCTTTGCCTTCGCCTCGGAAGATCATCGCGAGGTGCTGGCGCGCAAGCCCGACATCGCGGTGGTCGCCTCTCCCCACGGGCTCCATTTCGAGCACGCCATGGCCGCGCTGGAGGCCGGCGCGCATGTGCTGATCGAGAAGCCGATGACGATCGAGCCAGACCAGGCATGGGCGCTGGTCGACCGCGCCCGCATGCTCGGCCTGCACCTGGTGGTGGCCAACGGATTTCACTACCTGCCGCATCTGCCGGCGGTTCGGGCGATGCTGCGCGAGGGTCGCCTCGGACCGATCGAGCATGTCCTGTGTACGTTCATTTCGGCAACCCGGCCCGTCTTTGAGGGAACGGTCGGGTTCAAACGCTGGGAGACGAGCTTCTTCCGCCCCGCGCTCTCCACCTGGCAGGACCCCGCGCAGGGCGGTGGATTCGCCTATGGCCAGCTGTCGCACTCGGTCGCGCTCGCGCTGTGGCTGACCGGCCTGAGGCCTGCTTCGGTGTCCGCGCAGACCCAGACGCGAGGAGGCGTTGACCTGGCCTCGGCGGCGGCCATCGCTTTTGAGAACGGCGCCGTCGGCGCTTTTAGCGGCGCGCCGGGCATGCCTGAAGGGAGGCGTGGCCTGATGCGGCTGGTCATCGTGGGCGCCGAGGGCATGATGGAGATCGAACTGGACCGCGACCACTGCAAATGGCGTCGCCATGATGGCGAGGAGGGATCGCTGCCGCTTGCCCCCGACGAATGGGCCTATCATTGCCGCGGACCGGTCCACGCCCTTGTGGATCTGGCCCAAGGGCGCGGCGATAACCTTTCTCCCGGCGAGACAGGGGCAGCGACGGTGGCCGTGATCCAGGCCCTGCTGGAGTCCGCTCGCGGCGGAGGCCGCCCGGTCCCGATCGAAAGGTCCTGAGCATGGCCGGGGACGCGATCGAGATCCGTGCATTTTGTCTGCGCCTCAAATCCGGCGCCGAGGCCGAGTACAAGCGCCGCCACGACAGTTTGTGGCCGCAGATGAGGGCTGCGCTTCTGGAGGCGGGAGTGCTGTCCTACGATATCCACCTGCTGTGCTCCCAGGGTCTGCTCTTCGCGCAGATGACCCTGCGAGCCGGTCATACGCTGGACAGCCGACCGGAGCCGGACGTTATCTTGCGCTGGCGCGCCTACATGGCGGACATTCTTGATCAGCAGGGAGACGGGCCGGTGCGCTTGCCTCTGGAACCGATGTTCAGCCTGAGGCCGTGACGGCTCGCACAGCGCCGCCGAACGCGTCGGCACTGATGAACAGAATCGGCCCTGAACTCATGCCCGAACCGTCTTTGCTGCATATGCCACCTCCGGCTTCATGAAACACCCACTCTCGGTGTCCACAAACCGGCGGCAGGCCAAAACAACGGCTCAACCCTTGACCCAATCGAGCCGTCCACACATGACACTGCCATTTCACAGGTGCATGACGGGTGACGCTCTTCCCATGATCGAATCAACCTTTCCCCCGTCACGAGAGATGGCGCTCGCTCGGCTTGCCCAATTCGTTCCGGGTGCGGGTCGACGATATGAACAAGGTCGCAACACGGACGCAGGACCGGATCAACCGAGTGCCGTCTCCAGGCTTTCTGCCTATCTGCGTTATCGCCTGATCACAGAGCATGAGGTCATCGCGCAGGTGCTGGCTCACCATACATTGCGTGATGCCGAGAAGTTTGTGCAGGAGGTGCTGTGGCGGACCTACTGGAAAGGCTGGCTGGAACTGCGCCCGTCGGTCTGGCGGCGCTTTCTGGACGAACGTGACCGCCAGCAAGAGGACTTTCCCGCCGGTCACGCGATCATCACCGCCGAGAAAGGCCAAACCGGTATCGAGGGTTTCGACGATTGGGCGCGGGAGCTTGTCGAAACGGGTTACCTGCACAATCACGCGAGGATGTGGTTCGCTTCCATCTGGATCTTCACCCTTCGCCTGCCCTGGGCTTTGGGCGCAGACTTCTTCTTGCGCCACCTGATCGACGCGGACACCGCCAGCAACACCTTGTCCTGGCGCTGGGTCGCAGGATTGCAGACCGTGGGAAAGACCTATTTGGCGACAACCGACAATATTGCGCGCCATACCAATGGACGCTTTGCTCCCAAGGGTCTCGCACGTGAAGCCGTTGCGCTGACGGAGGCCCCGATTGGGGCCATACGCGGCTTGGCGGAACAGGCCTGCCTTGATCCGGCGCGGCCTTCAGCCTTGCTCCTCACCCACGAAGACATGCATGCGGAGTCCGCTTTTGCTGACGCCCAAAAGTTCAGTGCAGCCATCGTCGCCATAGATCCTGGCTTGTTGTGGGGCGATGGTGCCCGCAGATTCGCGGGTGATGCCGGCGCGGATATCGCAACACGCGCAGCATCCCATTTTGGGTGTGGCACCAAACGGGTTGGCCAGTTCGACGCACAGACGCTGATCACGGCGTCCCAGACCGCGGGGGTCAGGCAGATCGTGACACCCTATGCACCGGTTGGTCCTGTGGCGGATGCGCTGGCGCAGCTTGCTCCGGTCCTGGCGCGCGAGGGTATTGCCCTGACCCAGATGCGCCGCCCATGGGACAGCGCCTTCTGGCCTCATGCAACCAGGGGTTTCTTTTCGTTCAAGGAGCGGATTCCCGCCATTCTGCAGGAGCGCGGGCTGGCATGACCCGGCCACTCAACATGATCTGGTTCAAGCGGGATCTGCGCGTGGCCGATCACCGCCCGCTGGCGGAAGCGGCTCGGCGCGGCCCGGTCCTGCCGATCTATATTGTGGAGCGTGATCTCTGGGCCCAGCCGGACGTATCAGCGCGGCAGTGGGCTTTTGCGGCAGAGAGCGTGGCCGAACTCCAGCGCGCTCTTGCAGCCCTTGGGCAACCCCTGTGCGTCATGGTGGGTGACGCCGTCGCCATTTTCCGGGAGATTCACAAACGCCACGGCATCGCTGGTTTGTGGAGCCATGAGGAAACGGGCAACGGCTGGACCTATGGACGGGATCTCGCCGTGGCCGCATGGGCCAGGGAGAACGGCGTGCCATGGCATGAGCCACGCCAGTTCGGCGTGATCCGACGCCTCAGATCGCGCAACGGCTGGGCGCGCTCATGGGACAGCACCATGGCCGAACCCATCACCGCGCCGCCCAAGGCGCTACAACCCATTCCCGGTGATTGGCCAACGCAGATCCCGACCGTCTCGGACCTGGGCCTCGCCCCCGACCCATGCCCATACCGCCAGCCGGGCGGCCGCATGGCGGCGCTGACGACCCTCGAAAGCTTTCTTGGCAAGCGTGGGCGCGACTATCGCTTTGAGATGTCCAGCCCCGTTACGGCGTTTGATGCGTGCTCGCGCCTGTCGCCCCACCTGACATGGGGCACAGTGTCGATGCGCGAGGTGGCGCAGGCGACGGCGAAGCGTCTTCAGGCGATCAGTCTTTTGGATGATCGCGCTTCGAGACACTGGCGTGCTTCGCTGATGTCGTTCAAGGGACGCCAGCACTGGCATTGCCACTTCATGCAGAAGCTGGAGGATGAGCCCCGGCTTGAATTCGAGAACCTCCATCGCGCATATGACGGTATGCGCCCGGACACGGCCGATTCCCGACGGCTGCAGGCCTGGTGTGCAGGTGAAACCGGGTTTCCGTTCGTCGACGCCTGCATGCGGGCGCTTCACCAGCATGGATGGATCAACTTCCGGATGCGGGCCATGTTGATGTCCTTCGCCAGCTATCACCTTTGGCTGCCATGGCGCGCCAGCGGGCTGCATCTGGCGCGGCAGTTCGTGGATTACGAACCCGGGATTCACTGGTCGCAGGTCCAGATGCAATCCGGGACAACGGGCATCAACACGATGCGGGTCTACAACCCTGTAAAACAGGGTATCGATCAGGATCCGACCGGAGCCTTCGTGCGCGCTTATGTGCCTGAGCTGGCTGCGGTGCCTGATGCGTTTATCCACGAACCATGGCGTTGGCCTGCAGCGGGTTCAATGGGCTACCCACAGCCGATCGTGGATCATGCAGTTGCCGCAAAGGCGGCGCGCGATGCGCTCTATGCCAGGCGCCGGGGGGCCGGTCATCAAGACGCTGCGCGCGAGATCGCCGCGAAACACGGCAGCCGAAAGGCGGGCATACCCATGACCGGGCGGCAGACGAAGGCTAAGCCCAAAATTAGGGAGGTCTCTCAGCTGACATTGGACCTTTGACAGCCCCCTCGTGAAGCAGATCTCTCCAGATTGGAGACATGCGTATGGACTATACTTATCTATACGTGGAGACCGTGTGATGTGGTCGGTCGCTGACGCCAAAGCTCAACTCTCTGAAGTGCTCCGCAAGTCACGCGGTGGATCGCCTCAGGTGATCGGTACGCGGGATCCTTGCGTCGTTGTATGCCTCAAGACCTATCACAACCGGCTCGCCGAGGCAGATCACGACGGGACATGGCTGATCGATATGACCTTGCGGCTCCATCTCGATATGCCCTTGCCCTTACGGAAGGAAGATCGGGCTGATCCAGTGCCTGGCAAGTGAGCATGGATACGCATCATCTGCTCGACACCAACATCGTCCCGGAACTCGCCCGGAAGAGCCCGGATCCGGGTGTCGTTGCGTTCATTGCCGAACAACCCAGACGTCAGGTCAGCGCGATCCTGTTCCACGAACTGACCTACGGTCTCGAAACAGCCAATCCGGACCAGAAGCCGCGTCTCACAATGTTTGTCGCAGGGCTTCGGAAAGTCTGCAATCCCGGTCGACCTCGAGATCGCGGAAACTGCGGGACGCTTGCGGGCGTTCGAAAAGCGAAGGGTCGCATCCTCACCGTGCCCGCCTCCATGATGGCTGCCAGTGCCGTGGTTCGCGATCTCACCCTTGTCACCCGTTACGTGAAGGCCTTCGATACCCTCGGTTTGAAACTCATCAACCCCTTCAGAGGCTAACCATACGTGATCTGGCCCTCAGGCTGTCAAAAGGCGTGGAGGTTTGACCCTTGTGTGGAGTGCGCCCTTCGGTGCAGACAGTGTGACGGCCAGGACTTGACCTGGGGACCGGTTTTGCAAGGCTTGCCCCTGCAACGCCCCACAGCACCGAACTCAAGCGCCAGCTCATGCAAGGTCCTTCTTCGGCTGATCCGGCCTCAAGGGTTACCCTGCAGCCCTGACTGGGCCCGCTCCTTCACACTGGCCAGAACCGTCATCTCCGGGAAAGCCTCTTGTCACACCGTCAAGGAGCGCTGGGTCAGCGCTCCTTGAAGGCCCGCGCGATCTGATCGCTGAGGGGCTGGACCAGATACCGCACGGCGGAGCGGTCAGTGGTGCGGATGAACACCTCGGCCTGCATGCCTGCTGCGACCTGGTGGGGGGCAAGACGCTCCAGTTCCTGCGACGGGATGCTGACCCTGATCGTATACAGGCTGGCGCTGTTCTGGCTGTCGCGTGAGGTGTCGGGCGCCATCCGTGCGACAACGCCATTCAGCTCCGGCTGCATGCGCTGGTTGAAGGCATGCAGCCGCACGCGCACCTCCTGCCCGATATGGACAAGATCATAATCGGTGGGCGCGATCCGCGCCTCAAGGGACAGCTGTTCTTCAGTCGGCACAAGCAGCATCAGCGGCTCGCCGGCATTCAGCACCGCGCCCACCGTGTTGATTGCCAGTTGATGCACCACCCCGCCAATGGGCGCCCGGACATCGAGCCGCCTGAACTGATCCTCAGCAGCGGCCCGGCGTTCGGCGAGTTCGGCGATGCGGCCTTCCGTCTCGCGCAGGTCGCGCAGCACTTCTGCGCGCCAGTCTGTGTCGATCTGGATGATCTGCAGCTCGGTTTCTGCGATCTTGCCTTCGGCCTGCGCGATCTGCGCCTCAAGCGCGCCGCGGACGCCTTCGATCAGGGCCGCGTCGCGCTCGAGCGGCGACAGCCGGCTCATCTGAACCAGGTTGCGCTGGAACAGCGAGCGCACGGCTTCGAGTTCGCGCGCATTGTGGGCGCCCTCGCGTGTCTTCGCCACCAGTTGTCCGTTCAGTCCGCTGATTTCGCTGCGCAGCTGCAAGATGCGCTTGACCAGCTGGCTGCGTGTCCCGGCGCGGGCCGCTGTCCGCGATTCCTGGATGCGGGTCTCCGCGGCCATCACCCTGGCCACGTCCGGATCATCGCTCCGGGCGAGCAGGCTGTTCGGGAAGCGGGGTGCCGGCAGCATGTCGCGCTCGGCCTCGAGACGTGCGGCGCGGGCGCGGGCGTCCTCGAGTTGCCGGCTGATGATCTGCAGGTTCGCCCCGGCCATGGTCTCGTCAAGGCGCAGCAGCACCTGGCCGGGCGCAACCCGGTCCCCCTCGCGCACCATGAGCGCGCTGACGATACCGCCGCTCGGGTGCTGGACACGGCGCGCGTTGTTCTCGCTGACAAACACGGCGCTGGCGATCACGGCGCCGCCCACGGGCATGTAAACGGCCCAGACGCCGACGGTTCCGGCGAACAGGGCAAGTCCGGCATAGCCGGCCCGCGCCAGCTTGCGGGTCAACGTGAGGTGGCGATGCATCTGACGAGCGGCATCCGGATCCTGATGAGGTGTCATGTCTGCGTCGTGCTTCGTGCTGTTGGGGGGGAGCGCCGGACCTTCGGGCCAGTATCCGCCGCGCGCAGGGCCAAGGCGACCTGCTGCAGCACCGATGCGGGCGACTGGCTATCGAGCGCGCCCAGTGACGTTGTGATGACGGGGCCGGGGTTTTCGCTCGCGACTGCGCCGGTTTCGGCGCGGGCAGGGGTCTCATCATCCTGGTGCGGGGCCGCCGCCTGTCCCCGATCAGCGCGGGCCACGACGCCGGACTCCCCCAGCACCTCATCGCGGGGACCAAAGCGCGTCAACCGCCCCTCGATCATCATGCCGACCTTGTCGACACCGGCAAGACCGGAGGGGCGGTGGGTGATGACCACGACAATCCCGCCCCGGGCCCGGATGGCCTTGACGGCGCCGGCAAGCGCCTGGTCTCCCTCGGCGTCGAGGCTCGAATTCGGCTCGTCAAGTACCACCAGGAAAGGGTCGCCATACAGGGCGCGGGCAAGGGCGATCCGCTGGCGCTGCCCGCCGGACAGGGATGTTCCGCCTTCGCCGACGACGGTCTCATAGCCCTCGCGCATGGCGACGATCATGGCATGCGCGGCAGCCATTCTGGTGGCGGCGAGGATCTTCTCGGTGGTCGCCTCAGGATCGAAGCGGGCGATGTTCTGGGCGATTGTTCCGGGAAACAGCTCCACATCCTGCGGCAGGTAGCCGATCGCTTGCCCGAGCGAGTCCGGATGCCACTGTGTCAGTGCAGCGCCGTCCAGCCGGATCACGCCGCGTGCCGGCTGCCAGATGCCGACGAGCGCGCGGGCCAGCGTCGATTTTCCGGAACCGGACGGGCCGATCAGCCCGACCCCGTCACCCGCGGTGACGGCAAAGCTGATGCCCGCGATGATGGCCTGGCGCCCGCCAGGCGCAATGATTGCCAGATCCTCGACGCGGAGCGAATGCCCCGGGGGCGGCAGGTCCATGGACAGGGTCCTGGGCTCCGCATCCGGCAGCATCACTTTAAGCCTGCGGTAGCCTTCCCTTGCCGCAATGAACGGTTTGATATGCGACACCGCCAGTTCGACCGGCGCAAGCGCGCGCGCGGTCATGATGGAGGCCGCCAGCATCGACCCACCCGACAATTCGCCACGAACGACCAGGTAGCCTCCCAGCCCGAGCACGGCGGATTGCAGCACGAAGCGGAACATCTTTGCGAAGGAGCCGAGGCCGCCGGTGCGCTCGGTCAGTTTCAGGGTGTCTTCGACGTGCCGGCCATGGACGGCGTTGAAGCGGGCGGCAAAGGTCGAACGCATCCCCAGTGCAGAAATCGCCTCCGCATTGCGCCGGCCGGCTTCGAGCATGGCGGTCTGTTCGGCATTGCTCCTGGACGAATCCTGGCCCGGCACCGTGCTCAACCGTTCGGCAATCAATGTCAGCCCCACGATCGTGATCAGCCCGCCGACCGCAAGCCAGCCCAGCCACGGATGCAGGGCAAAGCAGACGATGATGAACAGCGGTGTGAAGGGCATGTCGATCAGCGCCGTTGGTCCGAGGCTGCCAAGGAATGCCCGGATGGCGGCCAGATCGCGGAACGGTGTTAAGGAATCGATCGGACTTGCGCCCTTCAGGGGCGCGTTCATCGCGGCGTGCAGCGTCAGCGGCGACAGGGTGGCATCGACGCTGCTGCCGATCCGGCCGAGCATCCTCAGCCGGATATGATCAAGCCAGCCCTGCAGGGCATAGGCCGACAGCGCCAGGAGCGAGATGCCGACAAGCGTGGGAATGGAGCGGCTGGCAAGGACGCGGTCATAGACCTGCATCATGTAAAGCGAGCCGGTCAGCATCAGCAGGTTGACCACAGCCGAAAACACGGCGACGTGGACCCAGGCCGCGCGCGTGTCACTCAACGCCCGAACGACGACGTTCCTTGAAGTTCGAGCCATCGACGCTGCCTTGTCTCGCACACACCGCCCCGCAAACGGGGCCGTCCCGGGAAGGCTAGCGAAAGATGGTGTACAAAGACTTGCCGGAAGGGGTCGAAAGCCGTGCAGGTCGGGCAAAGGCGACCCTGCACCTTCGGTCTGTCGCCGCGCACGCCAGGGCTCCAGGCGAGCTGCAGAGATTAGTGTTCGGGGCGATCAGCTGGTCGAATGCCGCCAGCGCCAGTGCGCCGCCGTCCGCGAAGCGGCCACGGTGCCGGGCCCGCGCAGAAACATCAATCTGCCGCGGCTGGGCCGGAGGCCGCCGCCTGTCAATGGCAGCGCAATTTCCGGCCAGTGGGGCGGCGTAAAAGTCTGCCACTGGTGTTGAGTGGGGCATGAAGCGCGACAGCCCGGGCCCCTGCAGGGGTCCGGGCCGTCGCGCTTTCGTTTATGCTTGGTGTTGGCAGGATCAGTCAGCGGGTCAGCTGTCGGCACTGGCCTTGTTTTGCTCCGCCCCGGCTGTCGCGCGTTTGCGACTGGCGGAGTGCTTCAGGCGGTAGCTGTCGCCGTTCAGTTCGAGGATGTGGACATGGTGGGTCAGCCGGTCGAGCAAGGCACCAGTGAGGCGCTCTGACTGGAACACCGACGGCCATTCCTCGAAAGGCAGGTTGGAGGTCACCATGGTCGAGCCGCGTTCGTAGCGCTGGCTGAAGACCTCGAA
>JAPLOW010000044.1 GCA_026400555.1 Hyphomicrobiales bacterium
GAACACCGTCTTGGGATCAGCTCCAGACAAAAGCTCGTCAAGAAGCGCGTCAGAAATGCGGGGAGCTTTGCGTCGTGCCATCGGGAACCTCCATCGGATCCATTATGACCGCCCAAACACGAAATTCCTGATCGTCCCGCATGACACAGGAATTGCCCGGCATCACAACCGGGCATGAGGCGGCGGGATCCCCGCCGTAACGGGAAAAGGGCAAGGCAAGCGACGGATCAAGACACGAAAGCACCGGAAAACCCGTGGTACTGTCCGAGCTTCAACAGCTCGATTGTCTGATTTGGACCGGCTGGCGATCACCATCGGGGCCAGCGGTCATCAAACCGCGTCAACAGGCCGGGCACATGACCGATCCCTGTCTCGAACCAAGGCTGAACTTACACCCTTGACCCAAACAAGCCGTCCACACATGACAGCACCCTAAACCTGCCGTTAACCATAATCGGGCATGTGTCGCACCAGTAGTGGCTTCGCGGGAATTGGACCTGCCGCGGCCCGAGGGTAGCAAAAGCATGCGGCTGATCGTCGGCTCAATCATCGTCTTCCTCTGCGTCTTCGGCGGCTATGCGGCGATGGGTGGCAAACTCGGCGTCCTTTGGCAGCCGTGGGAGTATGTGATCATCCTCGGCGCAGCGATCGGCGCCTTTGTCATCGGCAACCAAGGGCCGGTGCTCAAGGCCGTGCCAAGCATGTTCGGCACGATCTTCAAGGGTCCCAAGTACACACGGGCATCCTATGTCGAGCTGCTGGCGATGCAGTATTCCCTGTACAGGCTGGTGCAGCAGAAGGGTCTGCTCGCGGTCGAGCAGCAGATTGAAAATCCGCATGAGTCTGAGCTGTTCAACTCGTTCCCGACCTTTGCGGCGAACCACCATGCCGTCGAGTTCGTCTGCGACTACATGCGCATGGTGACCATGGGCGTCAAGAACGTCCACGAGATCGACGCGCTCATGGACGAGGAGCTGGAGACGCATCACCAGGAGCAGGAGCGCATCGTTTCGGCCATGCAGGGAATCGCCGATGGAACGCCGGCGCTCGGCATCGTCGCCGCGGTGCTGGGCGTGATCAAGACGATGGGGTCGATCTCCGAGCCGCCGGAGGTCCTGGGGGGTCTGATCGCCGGCGCGCTCGTCGGCACCTTTTTCGGCGTGTTCGTGGCGTATGGCTTCTTCGGACCCATGGCGGCCTCGCTCAAGGGCACCTTCGAGGCGGAGTCGAAGTACTACATCTCGCTGAAAGCGGGCCTGCTCGCCCATATCAGCGGCCAGCCGGCGGTGATGGCGGTGGAATTTGCCCGCAAGGCCCTGATGAGCGACGTCCGTCCGACCTTCGCAGAAGTCGAAGCCGCCACCTCCGATCTGCCCGTCAAGACCTGACACAATCACCAGCAGGGATACGATGGCCAACTCCGACCAGCCGATCATCATCAAGAAGGTCAAGAAGGCCGCTCACGGGCACCATGGCGGGGCCTGGAAGATCGCCTATGCAGACTTCGTGACCGCCATGATGGCGTTCTTTCTGCTGATGTGGCTGATCAACATGACGACGCATGAGCAGAAGGTCGGCCTGGCGGAATACTTCACGCAGGCGAGTGCGAACCCCAGCACCAGCGGCGCTGGCGGCGTCCTGATGGGCACTGCCATCGACTCGACCGGCAACCGGTCGTCGGGCGCGCGGAACGAGGTGACGCGGCCCGAGCTGCTGGTCCGGCGCGTTCCATCGGCCGCCCGCGACGCGAAGACGCGTGCCGCAGGGCAGGAGGACGCAGCGCGCGGGCGCAGCTCGGCCAGCGATGCCAACCGCGAGGCCTCCGGCGCCCAACTGAGCGCCATGGCCAGCATCCGGCAGGCGCTCCAGAACATGCCCGAGATTGCCGAGCTATCGCGAAACATTACGATCGAGCCGGTCGCGGAGGGGTTGAATGTTTCCCTCGTGGATCAGGATGGCCGTTCCATGTTCCCCGAGGGCTCGGTCCAGCCCTTCGAGCGTACCCGTCGCGTGCTGGAGGCGCTCGCGCCCACCCTGCGCCGGATGCCCAACCGCCTGGCTATCACCGGCCACACATCTGCCGTGCGCCCGGGCTCGGTGCAGGGCGTCGATTCCTGGAGCCTCACCGCCGGGCGCGCGGTCGCGGTGCGCGAGATCCTGTCGGGCGCAGGGCTCTCCCACGACCGCTTTATCTCCGTGGCCGGACGCGCCGACACAGAGCCGGTCTTCCCCGACAATCCCTACCTCTCGCCGAACCGGCGGGTGACGATCACGCTGCTCAGTGAGGAGCCGCCGCTGCCCCCGGGTGCCTTGCGCTGACGACAAGGCGCCTAGGGCGCCTGAGAGTCCGTTCGATACTCGGCATCAGTGGCTGACGCGACGCACGAGGCTGATCATCGCGACCTGGAACATCGCCCCGGAGACGTCGACGTTCTGCCCGACGTCGCGGACCGGGCGTCATCGGCACATGCAAAGCCTGCGCGAATCGATCGGACATCACTCCGAGCGGAATCGCACGCCATGTCCCGTGCCCGTTCAGGTCACAACGTCCGCAAGACACGACGCGTCGCCGGGCTGGCAGCTTGGCGTCGGCCCGGCATGGCCTGACGAAGGCCGGGTCCGGGCAGCAGCAGGGGCTGCAGTCGCTGAGCCTCGGGCCGCTGTCGGCGCGGAACGAGATTGCGGCAGCCCTGCTTGCCGGCGGCGTCTGGCTGTCCGCTGCGGTGCGCCGGGCCGGCCCCCGGACGGAGCGCCGTGGCATCGAGGACGAGTTCGCGCCGTCCGGGTTCCTGAGCGCCGAATTCGACGACATGGCTGGGCCTGATTTTGGCGCCATCGACAACACCGAATGGTGACGGCGGGCTCCGGAGATATGCCGGAGCTCCCGGGATTTCCCATACTTCCTTAACCGCAGTGCGGCAGACTGGCAGGGTCCGTCTCATCTGGGTTCTGCCATGTCCATCCTGCGGCTGTCCCGCACCATGAAGTTCGCCGCCGTCATGGTGGTTGCGAGTTCAGCAATCCTCGGCGGGTTGTCGCGCCCGCTGACCGCGCCGCTGCCGACCACGACTGCGATGGGCGAAATGACCTGGGTTGAGGTCAGAACGGCCATCCAGCATGGCTACGACACAGTTCTGGTGCCCTCGGGCGGCATCGAGCAGAGCGGCCCCCACATGACCCTCGACAAGCACCAGCATATCGTAGGGCTGACATCGCGGCTGATTGCCGAAGCCCATGGCCGGATGCTGGTGGCCCCCGTCATCTCGCTGGTCCCGCAAGGCCATTATGTGCCAGCAAGCGGCAACATGATCTATCCGGGCACGATCGGCGTGACGGAGGAGGTCTTCGCCGGCATGCTGGATGGCGTGGCGCGCAGCCTGAAGAACGCCGGCTTCCGTCGCCTCGTCTTCATCGCCGATCATGGCCAGAGCCAGAAGCCGCAAGCCGAAGTCGCCGCCCGGCTGAACAGCGAATGGGCGGGGTCGGGCGTCAGCGTCCTCGCGCTCGGCGACTATTACAGCAAGGGTGACGCGGCACAGCGGGCGCTGCTGGTCGCGCGGGGAGAGACCCCGGCCAGCATCGGCGATCATGCCGGGATGCAGGACACCGCCGAGCTGATGTTCGCCCATGCTGCAGGCGTTAAGCCGGAGCGCCTCGGCACGCTGACGCTCGAAGCCGACGGCGCCAGCGGGCAGCCCGCCCGCGCAAGCGCCGAGTTGGGCAAGCTCCTGATCGACCTCAAGGTCAAGGCTGCGCTGGCGCAGCTTTCCGCGTCGAATTCCTGACAAGGCCAGACCATGCTGAACGCCGCACTCGACATGACGACCACGCTCGGTCACGGCATCATCAAGCAGCTGCCGCTGTTTCTCGGGGTCGCGGCCCTGTTCACAGTGCTCGGCTTCTTCACCCGCAGCCAGCATTCGCGCGGTCCGTGGTGGAAGAAACCCGAACTGACCACCGATCTTCTCTACGCCTTCCTGCTGCCGGGCCTGAGCTCTTACGTGAAGATCGTTTTTCTCATCATTGGTGCGGCCGCCATCACCGGCGTGCTCGGCACAGGTGATGCGGAAAGCTGGCTGGCTGGCGGCCATGGCGTGTTCGCGCAGTGGCCATTCTGGGCCCAGGTTGTCGCCTACCTGCTTCTGTCGGACGTGATCATGTACTGGTCGCACCGGATTTTTCACAACGCCAGCTTGTGGCGCTATCACGCCATCCACCATGCCTCCGAGCACCTGGACTGGCTATCGGCCTTCCGGTTCCACCCAATCAACATCATCTTCCACAGCGTGCTCGCGGACGCCGTGCTGCTGCTGTGCGGGATCGCGCCAGACGTGCTGATCATGCTGGTGCCATTCCAGATCTTCATGTCCGGCCTCGTACATGCCGATGTGGATTGGGATTTCGGTCCGTTCCGCGGGGTTCTGGCCAGCCCCGTGTTCCATCGCTGGCATCACACCGATGTAGCGCGCGGAGGCGAAATGAACTTCGCCCCCACCTTCCCTGTGATCGACATGATCTTCGGCAGCTACTATATGCCGAAGGGGGTCTATCCGGATCATTTCGGCGTCGATGACCCGCATTTTCCGAAGGGGATCGAGCAGCATCTGATCTATCCGCTGCGTGAGCCCGCCAAGGGTTGACCGGCAATCCCTCGCGAGAGGTTTCACCTTTGCCGCAAATTGCTCTAGATCAGGCGCTCTGACCCCAGAGCGCGGAGCACCATCATGTCCCTGTCCATCGCACCGGAGCCGATGAGGCTTGTCGTTGTCGGCGCGGGCGGGCGCATGGGCAAGACGCTGGTGAAGGCCATTGCGGAGGCAGATGGCGTGACCCTGCATGCCGCGCTCGAGCGCGTCGGCTCGCCCCTGATCGGCCAGGACGCCGGAAGCGTCGCGGACATCAAGCCCAATGGCGTTGCGATCAGCGCCGATCCGCTAGCGGCCGTGCTCGATTTCACGATTCCTGACGTGTCCTGCGCCATGGCCGCCTTCGCAGCGCAAGCGAGAATTGTGCACGTCATCGGCACGACCGGGTTCGAGGAGAAGCACATCCACCGGCTGGAAGCGGCGGCCCGCCACGCGACCATCGTCAAGTCCGGCAATATGAGCCTCGGCGTCAACCTTATCGCCGGCCTTGTCCGCAAGGCGGCGGCCGCACTCGGCGACGACTGGGATATCGAGGTGCTGGAAATGCACCACCGCATGAAGATCGACGCGCCATCAGGCACGGCGCTGCTGCTCGGCCAGGCAGCCGCCAAAGGACGCGAGGTTTCGCTCAAGGACAAGAAGGTCGCCGTGCGCGACGGCGTCACCGGTGCGCGCGAGCCAGGAACGATCGGCTTCGCCACCTTGCGCGGCGGCTCGGTGATCGGCGAACACAGCGTGATCTTCGCCGGACAGGGCGAGCGGATCGAGATCAGCCACAGGGCCGAGGATCGCGGCCTGTTCGGGCGCGGGGCCATCCGGGCGGCGCTCTGGGCCCGTGGCCGCAAGCCCGGGCTCTACGGCATGGACGATGTGCTCGGCCTGACAGGCTTGTGAGGGGCGAGGCCGATGCTGCGCCCCATGCATGGCACGGTCTTTGCCAAGCACGGCGCGCGGCTTGACTTGCGCCGCTCCGGCTCCACACATTGATCCCAATGTCACATCATCCATCCGTTGACGGCGAGCCGCGCGAGGTCCTGCGCGTCGAAGAACTCTCGATCACCTTCGCGGGCCTGCCCGAGGGCTTTGAACTGGTTGACCGCGTCTCGTTCGCGGTGAGGGCCGGCCAGACGCTGTGCCTTGTCGGCGAGTCGGGCTGCGGAAAGTCGATCGTCTCGCTGTCGCTGATGGGGTTGCTGGCCCGCCCCCCTGCCCGCATCACCTCCGGGCGCATCGTGTTCGAAGGCGCCGATCTGCTGACGCTCGATCCCGAGGCGCTCGCAGACCTGCGCGGCAACAGGATGACCATGATCTTCCAGGAGCCGATGACGTCGCTGAATCCGGCCTTCACCATCGGTGACCAACTCACCGAAGTGATCCTGCGCCACCGCAAGGTCAGCAACGCAGAAGCGGAGAAGCTGGCGATCGGCGTGCTGCAGCAGGTCCGCATTCCGGCGCCGGAATCGCGCCTGGCCGCCTACCCGCACCAGATGTCAGGCGGCATGCGGCAGCGCGTGATGATCGCCATGGCGCTCGCCAACAGCCCGCGCCTGCTGATTGCGGACGAACCGACCACCGCGCTTGATGTCACGATCCAGGCACAGATCCTGCGGCTGATCCGCGATCTTCAGCGCAACACCGGCACAGCGATGGTGCTGGTGACGCATGATCTTGGCGTTGTCGCCGAAGTCGCCGACCATGTGGCGGTGATGTATGCAGGCCGCATCGTGGAACAGGGACCGGTCGCACAGATCTTCCATGACCCCCAACATCCCTACACGATCGGCCTGATGGGCTCGCTGCCCTCGCTTGGCCAGCGCCAGTCGCGGCTGACCTCCATTCCCGGCGCTGTGCCGCCGCCGCGGCAATGGCCCAAGGGGTGCCGCTTCTCGACCCGCTGCCCCTTTGCCGATGCGCGCTGCCGCAATGCGGTTCCCGCCCTGACGGACATCGGCTCGGGGCATGCGGTGGCCTGCTTCAAGGCGCCGATCGAGACGATCGTGGGGAGCGCGGCATGAGCGACGTGATCCTCAGCGCCCGCGATGTGACAAAGCATTTTGGCGGCCAGCGCAGCCTGTTCAGGCGCGAACCGCTCGTCAGGGCCGTCGACGGGGTCTCGCTGGAGATCCGGCGCGGCGAAACCTTCGCGATCGTTGGCGAATCCGGCTGCGGCAAGTCGACGCTCGCGCGGCTGCTGCTCAGGCTGATCGAGCCGAACGCCGGCCAGGTGATGTTTGACGGAACGGATGTGACTGCTGCGTCGCCCGAGGCGCTGCGGCGGCTCAGGCGCGACATGCAGATTGTGTTTCAGGACCCGTTCTCCTCGCTCAACCCGCGCATGACGGTGGGCGAACTGATCGAGGAGCCGATCCGGACCCATGAGCTTGCGACGGGCGCTGCCGTACAAGTGGAAATCGACCGCATGCTGCGGCTGGTCGGGCTGTTGCCTGAACATGCGCGGCGCTATCCGCATGAGTTTTCCGGTGGGCAGCGCCAGCGCATCGGGATTGCCCGGGCCCTCGCGTCGCGGCCTAAACTTCTGCTGGGCGATGAGCCGGTCTCGGCGCTCGACGTCTCGATCCGCGCGCAGATCATCAACCTGCTGGAGGACCTCAAGGAGGAACTCGACCTCACCGTGCTCCTTGTGTCGCATGATCTGGGCGTTGTCCGGCACACGGCCGACCGCGTGGCGGTGATGTATCTCGGCGAGATCGTCGAACTGGCTGCTGTTGAAACCCTGTTCGAGACCCCTGCCCATCCCTACACACGCGCCCTGATGCTGGCGATCCCGGCGCAGGATCCGACGATGCGGCGTGACACGCCACTGCTGGAAGGGGATCCACCCTCCCCCTCCAATCCGCCCTCGGGTTGCCGCTTCCATACCCGCTGCCCCCATGCCATCGCCATCTGCCGAGAGCAAAAGCCGGCGCTTGCCGCGGTCGGACCTGCCCAAAACGTGGCCTGCCATCGCGCCGCCGAGCTTTCGGCCCGCGACGTGCTTCCCGCCTTCGACGCCAGCGCCGTGCGCCAACGACGCATTGCGCTTTTTGCACAAGCCAGCGCAGATAAGTCGGCTTAAAGTTTCAAGGGCAGAGGAGACGATCATGAACATATCCAGTCTTTCCAGGGTGGCGCTCGGGGCAGCCACGACGCTTGCGCTGCTCGTCGGCAGCGCCGAGCTCACGCCTTCCCGGGCCCAGCAGTCCGTGCTGCGCATCGGCCTGCAGGAAGACCCCGACATGCTCGACCCGCACCGGGCGCGCACCTTCGTCGGCCGCATCGTCTTCAAGGGCCTGTGCGACAAGCTGTTCGACGCCAGCGCCGATCTGCAACTGATCCCGCGCCTCGCCACGGAGTGGAGCTTTTCCGCCGACGGGCTGACCGCCACGATCAAGCTCAGGGCCGGTGTCAAGTTTCATGATGGCACGGCTTTCGATGCCGCCTCGGCCAAGGCCAATCTTGACCGCGCCCGCACGCTCCCTGAATCGCTGCGCCGCTCCGAACTGGCGACCATCGACAGCGTTGAGGTCATCGATCCGCTCACCATCGCCATCAAGCTCAAGCAGCGCGATGCGACCTTGCTGAGCCAGCTTGCGGACCGCGCGGGCATGATGCTGTCCCCGGCGACATTCGCCGGCGATGTCGGCGCGCGGCCGGTCTGCACCGGGCCCTACCGCTTCGTCGAACGTGTCCAGAACGACCGCATTGTTCTGGAGAAGTTCGCCGATCACTGGGAAGCGGCGAACTACAGCTTCGACCGCGTGATCTACCGCTCGATCCCCGACACCACGGTCCGTCTGGCCAACCTGCGCTCGGGCGAACTCGACATGATCGAACGGCTTGCCGCGACGGACGTGAAATCGGCGCAGGCCGATCGCAACCTCCGCGTCATCTTCACGCCAGGCCTCGGCTATCAGGGCGCGACCCTCAACCTGAACAATGGCGACGCGGCAAACACGCCGTTCGGCAAGGACAAGCGCGTGCGCCAGGCCTTTTCCTGGGCGATCGACCGGGCTGTGCTGAACCAGGTCGTGTTCGAGGGCACCCACACCCCGACGATGCAGGCTTTCCCGCCGTCGAGCCCCTATTTCCGGAAGGACCTGCCGGCCACGCCGCGCGATGTCGCCAAGGCCCGCGCCCTGCTGCGCGAGGCGGGCGTCACCACGCCGCTCAAGCTTGAAATGATGATCACCAACAACCCGGTCGACGCCCAGCTCGGGCAAATGATCCAGGCCATGGTGCAGGAAGCCGGCTTCGACCTGTCGCTGCGCTCGATGGAATTTGCGACCCAGCTTCGTGATCAGCAGCAGGGCCGCTTCCAGATCAGCCGTGTCGGCTGGTCGGGCCGCATCGATCCGGACGGCAACGTCCACCCGTTCTGGACCACCGGCGGCGGCCAGAATGACGGCAAGTACAGCAATCCTGAAGTCGATCGGCTCCTGAACGCTGCACGCGCGGTCTACTCGCTGGAAGAGCGCAAGAAGCTCTATGACGCCGCGCAGACCATCGCCAATGACGAGATGCCCGTCCTGTATCTCTACAACCAGCCCTGGTACTACGCGACTTCGGCGCGCATTTCCGGCTTCCAGCTGCATCCGGACGGCATGATCCGGCTGGCTGCAATGAAACGGCAGTGATCACCATGACGGGTCGTCCGGCGCTTCCATGCTGAAGCTGATCCTCAACCGCGTGCTGGTGGCGATCCCGACACTGTTCATCGTGTCGCTGTTTGTCTTCGCCCTTCAGCACGCCCTGCCGGGCGACCCATTCCTCGTCATCGCGGGCGAGGAGCGTGATCCGGAGATCATCGCGCGCCTGCGTGAGATCTACCGTATGAACGACCCGATCATCGTGCAGTACTTCGCCTGGCTTGGGCAGGTCATGCAGGGGGAATTCGGGCGTTCGCTCCGGACCGGCGAACCGGTGCTGGGGCTGATCCTGCAGAAGCTTCCCGTCACCATCCAGCTGGCGACGGCCTCGATGATCGTGGCGCTGGCCATCGGCCTGCCGGCCGGCATCATCGCCGCCATCCGCAAGGGCACCATGGTCGACTACACGGCCAGCGCGGTGGCCCTGTCGGGGCTGTCGATCCCGAACTTCTGGCTCGGGATCGTGATGATCCTGGTCTTCGCCGTCGAACTGCGCTGGCTGCCGGCCTCGGGCTATGTGCCGTTCTTCTCCGATCCGCTCGGCGCACTGGAGACGCTGGCCATGCCGGCCATCGTGCTGGGCACGGGGCTTGCGGCCTTCATCATGCGCCACACGCGCTCCGCCATGCTGGAGGTGCTGCGCTCCGACTATGTCCGCACCGCACGTGCCAAGGGATTGTCCGAGAATGTCGTGATCAACAAGCATGCGCTGCGCAACGCGCTGATCCCGGTGATCACCCTCTCGACCATCCTGTTCGGCGAATTGCTGGCCGGCGCCGTGCTGACCGAGCAGGTCTTCACCATTCCCGGCTTCGGCAAGCTGATCGTGGACGCCGTGTTCAATCGCGACTACGGTGTCGTGCAGGGTGTCGTCCTGTGCACCGCCATTGGGTTCATCGGCATGAACCTGGTCGCCGACATGCTCTACATTCTCGTCAATCCCCGGCTGAGGGGGCGCTGATGACCACTGCTGCAACTGCGCACGCCGGCGACCTGCTGCCGCCGCCCGAAAGCCGTATCTGGGGCAAGCTGAAACGCAGCCGCTCGGCCTGGATCGGTGGCTCGATCGTCACCGTGTTCGTGCTCATGGCCATTCTGGCGCCGCTGATCGCGCCGTTCGATCCCAACAAGACAAACTTCCTGCTGATCCGCAAACCACCCTCGGCGCTCTACTGGCTCGGCACGGACGAGATCGGCCGCGATATCCTCTCCCGACTGCTTTACGGCGCGCAGGCGTCGCTCATGGCCGGGGTGGTCTCGGTGCTGATCGCGGTGGCAATCGGCGTGCCGCTCGGCCTCGCCTCCGGCTGGTATGGCGGCTGGTTCGACATGATCGTCAGCCGCGTCACCGATGCCCTGCTGGCTTGCCCCTTCCTCATCCTCGCCATCGCCTTCGCCGCCATTCTCGGGCCCTCCCTGACCAATGCGATGATCGCGATCGGGCTGTCGGCGGTCCCGATCTTCATCCGTCTCGCCCGCGGGCAAGCCATTTCAGTCAAGGCCGAGGACTATATCGAGGGCGCCCGGGCTGTCGGCGTCAAGGATGCCCGCATCCTCATCGCCCATCTGGCACCGAACACCTTGCCGCCGATCCTCGTGCAGTGCTCGCTTTTCATGGCGCAGGCGATCATTCTGGAAGCCTCGCTGTCCTTCCTCGGGCTGGGCCAGCAGCCCCCGCAGGCCTCCTGGGGTTCGATGCTGAACACGGCCAAGAACTTCATGGAGCAGGCGCCCTGGATGTCGATCTCGCCCGGCGTCGCCATCTGTCTCGTCGTCATCGGCTTCAACATCCTCGGCGACGGGCTGAGGGATGCGCTCGATCCCAAGGAAAGCTGACTGCCATGTTCACCACGCGGCCCGAAATCCTCGGCACCTTCGGTGTCGTCACCTCGACGCA
>JAPLOW010000188.1 GCA_026400555.1 Hyphomicrobiales bacterium
CAGCGGACTTCATCAGGGCCAGCGGCATGAACGGGCCGCAATCAAAGGCCGTATACATGCCTGCACCCGACCAACTCGTCAGAAACGCCACAGATTCCCCTTGCCACGCGGAGGCCGTCCATACATGCCACTGAGATTTTCGTCCACGCCGAGTTGGATTCCGGCCCTCATGAAGGACAGTTCACATGTGCCAGAATGTCTGGGGGCGAGGAGAACATATCGGTGCCTGGACGCGCGTGCGTTGCTCGACGCCCTTCATCAGCCATAGTTGTGGGGAAACTCGCCCAGTTCGACCGCGGGAACCGGATTTTGACCGCCAAACAATCGGTGATCATACCAGCGTGCGGCCTTGGCGTCGGTCAACGCATTGAGGCGATCAAGAATATCGCGACTGCGTGTCTTCAGAAGAGTCTCCAGCTTGCCATAATCCGGGAACGCGTCGAAGGCCTCGGACCATATGGCCCGTCCAGCCAGATAGCCTGAGGCTCCTGACCTGTAGGCATAGTGCAACGACTGCTCGAAGTCGTCTGCCCCGGCCCCTGCAGACAGCATGACCCATGGTCCAGGGACCATCGCTGCCATTTGATCATAGGCTTTCTGCAAAGCTGCTGCGTCCTTACTGTCAGACGCCGGTACGCCACTAATCGGACCTGGTGGCTCGAGCTTGTAGATATCGATGCCAAGCGCCGGATCACAGAATGGCCGTATTGAGTCGATGACAAGTTGGGTGCGTCGTGGCACCAGAGTGGCCGGGTCTTCGCCTGGCAGGGGATAAACGAGGACCTCAAGGAGCATGACGATGTCATGTTTGGCACACTCTTCAGCCGCCGCGCGGACAAAGGCCTCCTGATGCGCGCGTACATCAGGTGCGGCGTCTGCCCGATACCAAACCAAAACCTTGACCGCATCGGCACCAATCCTGCGGGCCTTCGCGACGGACCAGCCCGGGATGGGAACGCTCTTGCGCCCACCGGGAGTATTCTCTGTTTCAGAATGCTCGTGAGACAGCATCAGACCCCGGTGCGCGGGCAACTCTCCGATGCTGTCAGGATAGGCGAGATGAGGGTCCATCAGCAGTGCCGAGGACTGCGCCGTAAGGTGACGCGCCAACAGTTGCTTGACACGGACAACATCCTCTGTCGGGGCAGTGGTGGTTCCACGCTTTGCAGCGATGGGGCCAAACATCGGCGTGCGTTGGTCAATCGCGACCATTTTCCACAAACCCTTCTCGTCCGCGAGACGGCGCATGCCCCACAGCTTTCCAGGAGAAACCGACTGTCTTGTGCTGGTCATGGGAGAAGGTCCTTTGACATGAGTTCAATCACGGCAGATCTATCCGGCATGCCGTCCCAGCCTGCCCCGTTCTCGGCTTTCCTGGCAGCAACGGCCGAAGCGAACCGGGCAGCCCAAAGGGTTTCCCGCCCTTCCGCAATGGCCAGCGCATAGGCTCCATGGAAAACGTCCCCGCAGCCAGTCGTGTCGCGTACTGCGACAGGGAAAGCCGGGAGATGCATGATGTTGCCGCCCGTCATCCACATGCTGCCCAAGCCACCGCTTGTTATCGCGATCGCGCGGGCTTCAAGATTTGCCATCCGCTTCAGCTGATCTTCCGGGCTACCCGGCCCGATGAAATCGCGCGCGCCCTGTGAAGAAAAGATGATGTGATCAGACCCCTCAACCAGAGATGTCAGATCTGCCGCCGAGCCGCCGTCGGCATCAAGGACGGTTGGGAGCTTGCGCTCACGGGCAAAAGCCAAAGCTGCAAGCGCGCCTGAAGGCCAACGGGTATCAGCCAGCACGATTGCAGCATCCTCCGGAAGACCTTTTGGCACCGAACCAGCGATGGCGGGCAGGCCCATGCGGTCAACTGTGATGCTGCGCTCGCCCAACCCGTCCACGATCACGATCGAACGGACCGTCCTGGCGCCCGGAATCTTTGCAAGACCGTGCAGGTCGACCCCATGGCGGGACAAGGCCTGCGCTATCGCTTCACCCGCCGCGTCCGTTCCGACCCGGCCCCAGAACGATGCACTGCCGCCAAGATGGGCAATGGCGACCGCGGCAGTCGCCGCAGGGCCGCCAAAGCGGTCATTGTAGTGTCGGACATCGGTCTTGACCCCTGCTGAAGGCAGGATGTCGACATGGAAGACCTCGTCGCGGACGACATTCCCGACACAGACAACGCGCGGACCCGTCATGACGGGCACGTCAGAGGTTTGAGACGTTTGCCCTGCGCAAAAATATCAAACAAACCTTCCAGGCCTTCAAGCGGGACCGTTTCGTCGACAAGCCTGCCGAAATCCTCCCGATTATTCCGCAGGATCTCGATGTTTTGTGCAAAATCCGTGCGCGGGAAATAGAAGGATCGAACAAGATAGAAATCCTTCAACCGGATCGAGCGCGTCTCCTTGATGGACCATGCATCGGATTCTCCGATCTGGATGACAGCGCCTTCGGGACCGACTGCTTCAAGTGCCAATTGGCGCCCGGCATCTTTTCCGCTGGCCTCGACAACGATCCTGTAGCGCCCCGAAGCGGCACTTTCGGCGCTCGAAACGGTTGCGCCAAGGGAAGCGGCAAACCCCGAGCGATAGCTGACGGGATCAATCACATCGATCGACCCAAAACCCATATCGCGCAGAACAAGGATTGCACCCAGTCCGATCGGGCCAGCGCCGACGACCAGCGCCTTGCCGTGATCAACCACTTTCTGAGCGAGACGAACGCCGTGGGCCGTCGTGCCGATCACGTCCAGCAACAAGGGAGCAAGAACGTCGCTGATGTCATCGGGGACTTCAAGCAGGCAACGCTCCGGTGCAACGAGCTGGTCAGCATAGCCCCCGTTGCGTTGCCAACCGATCAATGTGCGGGATGAACACAGGTGCGTCCGCCCTGAACTGCAGTCATCGCAGGCGTTGCAGAAGACCGGAATGTAGACGACAACCCTCTGACCGTGCCGTGGATGCTGTGGCGCATCGATCACGCCAAAAACTTCATGCCCTGGCGTCACCGGCCAGCCGTTGCGCCATTGCCTCAACTCACTTCCGCAAAGCGCGCAGGCCTTGACGCGCACGAGCAGTTCATCGTGCCCAGGGACCAGTTCAGGTCCCTGCTCGATGGAAATGCGGCCCTCGCCGTGAAACCTTGCAAAGTTCATCCCTTGACCGCTCCCGAGGCAAGGCCACCGACTAACCGTTTCTGAATCAGCAACGTCAGAATGAGCGGCGGCAGGGCGATAATTACCGCCGCGGCCATGAGCGCACCCCAGTTGGTGACGCCCTCGCCAATGAAGTTGAAACTGGCAACAATCGCTGTCTTGGTCCTGATGCCTGACAGGACGAGGGCGAAGACAAAATAGTTCCAGGAAAACACGAAGCTCAGGATCGCCGCAACGACCATCCCGCCTGAAACGACGGGAATCGCGACCAGCCGAAGGATCTGGTCCTGCCGGGCACCATCGATCTGCGCAGATTCGACCAGTTCGCGCGGCAAAGCATCCATGTATGGCAGCAGCACCCAGATCACGACCGGCAAGGTGATTGCAGCATGTGTCAGGATCAGCACGAGATGGCTTCCCACAAGCCCGAGCTTGGTAAACATGATCAGCCACGGCAACAGGAACAGGGTTCCCGGAGCCATGCGGGCGAAGAGCGTGATCGTCGCAGGCCAGGACATTCTGTGCCAGGAAATCGCAAAGGCGGCAGGAACGCCCAGGACGATTCCGAGCACCGTCGAACCCGAGGCGACGATCATGCTGTTGATTGTCGCATGCAGAAAGTCGTTCCTGTTGAACAACTCCACGAAATTCTCAAGAGTCGGCGTGAAAATCAGTTTTGGTGGCAGTGACGCAACTTCTGTGCGCGACTTGAACGCCAGCATGAAAATCCAGACAATCGGGATTCCCAGTATTGCGAGAATAATCGTCAACTGGATCCTGTCGAGGGCGCGCAGTATGTGTCGGCTCACCATGCGACTGCAGCCCGCAATTTCGAGAAAATCAGAACCGATCCGAACACTACGGCGGATAGGGTGATCATGATGGCGCTGGCATAGCCAAAATCAAAAAACTCAAATCCGCGCCGGTATGCGAGGATATTGAGTGTTGTGCTGGAATTGCCCGGCCCCCCTTGCGTGGTCAGGTAGATGACATCGAAAAAGCGAAGAATGTCCACGCTGCGCAGAACGGCTGCGGTCACCAGCGTTGGTCCGAGCAGGGGCAGGGTCACGTGCCAGAACCGCTGAAAACTCGTGGCCCCATCAAGTTCGACAGCCTCGAAAACCTCGGCGGGCAGCGAAAGGTAGCCGCCCATGACGATCAGGGCCACAAACGGTGTCCATTGCCAGGTGTCCAGCACCGCAAAGGTGAACAGAACGGTTTTGGGATCGGACAACCACAATCCCGGTGGCAAGCCGATCTGGGCTAGCAACCAGTTTGCAATGCCGAAACTTGGATCGAGAATGACAATCGCCATCATGCCCACAACCACCGGCGGCAGCATGAAGGGGGAGACCAGAATGACCCTCGTCAGGCCCTGAGCCGCTCGCGACCGACCGAGCAGAAGTCCGAGCCAGGTACCCAAGACCAGTTGCATCGACAGCGACATGGCGTAGAGGCTGACGGTCAGCTTGAGCGCATTCCAGAACTCCGGATCTTTCACCAGTCGAGCATAGTTCTCCAGCCCGATGAAAACGGGGTCACCTCCAGGCGGAACATTGGAGAGCGACAGCCAGATCGCGTAGCCGATCGGGAACCCGATCATGCCGATGGTGAACACCATCGCCGGGGCGGCCATCCAATGGTAGCCCGCGAGAACATTTTTTGAGGACGTGCGCATGACGGATTTTGGCGAGGCCGAAGCCCCGCCAATTCTGGGATTACTGGAGCTTCGCGAGGGCTTCATCAGCCTTTCTGGCGGCGTCAGCCGGCGATGCGCCCTGGACGATCTCCTGGACAGCCGTGCCGATGATATCCCGAGCCTCGGGAACCCTCTCGGTCGGTGACTGATAGACGCCGGTTCCGGTCTTGCCGATCTCGATCAGGGAGTCGGCCCAGGCCTTGCGGATTGGCATTTCGGCAATCCATTTGTTGAATTCCTGGCCCTCGAAGACGCTGGCGCGCGGCGGCGCGACACCATTGGCGATCAACTTTGCCTGGATCTCGCGGCTTGTCGCCCACTGCAGGAAGTACCACGAGGCTGGCTTCCGTTGCGAGTTGGGCGACATGGTCACCGTCCAGCCGATTGCCACGGGCTTGGATATCTTGGTTTCGCGCCCAGGGGGCAGCACTTTAACGCCAAGGTCCTGCGCGCGGCCCGGGAACCGCATGATGTTGGCAAACTCGTTGCTGCTTTCATGGGTCATGGCGATACGGCCCTGACCGAGCAGCTCGATCACCTGCGTGAAGGTGTGGTTCAGCGCGCCTGGAGGGCCATAGTCCTTGAGCAGGCTGGCATACAGTGCCAGGCCCTTCAGGGTATTGGGCTGCGAGAGTCCAGGCTTGCCATCGGGTGTGGCGTAGCTGCCGCCCTGATTGTTGATGAAGGCCGTCAGCGAATAGGGAATGGCCCCGCGCAGGCCGCGCGCGGCCCAGACGCCCATGGATGCATCGCAGGCCTTCAGCGCCTTGGCTGTGTCCGGGAGGTCCTCGATTGCCTTCGGTTCGGCGACCTTGCACTTCTCGAAGATGTCCTTGCGCCAGTAGAACAGGGGACCTTCCTGATTGATCGGCAGGGCGACGATCTTGGTGCCAAATGTGCTCGCGGCGCGAATGGAGGCGCTGAAATCCTCGTAGTTGAAGTCCGGCATCGTCATGGTCTTGTCCGCTATCAGCGGTGCAAGATCGGCATACCAGCCAGCCTTCTCGAAGATCGCGCCCTCGCGGCTCGTGAGGCTCATGTAGACGTCGAGGTCTGCCGACTTGCCCTGCATCAGCGTCGTCAGGCGGGCCCGGAACTGTTCTTCGTTAAAAATCTCGATCTGCGTCTTGATGCCTGTCTTTGCCGTGAACTCCGCCGCCAGATCGCGCATCGCCTGCGACCAGGGGTGATTGTTGAGCATCAGGTTGATGGTTTGTCCTTCATGCGCCCGCCAGTTGAAGGTCTGCGCTGCAACCGGAGCCGATAAAGCAACCGAGAGTGCGGCTGCGCCAAGGACGTATTTGATCTTCATGCTTCAATCCTCCCAGATTGCGTTATTTGCCGTATTTTTGTTCATCGGCTTGGTGATCAGGACGCGACATAGCCCCCGTCGACAGGTATCGTTACGCCGTTGATGAGTTTTGCTGCTGGTGACGCAAGAAAGACAGCTGTCCCGGCCAGTTCTTCAGGTTCTGACCAGCGTTTCGTCGGCAAACGCTGCATGACGGCATCGTTAAACACGGAATCCTCCCGACCGCCGCGGCTGATTTCCGTCCGGATCCAGCCAGGAGCGATTGCGTTGACGCGGATACCGTCTTCGGCATAGGCGACCGCCAGCGAACGCGTCAGGCCGATGATCGCCGTCTTCGCGGAGGCATAGGCAGGAATCCGGCTCGCTCCGAAGTAGGAGTACATCGACCCGATATTGATCAGGCAGCCCCTTGTCGCAGCAAGCTGCGGCCGGAACGCCGTCGCAAGCCGCAAATTACCGCCGAGGTGGATGTTGACGATATCCATGAAAACATCGGGCTTGTGCTCTTCATGGCGAACGAGTTTCCCGGCGCAATGGATCAAGACATCGAGTTTCTTGACCTTGGCCGCAAGCGCTTCGACTGCGGCGGTATCGCGCACATCGAGATATTCGAAATCGAACCCTTCATCGACAGTCGGCGGCTTTACGTCACAGAGTGTCACGTTTGCACCGGCACCGCGGAAGGCTTTGGCCAAGGCAGTGCCGATACCGCCCGCTCCGCCGCTGATCAGCACATGCTGGCCCGAAACAGAAAAATCAGGCGCCGACATAGCGAACCACGACCCGGCTAGTCGAATGTTCAGGCAGATTCCACGAACCGCTCGAAATCACGACGCCCCCCAAATTCATTTTTGCTTGTTGACATATCCGAGCATTGATTTTTCTTTTCCGCAAGATGCATTTTCGCTTTCGCGTATCAGGAGCTGGCACTGTGATGCGACCACAGGACGGACAATGATTGATCTGAGCAAACGGCGACGCGACATTCTGCGTCTTCTGAGTCACCGTGGCTATGTGGCAATCGAAGAGTTTGCCGCGAAATTCGATGTGACGCCGCAAACCCTGCGGAGGGATCTGCATGAGCTTGCCGAAAGGGGGTTGCTGCGCCGTCACCACGGCGGAGCGAGCGCCATTTCCAGCACCGCCAACAGCGATTACGTCATGCGTCACAATGAGAACGCCGATGAGAAGGCGCGGATCGGCAAGGCGGTTGCGGAGATGATTCCCGGCGGTTCCTCGGTGTTCATGACACCGGGAACAACAGTTGAGGCAGCAGCCAGAGCATTGGCCGATCAACGCGTGGAAAACCTGCACGTTGTCACAAACAGCACGGTTGCCGCGGGCATCCTTGATAGCTGCCCTGATGTTACGATCCAATTGACCGGTGGCACCTGGATGGCCAACAACCGAGCCATGGGAGGCACTGGGGCGGTTAAGACTGTGGACAGGTTCCGCTGTGATTTTGCGATCCTGAGCATTGGTGCGATCGATCCGTCAGGGAACCTGCTTGAGTACAGGGAAGAAGAAGTTCTGGTCGCCCGCGCCATGCTGCTCAATTCGAGACACCCTGTCTTGCTTGCCGACCACACGAAGTTCTCCCGTGTCGCAACTTTTGTTCTTGGGAATTTGAACGAGTGCGCGTCCATTGTAACGGACCGCATTCCAAGCGGAATATTTGCCAGAATGATCGAAGATGCCGGTTGCCGATTGGTGGTCGCCTCCTAGCCTGTGAGTCGGCGAACAACCGCGAGGCCGACCCCAAATCCCGGAAGGAGGCCTCCGATGCCAAAAACCGGATGCTGGGTGACGTCCAGGGACGTGGTGTAGCTTCGACTGTAGCCATCGTCACGGCTGCGCGCCCTCAACAGCGCCGTAGCAGCCCGGATGATGGCGTTGGCCATTGATCGTTCTTCGGGCGAGGCTCGGGTTTCTGGGTTCCTCGGGCTCGCTAAAAGTCAGCTGTTAGGAACACGGCGGTGGAGCTTGAATGACCGGGACGGGGCGCATACCTGCCATCTGAACCAATGTCTGCGGGACGATCAGGAATTTCGTGTTTGGGCGGTCATAATGGATCCGATGGAGGTTCCCGATGGCACGACGCAAAGCTCCCCGCATTTCTGACGCGCTTCTTGACGAGCTTTTGTCTGGAGCTGATCCCAAGACGGTGTTC
>JAPLOW010000151.1 GCA_026400555.1 Hyphomicrobiales bacterium
CTCCGGTCCTTCGCTCGCGGGTCTCCCCATAACCACCGGTGGTGGTCACAGGCCGGCCGCGTGCCGCTGGCCGTCCCGCCCTTCGGGTGGGTGATCCCCCTCCCGTGAGCGAAGGCCCTCCGGGGTCGCTTGCGCGGCCGTTGCCCAAGGGCTTCCGGCTGATCGGCCCTGCTGGCCCGCGCTTGTCGATCGGCGTCCCGGGACGAACCCGGATCAACCGACCCACACAAGGAGAATTCCCATGGCCTCCACCATCGCAGCCCTCACCAAGACCGCAGACGGCTTCAAGGGCACGCTGACCACCCTCACCCTGAAGGCCCCGATCGAGATCCAGAAGAACGCCCGCAAGGCCAACGAGCGCGAGCCCGACTACCGCGTCGTCGCCGGCAACGGCTTCGAGGTCGGGGCCGGCTGGGTCCGCCAGGCCAAGCTGAGCGGCGAGGAATACGTCTCGATCTCGCTCTCGGCGCCGGAGTTCAACGGGGTGATGTACGGCAACATCGCTCCCGCCCCCGGCGGCAAGGCGGACGAGTACGTCCTGATCTGGAACCGGCGCAACTGAGCCCGAATCGACGAGCCGGCTCCGCCACCTCAAGGCGGGGCCGAGCCTCACCGGAGGAGACGACGATGCGCGACATCCCCATCGACCAGCAGATCGCCGAGCTCAAGGCCGAGCTCAGATCGACCCGGCTGACCCGCAAGGAACGGCAGGAAGCCCTTACCGAACTCGAATGGCTTCAGGAACAGGCGCGTGTGCACGATGAGATGGCCTACTTCACCCTGATCGAACACGAGGCCTCCCGCAGCCAGCCCAGCCGCTTCGATCTCGACCGGCTGCCCTTCTGAGCGAATGATGAAGACGGCCCGCCGGGTTTGCCTGGCGGGTCAACCTGCATCAATGCCGGGGTTGCAAGTTACGGAATCTCTGCAAGTTACATACTCTCGGGATGAGGAAGACACCATGACCTTGACGCAATTCAAGCAAGTCCCCGCCGCCGATGCTGCCCGCCGCTTTTCGGAGATCAATGACCAGGCCTTGAAGGAGCCGGTGGTGCTCACTCGCAATGGCCGTCCGCGCACGGTGCTGGTGTCGGTCGAGGCCTTCGAGTCGAGCGCTTCCTTGCCAACGAGCGCGCGGTCTTCCTCGCCAAGGATACACCTGATGAGTTCCTTGGCCAGATCGAGGAGATCGCCAGAGGCGCGTTCGCTCAGGCAGGTGTCGAAACGCTCCCGACTGCCGCGCCGACTGATGCTGCCTAAGCCGTCCTCCAGCGCCGCGCCCAAGCCCGGCGCGGTGTTCCACTATGCCTATCTCTGGCATCGCGAATTCGTGGCCGGCCAGATCGAAGCGCGCAAGGACCGTCTTGCGCTCGCTGTCGCGGTCAGCCAGCGCGATGGACGGACCCATGTCATGGCCTTGCCGATCACCCATTCGAAACCCACCGATCCCGACCATGGCGTGCTTCTGCCGCCGAGCGCCAAGCTTGCTCCGGGACCTGATGAGGCGCCATCTTGGGTGATCACCACCGAAGCCTCGCGCTTTGCCTGGCCCGGAGCGGACCTGCGCCGCGCGCCTGGTCGTTCAAGCCCCTTCTATGGTTTTGTGTCGACGGGGCTGCTGCAGGCCGTCGCCCAATCCTTCCTCCGAAATCGTCAACGGGGCGAAGCCGTCAGTTTCGACCGCTAAGACTGACCGAAGGCTTTGTCTGAATCCAGCGTGATCGCGCAGTGGAACCGTAACGATCAACTGCGGCCGCTTCTGCCGATCCGCCCAACAGAGCAGTCCCGAGCTCAGGCGTCAGCCAGAACCTGCTCGACAAGGCGCGCCTGATGGGCATCCCGGTCTGGGCCGGCGGAGCCTCAGAAACACTCACAGTTCGACCCACACATGGTAGCTCGCGGCCCACACCTGTCGCCGGCCAAGCCGCATGCTGAGCTTGCGGCACAAGCCGGGTCAGCCGACGGCGGAGAAGCAGCGAGGCTGATTGAATTAATATTCGATATAATGCTTTATCAATTGACAAGTTAGCAGTTTGCGGGCCAAACTGCGGGAGCGTTCCGAGACCGCGCTGGCGCGGCTCCCGAAACGCCAGGCGCGGCTGAGCCGCGCCGGACGCTGACGAGGACAACACGTTGTGTGTCGTCAGGGACGCTGACCGAGGACCATCGGCAAGAGCGGCCCGGCGACGAGGAGCAGGGTGGCCGGCATGGTTGCGAGCGGGACAAGCACAACGGCAGTGAGCCGATCGACACGGGCAGCGGTTCGGCCGAAGCAGCGGGTGCGGATCGGTCTTGCGTGGGCCGATCAGGCCTTGCTGCAGGCGGCCTGTCTCGCCTTCGGGCTGGAGCCCCCGGCACTGGTCAGCACGCTGCTGAGGGCGAGCCTCGACGCCGGCCCGGCCCTGTCGCGCGAGGGGCTTGTCGCGCTTGCCCAGCTCAGTGCGGATCTTCGTGCAGCGAGCCGTCAGCTCGGCGCCCTGCGGGTCGCCGTCGGTGATGGATCGGTTGACGGGCTCGCCGCACTGAAGCCCGTCCTCGTCATCCTGCATGAGCGCATGAGCGCGCTTGACCGGGAGCTGACCGCGATGACGCTCGGCCATGGCGCGCGGCTGCGGCGCACCGCGAAACTTGGCAAGAGTGTTGCGGCATGAGCCTCGGGGCGCGCGAGCTCGAGGACCTGTTCGGCGAGGCGGCGCGCAACGAAGCGACCGCGGCGCAAGCGCGCGGCTCGGCACCTCAGGCGTTCGGACTTGGCGGAAACGGGCGACACAGCGGGGGAAGGGGACATGCAGCGTCGGGCACCTCTGGTCCTGGCCTCGACGCGCCGGTCAAGGCGCGCGGCGGAGGACGTGTGGGCGGTGGCG
This sequence comes from Hyphomicrobiales bacterium, assembly GCA_026400555.1. GTDB lineage: Bacteria > Pseudomonadota > Alphaproteobacteria > Rhizobiales > Beijerinckiaceae > Allobosea. The sequence goes on from JAPLOW010000151.1 coordinate 2,865, forward strand.
TCGGCGCCCGTCTGTTCGAGGAGGACTGGGCGCGGGCGCCGGTCGGGCGCAGCCCCGGCGGCGGGGCTGGGGGCTTCGGCGCGCCGGATTCGCAAGGTAGCCGCTTGCGACCCGGCGGGAGCTCCGCCGCGCTGATCGCGCGTGGCCATGCGCCTGCCGTGGTGAAGCTTGTCTCCTTCGCCAGCGGTGCGACGCGCGCTATCGCAACCGCCCACTACGTCCAGCGCAAGGAGGTCCCGCTCGAGACCCAGGACGGGCAGTTGCTGAGGACCCCGCAGGCCGTGACTGCCGAGCTCAGGCGCTGGGCCGAGAGCTTCGAGCAGCGCGCGCCAAGCCAGGACGCGGTCGCGGTGCGGGTCGCGGTGGCGGGCTTGAACGACAGCGCCATAGACCGCGTGCATCTCGAGCAGACGGTGGCGGCTGTCTTTGCCGGCCATCGTTATGCGCACCGCATCTCTGGTCTCCAGGACGGCTCGATCGAGGCGCGCGCCGTGCTGGTGCTGGCCGGCCGCGGCCCCGACACCAGGGCCGAGCGCTTCCGCGTGGTCGAGCAGCGGGTCGGCCAGGAGGGCGATGGGTTCTTGATCTGCCGCTTCGACGCCAAAAGCCATTCCGCTATGGCGGCGCGCGCCGAAGCGATCGGCGTGGCGCCACATGCGCTGTCGCTGGAGCCGGGCTTGCCGACACATGGCCTCGACGGGCTGACGCAGCGATTGAATCGCGTGGCCGGGCAGGGGCGGCTGCAGCGCTCGGATGGCGGAATGGTCGACAACGCTTCTGATGCTCGTTCGGCCGCGCTCGCATGGAAACAGGAGCTGCGATCGCAGACTCCCCGCGACACCATGCATCTGGTGATCTCCGCAAAAGCCGATGTGGACCCGGAAATGTTCAGGGCGGCGGCGCGGGCGTGGCTCGCGAAGGAGTTCCCGGACAGGACCTACATGTTTGCGGTGCACACGGACCGGGCCCAGAGCGATGCTGGCTGCGGGCATATCCATGCCCACGCGATCGTTGCGCTGCGCTCCGCCACAGGAGACAAGCTGAATCCCAACCTCCAGACCTTCGCCCATTGGCGGCAGGGCTGGGCGATGGCGGCCCAGGCGCAGGGGCTGGCGATCGTGGCGACGGGGGCGATGGAGCGCGCCTCCTCGCAAAGCTACGGCAGGCGCGACAAGGCGATCGTGCAGGCGGCCGATCGTCCCCGTCCGGGCCGCGAGGCATGGGACCTCGCATACGCGGAGCGTCCGGCCAACCAGGCGATGATCGCCAATGCCAGGCGGCGCATCGCATTGGCGCGCGCCAACCCGATCCGGTTTCCGCGGAGCGAAAAGCAGCGCTCTGCAGCGAAGGAGGGGCTGCGGGCCTGGCGCTCGGTGGCGGAAGCTGACCCGGACAACACCGAAGCCCACCGTATGACAGGCCGCATGACGCTCTCGCTGATGGGCGGGCACGTGCTGATGCGCGCCGAGCAGCTCGTCCGGAAATACACCCAGGAGGACCAGGCCATGGCGGTGACCGCCCAGAAGATGGAGAAGGACTACGCGCTGATCACCGAGATGATCGGTACGCTTGGCAAGGCCCTTCCGCCCGAAAGCAAGGCGAGCTTCGACGAGAAAAGCGAGGCCTATCTTGCCATCCTGCAGGGCCGCATCGCCGTGCAGCGGCAGATCGAAGCCGGGGCGGAGCGGATTTCGGCGGAGCTGCTGGCGACGCTCCCAGGGACGGCGACGCAGCGGCTGACGCAGGAGGCGCGCGCCGTGGCCACTCAGGAACGGTGGCAGGCGGAGGCCGCCCGGAGTGACCTCAACGCGAATGAGCTGAGGCGCGACCGTGCCAGCCCCGGAGCGCCGCAGGAGCGGGCGTTCGAGACCCGCGTCGATATCGCCTTGCGTGACCGGGCAGAACTCGAGCGCACCCAAGCCGTGCAAGCAGAGCGTATGGCGCGGGATATCCAATCCGATCCGGCAACGATCATCGGGCCCAATGGCAACAGCTCCGAGGCAATCCAGGCGCTTCGCGACCGGCAGGAGCAGGTCCTGCGCGAGATCGAAAGGGAGAGGCTGCAGGCGCAGGCTCAGCGCAGCGCTCGCACCAGGCCGCAGTCGTAAGCAGGCCAGTGTGAAGCGGCACGCGATTTGATCCCCGATCTGCTCCGAAGGCTGACCCCATTCAAAATGTAACTAAGTAATTGATATCGAGCCCTAAAAGTCAGGGAAGCCAGGGTCATTTCCGGATGCCTGAATGGATCAAGCTCCGAAGCCGGTTCACACCAGCTGTCCACTTATTTGGTTTGAGTGCCGACAGCGGCCATTCCGGCACCAGTTCCGACTGACGTTGAGTTCGTGCGTGGAGATCTGATCACAGAAGAGCGCTCACGCTTCGCGGACGTCCTGCAGTTTCGAGGGCGACCGCAGATCAGCTCCTTCATATCGATAAGGGAAGCTTCGCGGCATCGGGCCCTTGTTGCGTTCGCCGCGGGAGGATTGCTCCCATGCATGGGCCAGAATTCCAACGGCCCGCGACAGACAAAACACACCTCGCGACAGCGGCGGCGGAAAGCCCAGTTCACCATAGATGACGGCTGTCGCGCCATCGATGTTCATCGGGATGAGCTTGCCCTTGCGGTCCGCCATGACAGCTTCGACAGAGCGGGCTGCCATCGCGATCCGGCCTGAAACCACGCCCTTGCCGACCATCTCGTCAACAAGTGCCAGCAACGTTCCGCTCCGTGGATCGATGGGGTGAAACCGGTGCCCGAAGCCGGGAAGGTACTTTCCATGTGTCGCAATCCACGCGTCGATTGCGGATGCTGTGGCAACCTGAAGTGCGCCGCCAGTGTCCATCCGAGCGAGGATATCGAGATAGAGTTCGAGTGCCTGCTCACCGGCACCGCCATGAATGTCATCCAGTGTGTTGAGCGCAGACGCCATGGCACCGTTGAGCGGCAGGCCACAGCTCACAGCCATGCGCGAGATGGCAATGGATGGCGCCTGCGGACCGTGATCCACCGATGCCACCAATGCGGCCTCCAGCAATCTGGCCTGATCGGCTGTCGGCAATTCGCCGCGCAGCATCAGCCAGATCATCGCCGGGAAAGACACGGCTCCGATCAGATCCTGAATCGGATAGCCCCGGAACGCGATCCTTCCGGGCGAGATGTCACAGATCGACGTCCGCCAGTAGCGGGCGGCCTCATCGCGCGGATCGGATTCAGGAGCGCCCATGCCGGTCTCGTCACCGTGTTTCAGTCATGAAGACTTTCTGTGCGACCTGCCAGCGCCCATCCACCTTCAGGCAGGACAGCAGATCGGTGAAGTACCTTGGCGGAATGGCACACTTGATCTTCAGATGCGCAAGGCTGGGGCCGACCACATCGATTGACAGGATATGGTCATCCCGCTCGAGCCCAGAGCTCTTCGGTGAAGGCCGCGATCCCACACGCTCGAGCCAGGTCTCGCAAGGGGTGATGGATACCTTGCCATCAGCAACCTGCGTCAGCGCCGATGTTGGCAGGAAGACCGAACCCAGTTTCTTGATGTCGCCCTCGTAGAGCCCATCGAGATAGGTTTTTGCGAGGCTCTCAAGCGCACAGATGTCGTTCAGCATTTGTGGAAGTCCTTTCAGGACGTACGTCAGGAATGAGCAGAAGCCGTTGCACCGGATGTGCGGAGTTGGTCGATTTCTTCGGCACTGTATCCGAGCGCGCGCAGCCAGCGTTCGGTGTCCTGGCCCAGGGCGGGTGGCGGTGACGGCACAGGAAAGCCGCCATCGATCCGGAAGCCGGGACGCGTGACACGCAGGGCGGTGCCCGTTGCAGTCGTGCTGTCAATCGTCTCGACAAACTGGCGACCGGCGACCTGCGCTTCGCGGAGAACCTGCGGCACGCTGAGCACGCAGCCGGCTGGTACACCCTTCGCGTTGAACAGGGCCTCCCACTCTTCCGCTCCCTTGGCGGCGAGGGCGACCTCGAGCTCATCCTTCAGGGCGGCGCGATTCACCTTGCGCGCCTGTCGCTCGGCAAAGCGCGGATCGGTCCTGAGATCGGCCCGCCCGACGAGGTCGCACAGCGCCTCATATTGCTTCTGCTCGTTCGCGGCGATGTTGAGCGGGCCGGTCGCGGTGCGGAACGTACCTGACGGAGCGGCCGTGAAATTCTCGTTGCCCATCGGCTCCGGATCGACCCCGGCATTGAGATGGTTCGACACGACCCAGCCCATCGCGGCGAGCGTCGATTCAAGCAAAGAGACATCAATCTGCCGACCGCGCCCGGTTGTGCGCTGCTCCACCAGCGCCGCCGAGATTGCGAAGGCGGCCGTCAGGCCTGCGATCGTGTCAGAGATCGGGAACCCGGTGCGCAGCGGAGCCGTCCCGGCATCCCCGGTGACGCTCATCGCACCGGACAGCCCCTGCACGATCTGGTCATAAGCCGGTCGACCGGCCCAGGGACCATCCTGCCCGAAGCCGGAGATCGCGCAGGTGATGATCTTCGGATTGCGGGCCGACAGCACATCATGGCCGAGCCCCAGCCGCTCCATCACCTTCGGGCGAAAATTCTCCAGCACCACGTCACTCTGTTCGACAAGACGCAGGAAGGCTTCCTTGCCATCCGCGTTCTTGAGATCCAGCGTGATCGACTGCTTGCCGGCATTCACGGCCACGAAGGACAGACCCATCAGCTGCTTCGCCATCTCCAGATCAGCGCCGAGCTTTCGGGCGAGATCGCCGCCATCGGGGTTCTCGACCTTGATGACCTCTGCCCCGAGCCGCGCCAGATTGTAGCCACAGAACGGACCTGCCAGCACGTTCGACAGATCAAGGACACGGACGCCGGACAGGGGAAGGGTCATTCGGCGCGGTCCCCGAGCCGGATTGCAGCAGAACCCGGCTCGCCTCCCAACTGGCGCGTGATTGAGGCTGCGGCCTGTTTCACGATCACCTTGTATTCCGGCACATGAGCTTCAAACCGATTGAGAATGCCGGCCAGCGTCAAGGCGCCGACAAACTCGCGGTTCGGGCCCAACACGGGGGCTGAAACGCTGGCAACATCCGGGTCACGGTCGCCGAGGGTCGCAACAACGCCTTCGGCGCGAATATCCTCGGAAAAACGCGTCGGCAGCCCCAGATAATAGGCGACGATATGTCCTCCTGAGCCTTTGCCGATTGGCGAGCTCTCACCCTCCTCGACGTGGGAGCGCGCACTGCGGGGTGAGTTCTGGCGGAACAGGCACATGCGCTCCTCCCCGCGCGGGATCCAGAACGAGGCGCTTTCCTGGGTCAGCGATACCAGGGCCTGCATGGCAGGCCGGATGATTGGCTCCAGTTCAAGGTTCTGTCGGAAGACCGAACCCAGCCGCCAGAGGGTCGGGCCGAGCTGGTAGGCCCCGGCAAGGCTGCGGCCCACATAACCAAAGCGCTCCAGCGAGACCGTCAGCCGCAGGATTGTGGCTTTGGACAATCCGGTCTTGAGCGCCAGTTCCTTGAGCGAGAGCGGCGTCTCCACCGTGCCGAGGGCATCGAGGAGACTGAGGGCGCGTTCGACCGCATCGACACCCATTCGGTCGTCGGGCCGGCCATCGGCACGCAGAAGTGAATCATTGGACATGGCAATTCCGATCAGTTGATCGCTCCTGATTTCAAACTCGTGCACTAGATAAATCGCTCATGCGTGACTTTCACCGCTGTGAAGAAGTCGCGTGCATAACTGCCCTTTTCGGCAGGACCATAACCAGCCTGTTTTCGGCCAGTAAAAGGTGCGTGGAAATCCATGCCTGCTGTCGGCAGGTTGACCTGAATCATGCCTGCTTCGGCGTTGTCGCGAAAGTGACGGATGATCTTCGCGCTCTGCGTCACGATCCCGCTCGAAAGCCCCGCCTCGGTGTCGTTGGCAATGGCGAGCGCTTCATCATAGTCACGAGCTGGAATGACGGCCGCGATCGGGCCGAAGATTTCATCGCGGTTGATGGTCATCCCGTTGGTCGTCTGTGTGAACAAGGCAGGGTTGAGGTAGTGGCCAGGCGTCTTTCGATTCAGGCGCTCGCCGCCATGGGCAAGGCAGGCGCCCTCCGTCCGGCCGATCTCCAGGTAGTGTTCATCGATCGCCAACTGGGCCTTCGAGACAACAGGACCAATATCGGTCGCCTGGTCACGCGCATCACCTACGGCGAGCGCTGTCATGCGCTCGATCAGGCGCGCGACAAAGGCATCGTGGATCCCTGGTGTCACGATCAGCCGGGAAGAGGCCGTGCAGCGCTGGCCGGTCGAGAGATATGCACCCTGCAGGGCGCAGTCGACGGCAAGCTCCAGCGGGGCGTCATCCAGAACGATCAGCGGGTTCTTCCCGCCCATTTCAAGCTGCATGCGGGCGCCGCGTTCGAACAGCGTGTGGCCAATCGCCTTGCCCACCCGCGTCGAGCCCGTGAAGGATAAGCCGGCGACCTGTCGCGACGAGACGATGGCGTCGCCAACAACCGATCCATGGCCCATCACAAGGTTGAACGCGCCTTTGGCAAGCCCGGAGCGGTTGATGATGTCAGCAAGCAGCCAGGCCGAGCCAGGGACAAGCTCGGCCGGCTTGAACACCACGGTGTTGCCATAGGCAAGCGCGGGCGCAATCTTCCAGGCTGGAATGGCGATCGGGAAGTTCCATGGTGTGATGATACCGACCACTCCGATCGGTTCGCGCGTCACGGCCAGTCCGATCTGATCGCGGACCGAGGGCAAGCCCTCGCTGTTGGCGCGATAGGCTTCGGCAGCGAAGAACTTGAACAATTGTCCGGCGCGCAGAACCTCTGCGGTCGCCTCCTTCAGCGTCTTGCCTTCCTCGCGCGCCAGCATGTCCCCGATCTCGCTTGAGCGCGCGCCGACCTCTGTGCCGATCCTGTCGAGAATCTCGAAACGCTGCAGGGCATTCGTCCGTGACCAGAGCGGGAAAGCCTGCGCGGCCGCCGCAATTGCCGTCTCCGCGTCCTCGCGCGAGGCCATGGCGTACTCGCCGATAACGTCACGCGTATCGGACGGATTGATGTTGTGCACCACCTCGCGCGCCGGCACAGCCTCGCCGGCGATCAGGTTCGGAAAGACGCTCATGCTCGTCGTCCCCTCTCAACGACGAGCCGCGGGCGGAGGATTTCGAACAGCAGCTGCGCGGCGATCGCTTCGGACCGCCCGGAGGGGTCCAGGGGCGGCGAAACCTCAACCATGTCAATCCCGCACAGCGGCGCTTCGGCGAAGACTTCGAGCAGGTCGAGATACTGGCGACTGGTGATCTCGCTGTGCACGATCGAGCCGGTTCCTGGCAGGAAGCCTGAATCCAGCGCATCGACATCAATGGTGAGATAGATCCGGTCACAGTTGCGCTGGGCATGCGCGACCGCACGGCATGCAACCTCGCGTGCGCCGATCCGGTGGACGTCCTCGGCGGAGAAGATCAGGCCGCCGAAACCTTCGATTTCGGCCACATCATTGCCATCGACCCACCCGGCAATGCCAATCCAGACCATATTCTCACGCCGGATATTCGGTAGCTCAGAGCAGCGCCGAGCATTTGTGGCGTGATTGAAGGGACCCCAGGCAGCAAGCCGATCGCAGAAATCGAGATGCCCGTCGATCTGGATGTAACCAAAGCGCGCACCGGGCTCGTACCGTGCGAGTGCCTCGGAAACACCGAGGCACGCCGGATAGCTGTTGAAATGGTCGCCGCCTATCGCAACGGGAAGCGCGCCCGTTTTCACGACAGCGCCTGTCATGTCCGCGATGGAGCGGATCGTCTTCTCGACGTCCAGCGGATGGATCGTGGCATCGCCGAGATCGACCAGCGCGCGCCCGTCCACCAAACCGCAAGCCAAGCCGCTGGCAGTATCGATCAGCCCGCCCTCAGCATCCCGTCTCAGTTGATGCATCAGCATGCTGGTTTCGTGCCGGAGAGCCCGTGGCCCGAACCGCGTGCCGATCCGGCTGGTATGGGTGGCGTCCGATGGCATGCCGATGAAAGCGACATCCCCGCGACGCAAGAGAGATAAGTCGGCGTTTTCCCCATCGAAGAAGCGCGACACGGGAGACGAGAAGGCGCGCGAAAGAGCTTCAGACGCAGACATGGGGTGTTTCCACTCTTCTTTCGAGCACGCCAAGCCGCGCGTATATGAGATCCAGGATGGCCGTCAGCAGCAGACGCTGGCCGGTCTTGACCAGCGACAACCCGTTGATCGTCGGATCGAGACCGGTGATCGACAGGCTCGCGATGTTTGCGACGCCAAGCTGGCGGAAGAGCCGTCGGCATTCCGACAGGCTCAGCCCCGCAAAACCGGCACTCGTGCTTGCTCCGTGCCAATGGCTTGCAATAGCAGAGGCATCCAGCGCCACATGGACGGGTCTTTGCCCCAAATGGCGAAGGATCGACTCCACATGGCTCTCGAACCGTTGGCGCAGATCGCGGATGGCCAGTGACATGATCGCAGGGTCGCCAGGCACCTCGGGCGATGCGGAAACGACGCAAGCGACGTCGTTTGCCTGCAACACGTCAATGTCCGACGCGGCGCTGATGATGAGCGCCGCAATCCCGTTGGACCAAGGCTCGCTCATCCGAAGTCCGGCCAAGACCGAGGAGAGGCAGCCTTGTTCACCGCCGAGCAGCAGGGGGATCGCATCTTTCTCACGGATTTGAGCGATTGTTCTCCGGAGCGTGCCTTCGAAAGTGCCAGTTGCCGGATCAGGTCGCAGGTCACCAAGATCGACCATCGAACCGGCAACATCCGCGCTGCGCAGGACCTGCCTCTGATCGATGTCCATCGCGGACTTCATGTTCGCATTGAAGTGCGAACCGAAATAGGCGGATGTCTCGCGCATCGCTAACGGAGCCAGATCCGAGCGGCTGTTGAATCCAGACGGCAGGCCGAATGCCACCACCATGCCCGGACCGACATTGTCCAACCTTGCCAGTCGACCGCGCATGAACGGCAGATGCCCGGCCATGCGCGGCAGTGGTTCGATCCGAAGCGTCATCAGGCACCGGCCTTGCGCAGATGCGCGATGACGAGCGCTAGGATATGATGGCCGAGGCTGGCGGCATGACGGCCGCAAAGGTCGAGATCAGGTGCCAGACCGGTGAGGTGGACAGCACCTATCGACTTGGGTTGAAGAGCTTCGATCGCCTTTCGAAGATGGGCGAGCGGCTTCTCCCGACTGATCGCCGACTGGTCCCATGTCGACAGATCGACCGTCAGAACGATGAGATCGCAGTCATCGGTGGCAACCACCTTGGTGGCCGCGGCAGGCAGGTCAACAAGAGCCACCTTCCTGGCTGCAGCGTGTTCGAGGCTCTGCTGCATCAGTGGACCCATCGCGAAGGCGCCCCCGACCACGACTGGAACCGCCCCTTTCCCGATTATGCTCCTGAGTTGGCGCATCAGTGCGCTGTTGTTTCGCTCACGCTCGAGCGGAAACACATTCAGATCACCTAGATCGAGGACGCGCACTCCAGCACCCGTAAGGCTGGGATCTGCGTCGTCTTGGCTCGCATACCTGATCTGGCGGGCCGCAAAGCGTGCACCGAAGTCTGTGGCGTCTGCATGATCCTCGAAAAGGCCGGCCAGGCAGACATCACCCCGCCTGACATCGTCGATGTCAGCAATCGGCGCGCCCAACAGCGACGGGATTGGGCGAAAGGACGGTGCCAACGAGAGGCTTGGCGCACCACCGCTTGTCATTCGGCTTGCCTCGTGTGGCCCTGTGATGCGACGCGCTCCGCGATCATCGCGGCAATCTGCTCGCTGTGTCCGCGTGGATCGCGCTCAGGTGCCAGGTTTAGAAGGGCCAGCGCGTGAACATCAAACCGCAAGATGATCCCGTCCACGAGGTCGAGAGCCGCCATCGGACTGAGCCCACCAATGTTCCGCGACGAGGCTCCGGCGGCGTATCCCGTGTCGATCACGGCGAGATCAACCAGCAGCAGGGCGGTTTGGGCCTGGGCAGCGAACAACGCTAACACGGCATCCGCACCATCGACCTCACAGGTGGCTGCTGAAACAACGGTCCCGCCCGCCTCGCGCCATGCACCATAGCTGGACTGTCCGAGAAGGCGCTGTGTGCCGATTGCCACGGCCTGAAACGTCCCGGCTTGGGGCAGGCGCATATCGAGGCGGGGCGACAACATGATGATGGTCTGCGGCACGGAATCCGGACGGCCGGCGAGGGCGCCGATCAAGGCCGTGCCCAACGCCGGATCACCGCCCAGCATGAAAGGCCGTGCTCCACGAGCCTCGATGTCATGCAGAACCGCTGGCAAACGGTCTGTGGCCTCGCCCAGATTGCCAAGATCGACGCGTCGACGGGAGGCTTCTGCTCGTGATGAATGGGCGCTTGCGGCATCCCGGATAGCCAGCGCAGCCAAAGCATCCGCACCGAAAATGGCGATATCACCAATCTCGAGATCGGCGACCTGTCCGGCAGTCGAGCAGGGGTAAAGCCTATCGGCGACGGCATGGCGATGGATGAGCCTGGCCACCATGTCACGCGCTCCCCTTGCTGCGCGCGCCAAAGATCTGGACGGCGGCGAGTGCGAGCACCGAGACGACGATCAGGCAAGTGGAAATGGCTGCTATCGTCGGGTCGATCTGGTCGCGCAGCGCATTGAACATGCGGCGCGTGATGGTGGCGTTCTCGCCGCCCGAGATGAACTTGGCAACCACAACCTCGTCCAGCGAGGTGATGAAGGCGAGGAATGCGCCGGTGAGAACTGAGAATCTGATCTGCGGCAAAGTGATGCTGAGGAACGCCTGGGGACGAGACGCCCCCATGCTCCGGGCCGCCATCTCCTGCGTCATGTCATAGTTGTTGAGGCTCGACAGGACGGTAATGATGACGAAGGGCACGGCGAGCGCGGTGTGCGCGAGGACGAGGCCGGTGATCGAGTAGTTCAGGTCGACGATGGCGTAGAGGTGGAACACCCCGACGGCGACCAGGATCGACGGCACGACCACCGGCATCAGGACGAGCAACTGCAGGGCGTTCCGGACCTTGTCGGAGGTGCAATGCATGCCATAGGCGGCCAGCGTGCCAAGCGGCGCAGCCAGCACGGTCGTCAGCACCGCGACCAGAAGCGAAGTCCAGGTCGCACTCATCCAGGCCGATGAGCCGAAATATTCGCGGTACCAGCGCAAAGACCAGCTTGTCGGAGGAAACTCCAGGTACTGGGAGTCCGAGAACGACATCGGGATTACGATGACGGTCGGCAGCATCAGGAAGAACAGGACCAGCGCGCCGTAGATGGCGAGCAGACGCTGCGTCCAGGGCGAGGCGCCGGGCATATCCTGGATGGCCATGGCCCCTACCTCACGAACAGCTTGTCGAGCCCGAAGACCCGGTGAAGCAGAGCAACAAGAGCAAGCGCCATCAACAGGAGCACGACGCCGAGCGCGCTGGCGGCGCCCCAGTTCGAGAAGATGGTTATGGTCGATTCAATCCGTTGCGCGAGCATCTGGACACGGCCACCGCCCAGCAAGGCGGGGGTAACGTAGAAGCCGAGTGACATGATGAAGACCAGTACGACGCCAGCAAAGAGGCCGGGCAGCGACATCGGCACGAAGATGCGCCAGAAGGCTTCGGTTGGACTGGAGCCCAGACCGACGGCCGCCCGCACAAGATCGCCGTCGATCGACTTCATCGTGGCGTAGAGCGGCAGCACCAGGAACGGCAGCATGATGTGAACCATGCCGATGATGCTCGCGGTCAGATTGTGAGCGAGCTGCAACGGCGCATCGATGATGCCGAGGGACAGAAGCGTGTTGTTGATCAGTCCGTTGCGCTGGAGCAGCACAAGCCAGGCATAGGTGCGCACCAGAACCGCCGTCCAGAACGGAAGCAGCACGCAGATCAGCAGCAGATTGGCCGTGTGCTGCGGCTTCCGGCTGAGCCAGTAGGCAAGCGGATAGCCCAGCAGAACGCAGAGCGCGGTGACAGCCGCGCTGATCTGAAAGGTGACGACGAAGGCCTCGATATAGAGATCGCCGGCAAGCCGCTGGTAGTTCTCCGTCGAGAGTTCACCGCCGCGATCGATAAAGGAGAGCGAGGAGAGCCAGAACAGCGGCAGGAAGACGATGATGAGGATGAGCAGGGTCGCTGGCAGGCTCAGCCCGATGAACTGCGCCCGTTCGCGCCGTTGCCCTCGCGCCAACTCGTCGGCATTCATCGCGGTTGCAGTGCTCATGACGCCTGCTCCGCCAGCACGACGGTGTCATCGCGGTGCAGGCCGAGGGCAATCTGGCTGCCGCTGTCGGGGAGGCTGGCTTGCCCGGCGCGGTTTGTGGCGATGCGCACAGAGACCTCGCGACCCTCGCCGGCATCAATGATCAGCAGCACCGAGTCGCCCTGGTAGATCGTCTGCCGGACCACGCCTGCGATCGTGTTTGTCTGGTCGTCACCGCCGCCGTCGAGCTGGAGCAGTTCCGGCCGGATGACCAGCTGCAGCGGCCCGGACCCTGCTGGCGTGGGCGTGGCAAGCTTCAGCCTGCGGCCCTGCAGGCTGACGTCATCCCCATCCCGCTGGACGGGCAGAAGCACGGTTTCGCCGATGAAATCCGCAACAAACAGCGAGTTCGGGCGGCGATAGAGCGCCTTGGGCTCGTCGAGCTGGGCGATGCGGCCCTTGTTGATCACCGCGATGCGATCCGACATCGTCAGTGCCTCGCGCTGGTCGTGCGTGACGTACACGATCGTCGCGTCCAGCTTCTGGTGAAGCTGCTTGAGTTCGATCTGCATGTGTTCGCGGAGCTTCTTGTCGAGTGCCGACAAGGGCTCATCCATCAGAATAATGCGTGGCTCGAACACCATGGCGCGGGCGAGAGCCACGCGCTGTTTCTGCCCGCCAGAGAGCTGGTTGATCCGCCTGCCACCATAACCGCCAAGCTTGACCATTGCGAGCGCCGCCTCGGCGCGGCTCTTCTGCTCGGCAGGTGAAACACCCCTGATCTTGAGCGGGTATGCGACGTTCTCGGCCACGCTCATGAAGGGGAACAGCGCGTAGCTCTGGAACACCATGCCCACGCCGCGCTTGTGCGGGGAGGTCGTGATCATTTCCTGCTCGCCGAAGCGAATGGAGCCGCTTTCGGGGCTGACGAAGCCGGCAAGAGCCATCAGCAGCGTTGTCTTGCCGGAGCCGGATGGCCCCAGCAGCGTCATGAATTCGCCGGGGCGGATGGCGATGGATACATCGTCGAGGACGCGCAGATCGCCATAGGCTTTGACAAGATTGCTGACCGTGATCGGCAGGGATTGTGACGAAGCGGCGGCAGCAGCCATGGCATGCGTCCTTTCAATCGGCGCAGCGAATTGCAGCAGGTGGGAGCCGGGCCGGCCGGCACCATCAGGCGCCGACCGGAAACCGATGAGAAGCTCAGCTACGTTTCTGCTTAATGCGCTCGAACCGCTCGGTCAGGACATCGAGCCGGCCGACATAGAAGTTCGGATCGACAAGAAGCTGCTTGCCGATGTTGCTAGGGTGCGTGTTCACCTTCAGCGCGTCGGCTTCGGAGAGGATGCCGGTCTTGAAGGCATTCGTGTTGACCGGTCCCAGCGGCATGGTCTTGGCGAGCCGGGCCTGCGGTTCGGGCTTGAGCAGTTCGTTGATCAGCCGCATCGCATTCGCTTTGTTCGGTGCGCCGCGCGGCACCATCAGGGCGTCGATGTCCATTGTCCCGCCGTCGAACTTGTAGTTGACCTTCTTGCCGGAGCCGATGACGCTTTCGACGCGGTTATGGCCCATGTGGATGATGTCGACCTCGCCATCGCGCAGCAGTTGCGCCGACTGCGAGCCGCCGCGATACCAGACGGTGATGTGCGGCGCGATCTCCTCGAGCTTCGCCCAGGCTTTGTCCATGCCCTCCTTGGTGCCCAGCACTTTGTAGACGTCGGCGATGGCGACGCCCTGCGCCATCGTCGCGGCTTCAAGAGCGTAGTTCACCTGTTGCTGGAGCGAGCGCTTGCCAGGAAACTTCTTTACGTCCCAGAAGTCTGCCCATGTCGTCGGACCATTCTCGCCGTAGGTCGAGGCCTGCCAGGCGATGACCTTGGTGAAGTTCACGAAGCCGACGTAGTGAGAGTTCACCAACTCCTTAGGTATGCCGTCAGTGTTGATGACGCTGTAGTCCAGCGGCTCGAGCGCGTTCTCGCGCTTTAGCGTCTCGGCGGTTGGAAGCTCCTGCTCAGTCACGTCCCATACGACCCGACGAGCTGTAATCTGGGCGCGAACATCCTGAATGCCGTTGGTCGTATCCTCCCGGATCGCAATGCCGAGGGCTTGCCCAGCCGGCGTCAGCATTGAGCTGCGCAGCGCATCCTGGAAGGCTCCGCCCCAGGAGGTGAAGGTGACAGTGCCCTGCTGGGCGATGGCCGGTCCGCCGATCACCAACGCGCTCACCGCGGAGGCGCCTGCGAGGAAACCGCGCCGGTTGATTCCAGTCTGCTTGACCATGTTCGTCTCCCTGAGGCGTCAGCTCTGTGAAAAATATGAAATGCCGTTTCATTATCGTGATTGAAAGAGCATCCTGTCAATGCGGATAAAACTATTTTTCTGCTTCAAAATCCGTAAAAAAGAAAAATGTTGCGAGACCAGGAGAGATTCGCCACCATAAAATGAAATGCTATTTTGCTAGAGAGTATCGATGCCTCATTTTCTCGGCCAGGTGAACCTCGGGTGCTTGACCCGCGATGGGATCGCTTGCCCGCGCCCTGCTCGCCCCTGGCTGATTGACCTCTCACTCCTGAAACCGGTTTTTCCACGCGTTCAGGGCGACATTTCTGATTTCGAGGCAGCGCCAGACTTCAGCCGCTGGGTGCTCGGTGACACGCCTTCCAATGAAGCGCTTCAGCTTCGCTGGAACGTCATCGAAGATAACGGTCGCCAGCTCCTCGTCTCCGACCGCATGATCATGGCGCGCGTCAGCTGGGATGACCTCAATGCCGCAGGGTATGTGATGGGCCGCAAGGTTGTCATCGACGGCCGCAGCTACACGTGCCGATTGCTGACCGGAGGCAATGATTTTCGGGTTTCCGAGGACGGGTACCAGGGCGGCTCGCCCGTCAATGAATGGGATGATTACATCGGCGGAGACGCGACCGTTGTCGGGCTTCCGACGCCGATTGCGCGGAGTGCCACGCGCGAACTGACCGACAAGGATCTCGCCAGCCCTCACAATCAACTCTGGAACTGGCTGGGCGCCGTCAGCTGGACGCAGGAGCCGTACCTGCATCGTGCAACGGCACGGTGTTGCCGTGGTTTTCATTCAGCGCGCTACTTTTATCTCAACACCCAATCCCACAGGCATGAAGACATAGGATGGCGTCCGGTCTTGGAACCGCTTTAGGGTGCAGACCAGTTTGGTGCCATGCAACAAGAACAGCCTGCACCAAGAATCCCGCTTTGGGCAATCAACCGGGGGGCGAAAGGCAGCGACCTGTTTTCATGGCACGAAACCGGCCATTCCGCTTTCGGCCCCAAGGTTGACGGCTTTGCGCCACCTTGGCGGTCGTTCAGAGCAATTCGTCGAAAGACCGGAACCGGACGGCAAAGACGTCCAAAAAACCCGCGGCAATTCAGGCTGTTTGGCGTCGGTCTTCCTACCTGCGGTCGACTCCTCGGGTGACGTCGGCGCGCCACGATCAACGCAGCATATCGACACGCGCACCACTGATTATCACGGGATCGAGGCTGGTCCATGCTCGATCACAGGTCATCGCGGTGGCGCCAAGTTCCATCGCCAGTGCGATGCAGGCTCGGTCCCCCAATGAGAGCCCCATGCCGCGAGTGGGCATTCGGAGAGCGCCAGCGGTAAGCGCCTGCTCCCCGGTCATTGGTCTAACGTCATGGATAACTGCCAGCACCTCCTCAACCTCTTCCTTGCCAAGACCCTTCTCGCCAAGCTTGGCTGCAACCTCAGCGAAGTTGGCCGCGCCCACGATGGCGCGATCGAGAACCGCCTCAACCTTGTTGGCCCCAGGCTCGTCGTTGAGGAGCGCGAGGATTGCCGAGCTATCAAGCACGATCGTATCAGTCATGTTCCGCCTCCGCCCGCCGCTCCATCGCAAGCTCATCGACCAGCGAATACCCTTCCGGCACATGGCGACGTACGATCGCCCGAGCACGCGCGAGCGCCTTATCGAGTGTCCGGATCCTGATGTCGCCGTCGTGGATTTCGATCGTGACGACGTCGCCTGTCGACAGGCCGAGCGATCGACGCATAGGCGCCGGAATAATCAGCTTCCCACCC
>JAPLOW010000146.1 GCA_026400555.1 Hyphomicrobiales bacterium
GATGTGCAAGCAGCGCGACTGGACCCAGATCACGCTGACCGGCGACGGCTACAAGACCTTCCTCGACGCCGAAGTGGCGCGCATCGACGGCATTCTCAAAGACCTCGGACTGGCCTGAATTCGATGTCGGGGGACGGGGGAACCCTGATGCGGGGCCGGGTTGAAGCCGGCCTCGCGAAAGGCGAGTTGACGGTTGCTTTGGGCGTCGTCGCGCTCGCATTCGTGGTGCTGTGGCAGGCTTGGAGCATCCCGGTATCGCCTATTTACGCAAAGGTCGGCCCGACGCTCGTGCCGATCATGGCGGGGCTAGGCCTGCTGATCTTCGGGCTGGCGCTGGTTCTCTCCGCGGTGCGCGGCGGCTGGCAGCCGGACGAGGAGAAGGCGATCACGCCGGACAGGCGTGCCCTCGGCTGGGTCCTCGCCGGGCTTGCGCTCAACGTCCTCACAATCGGCCCGCTCGGCTTTACGCTGGCCTCTATTCTCCTGTTTGTCTGTGTGACTAGAGGCTTCGGCTCCCGGAACATGCTACGCGATGCGTGGATTGGCGCGGTGTTCGCGCTGATCGCCTATCTCGGCTTCGCCAAGACGCTCAACATCAATATCGGCTCGGGCGTGATCGAGAACGGCGTCGAGTGGGTCATCACCATGGTGCGGGGGCACTAGATCATGGAAGGCTTCAATGGTCTGATGATGGGGTTCGGCATCGCGCTGACCCCGATGAACCTGCTCTGGTGCCTCGTCGGCACGACGCTCGGCACTGCCATCGGCGTGCTGCCGGGCCTCGGGCCGGCGCTGACCATCGCGCTGCTCCTGCCCATCACCTTCAAGGTCGAACCGACATCCGCCTTCATCCTGTTCGCCGGCATCTATTATGGCGCCATGTATGGCGGCTCGACCACCTCGATCCTGCTCAACACGCCGGGCGAGAGCGCTTCCATCGTCACCTCGATGGAAGGCAACAAGATGGCCCGCAACGGCCGCGCCGGCGCCGCCCTCGCCACCGCTGCCATCGGCTCGTTCGTGGCCGGCACGATCGGTACGCTCGGGATCGCGTTCCTTGCGCCGTTCGTGGTCGACTGGGCGCTGAAATTCGGGCCTGCTGACTACTTCGCACTGATGGTGCTGGCCTTCACGACTGTGTCTGCGGTGCTGGGCAACTCCGCCGTGCGCGGGCTGACGGCGCTGTTCTTCGGCATCTGGCTCGGCATGATCGGCATCGACCTGCAGACCGGGCAGGCGCGCTTCACCTTCGGCGTGCAGGAGCTGTTTGACGGCATCAACGTGATCGTCGTCGCAGTCGGCCTGTTCGCGGTCGGCGAGACGCTCTACAACGCCGCCACCTACAAGGAAGGCGACACCAAGATCACGCCACTGAAGGGCTCGCTGATGATGACCGGGCTCGAATGGAAGCGCTCCATCGGGCCTTGGCTGCGCGGTACCGCCTTCGGCTTCCCGATCGGGGCTATGCCGGCGGGCGGAGCGGAAATCCCGACCTTCCTGAGCTACTACACCGAGAAGAAGCTGACCAAGTATCCTGAGGAGTTCGGCACGGTCGGCGCCATCGAGGGCGTGGCGGGGCCGGAAGCGGCCAACAATGCCTCCGCCGCCGGCGTGCTGGTGCCGATGCTGACGCTGGGCCTGCCGACTTCGGCGACGGCGGCGATCATGCTCTCGGCCTTCCAGAGCTATGGCATCAACCCCGGCCCGCTGCTGTTGCAGACGCAGCCCGCGCTGGTCTGGGGCCTGATCGCCTCGCTGTTCATCGGCAATGTAATGCTGCTGGTGCTCAACCTGCCGCTGATCGGGCTGTGGGTGAAGATGCTCAACATCCCTGCCCCGCAGCTTTATGCCGGCATCCTGGTGTTCGCCACGATTGGCACCTATGGCATCAGCCAGTCCTATATCGACCTGATCCTGCTCTACGCTGTCGGCATCGTCGGCTACCTGATGCGGCGCTATGACTTTCCGACCGCGCCAGTGATCATCGGCATGATCCTCGGCCCGCTGGCCGAGCAGAACTTCCGCCAGGCCATGACGATCTCGGCCGGCGACTGGACGGTGTTCTTCACAAGGCCGCTGTCGCTGACCATCATCGTGATCTCGGTGCTGCTGGTGGTGGCGCCAAAGGTTTACGGGATGGTGAAGGGCGGGGAGAAGGCGGCGGCCTGAGGCCGAGCGCGCCGTCTTTCCGGGATGCGGCAAAGCCGCAGGCCCGGAAGCCATCAGGTGGGTGCGTGGTGAGTTTGGCTTCGGCTTTCCCGGTGTCATACCCGGCGCGCCAACGGCGGGGGAAGGGGATCCATCTGGCGACACACCGAAGCTATCGATCCCCTTCCCGGCCCTTCGGGCTGCCGGGGATGACACCCCTGGGCAGATCATGCGCTCCACTGCGCTGTTGGGTTCCGGGCTCGGCTTTGCCGCCCTGGAATGACGGCGGGGCGCATCATTCAAACAAGGGCTGCACGCGCGCCAGCACCTCATCGATGATGAAATCCGGCACTTTTTCTGAGAACTGCGCGCCACTCGCCTTCAGATCGAGCCCGCGCAACTGGTGGCAGAGGATAACTCCCGTTGCGTTGGTTCCCGCGCCGGACAGCGAGACGGCGAAGGCTTTTTCGCGGGCGAAATCGCCGCCACTGGTGATCGGCGCGACAATCGGCGTTCCAAGCGCATTGAAGGCACGCGGCGTCAGCACCAGCACATAACGCGGGTTGGCCTGCTCGCGGCTTTTGGTCGGGTTGAGGTCGACGTGCCAGATGTCGCTGCGCTCCACTAGATTGCCTCGCGGCCGACCGGCTCAGCTGCATCCCATGCACGCACCTCGTTCGATGGCGCGGCGCTCGAGTCGCATTGAGCCAGCAGGTCCGCCAGCGCGTATTTCGGGCGCGGCGGCGCCTCGATCAGCCGCCGCCCGCCATCGACATGCAGCCGTCACCTTGTCGTTGACGCCAAGGCCGAGCACATCGAGGACGGCTTTCGGGATGGTCAGCATCACCGAACCGCCGACGGATCGCAGGGTTGATGTCAGCATGAGAGCCTCCTGCTATATTTTTGTATAATGTTTTGGGAGGCGCTTTGCAAAATCCACCAGGCGCGGCGCTACGTCATTGCGCGCCCAGCGAAGCAATCTAGATATCAGCCACGATCCTCATCGTGAGCCTGTCGAAGGAGGAGTTTCAGGAGGGTGCGTTTCTGGAGTTCATCCGCCGACGGGCTCAGGATGAGGATTTTTGGGGCGGAAAGGCTGGATTGCTTTGATGCGCTCGCAATGACGGCGGGCACGCAAGCTACGCCAACCACCTCACCAGCGACAGGCTCAGCCCCGGTAGCAGCACCACCAGCGCAAGACGGATGATGTCGGCTGCGATGAAGGGCAGCACGCCGCGGTAGGTGGCGATGATGGGCACGTCGCGGGCCATGGAGTTGATCACGAAGACGTTGAGGCCGATGGGCGGCGCCGTTAGCCCAATGCCGACGACGATCAGCACGAGGATGCCGAACCAGATCGCGACCTCGTCCGCCGGCATGCCGAAGTCCAGCCCCTGGATGACAGGGAAGAACACCGGCAGCGTCAGCAGGATCATCGCCAGCTCGTCCATCACCGCGCCGAGCAGGATGTAGAAGGCGAGCATGGCGACCAGCACCATATACGGCGATAGCCCTGATCCGCCGACCATTTCGGCTGCTATGGTCGGCAGGCGCGAGAGCGCGAGGAAGGCGCCGAAGACCTCGGCCCCGAGCAGGATGATGAAGATCATGCCCGAGGTTTCCGCTGTCTGCCGCAGCGCGTCGAGAATATCCGACCAGCCCAGCGTGCGCTGGCCAAGGCCGATCAGCAACATGGCGATGGCCCCGACCGCCGCGCCCTCAGTCGGCGTGAAGATCCCGCCATAAATGCCGCCGACGACGACGATGGCGACGAGGATCGCCGGCATCACCGCCACATCGATGACCGCGATCATGCCAGCAAGCGCCACGAACTTCAGCGCATCGTCCCAATCGAGCACGCCCCTGCCGCACTGGATGGCGGCGGCGGCCAGCACGAGCCCGGCCACCAGTTTCGGCCAGCGCGGCTGCGGGCGCTTCTCGACACGGGTGAGTTCGGACATCGGCGCGAGCGCCGGATTGCGCCTTACCGTGATGGCGATGGTGATGCAGTAGAAGGCCGCCGCCATCAGGCCGGGGATCAGCGCCGCCTGGAAGAGCTTGGCGATGTGCTGCTCGGTAGTGATGGCGTATACAACGAGGATCACCGAGGGCGGAATGAGGATGCCGAGCGTGCCGCCGACGGCGATGGTGCCGGTGGCGAAGCCGACATCGTAGCCGTACTTGCGCAGTTCCGGCAGCGCCGCGCGCCCGAAGGTGGCGGTAGTCGCGACCGACGAGCCGCAGATCGCGCCGAATGCCGTGCAGGCCCCGATCACCGCCATGGCGAGGCCGCCGCGAAACCGCCCGAACAGGCCTTCGGAGGCCTTGAACAGCGCCCGCGCGATCCCGGCACGCTCGGCCAATGCGCCCATCAGGATAAAGAGCGGGATGACGGACAACGTGTAGTTGGCGAACTGGTGGTAGGAGTTCGTCTTCATGTAGGAGTAAAAGGCGTTGAAGCTGGTCAGTTGGCTATAGCCGACCGCGCCGACGAGCAGCATCGACAGGCCGATCGGCGCCCGCAGCGCGATCAGCACCAGCATGACGCCAAAGCCGGTCAGGGCGAGTGCGATGCCGCTCATGCGGTTTCTCGATTCTTTGGCCAGCCGATCAGCCGCGCGATGGTTCCGATGCAGGTGACGACCAGCAGCAGGCAGAGCACGGCGCACAGCCCGATGGCCGGCCAGACCGCCAGTTGCAGTTGCATGGTGGTCTCGCCCGTGCTCAAGGCATCGCGCGCGCCCAGGAACAGCCCCCACGCGCACAGGCCCATGAAGGCAGCATAGGCCAGATCCCAGACCGCATCGAGGCGGCTTTGCGCCGCCTTGCCCATCCAGCCGGTAAAGGTGTCTACCATGATGTTGCCGCGCCTCGCCTGCGTGTAGGGCAGATAGGCGAAGACGCCGATGGCGGTCGCCATCTTGACGAACTCGAAATCGCCTTCGACGGGCATCGAGAACAGCCACCGGCCAAGCACACTCACAACGACCAGCCCCGCCACCGCCAGCGCCAGCAGGCCGCCGAAGATCGCGACAGAGCCCGTCAGCCGCTCGATCAGTGGGCGTGTTTCGGTTCGCGGCGTGTCGGGAAGGGTCATGATGTGTGTGGTTTCGAGGGCATGCACGTCATTGATCCGGCATCCCGGTCAGACCCGACGATCCTCATCCTGAGCGTGTCGAAGGAGGAGTTCCAGATGCTGTGGGCAACGATCCCCATCCTTCAACACGCTCAGGATGAGGATTTTTTGGATGTTGCGCGCCGCCGTCGGGCAAAACTCAGCCCATCGCCTCGTACTTCGCGACCAGCGCGCGCGCGTCCGCAATCAGTTTCGCGCCATCGAGGCCGCGGGCCTTGACCTGTTCGATCCAGGCGGCATGCACCGGCAAGGTCGCGGCGATCCATTTGGCCTTCTCCTCCTCGGAGATGGTGCTGATGGTGTTGCCGGAGCGGGCGCGGACCATGGCGGAGACGGCCGTCGCCTCATTGTCCCACATCGGGCCGGCCATGCGCGCGAAGGCCTGACCCGAATTGGCGTCGATCACGGCGCGGGCATCGGCCGGCATCGCCTCGTACTTCGCCTTGTTCATGGCGAGGAAGAAGCTGGCAGTGTAGAGTGTCGGCGAGCCGGGGATTTCGGTGTGGAATCTGACCAGTTCCTGCACCTTGACGGCAGGCACCACCTCCCAGGGCACGACAGCGCCGTCGATGACGCGCTGGGCGAGGCTCTCGGGCACCTGCGGGATCGGCATGCCGACCGAGGTTGCGCCGAGCGCCTTCAGGGCTTCGCCGGCGAGAAGAGCAGTACACACGCACTGGTTAAAGAGCACTACGCACTGACTAACATGCACAACGCGAACAGCGTAAAGAGCAGTACACACGCACTGGTTAAA
>JAPLOW010000155.1 GCA_026400555.1 Hyphomicrobiales bacterium
GCGGGATGTGGCCGATTTCGTCCGGATGGTCGAGCGCGTCGACGCCGACATCCTCGATTCCATCGATGCCGTCTCGTCGGCGCGCCGTCCACTGCTGGCCTATGGCGCGCTGGTCCTCGATCATCTGATCAAGCGCGGCAAGCCCAAGGCCGTGGTGATTTCGGCCCAGGGCGTTCGCGAAGGGCTGCTGCTGGAACAACTCGATCCGCAGGAGCGGGCGGCCGATCCGCTGTTGCGCGCCGCCGAGGACTACAACGTCCTGCGTTCGCGCGACCCGGCTCACGCCGCCGACCTCATCGCCCTGGTCGACCGCTTTTTCGACTCGATCCATCTCGACGAGACGCCGGACGAGCGCCGCCTGCGCCGCGCCGCCTGCCTGCTGGCGGATATAGGCTGGCGGGCCCATCCCGACTATCGCGGCGAGCAGAGCCTCAACGTCATCGCCCACGCCGCTTTCATCGGCCTCGACCATCCGGCCCGCGCCTACCTCGCGCTGGCCGTGTTCTACCGCTACGCCGGCTTGAAGGATGAAGGCATCTCGCTGCGCCTGCGCGAATTGATGACGCCGCGTCTGCTTGACCGCGCACGGCTGCTCGGGGCTGTCCTGCGCGTCGCCTACCTGTTGTCAGGCGCGATGAACGGGCTCTTGCCGCGCATGGGGCTCAGCGCGACCGACAAACGCGTCGTCCTCACCGTCCCGGCAGCCTTGCAGTCCCTCGCCAGCGACCGCGTGGCGGGGCGGCTCAAGCAGCTTGCCAAGCTTCTGGGCCGGGATTCCAGCATTGTCGTGAGGGATTGAATGAGCGCCTTCAGCTGTCACCCGCCATAAGTGCGGGTGACAGCTGACTGCAGCCTCACACCTCGACACTGACCTTGCCGCCGCGCATCCTGAGGCTGAGCTGTCCGGCTTTCAAGGCCAGCGCCTTCTCGCCGAACAGGGTTCGACGCCAGCCCTTGAGGGCGGGGACATCGGCCTCGTCGTCGCTGACGATGGCTTCGAGATCATCCATGGTGGCGATGATCTTGGGCGCGACGCGCTCGGCATCCGAGACGGCCTTCAGCAGTACCTTCATCAGGTCCAGCACCGCGCCATTGCCGCCGCTTCTGTGTTCGCGGTCCATGCGGGGCAGGGTCTTCGGGTCGATCGACAGTGCGCGCTCGACCGCCTCCAGCACCTCGGCCCCGGCGCGCGAGCGCTCGAAGCCACGCGCCAGCGAACGCAGGTCCGACAGGGCTTCGGGCTCGCGCGGCGCGCGCTGCACGATGTCCATCAGCGCGTCATCCTTGAGGATTCGCCCGCGCGGCACATCCTTGCCCTGCGCCTCGCTCTCGCGCCAGGCGGCGAGTTCCATCAGCAGCGCCACCTCGCGCGGTTTGCGTACGCGGCCCTTGAGCCTCAGCCAGGCGTCGCGCGGCTGCGTCTCGTAGGTGCCGGGGTGGTTGAGTACCGCCATTTCCTCGACCAGCCACTCGGTGCGGCCCGTGGTCTCAAGGTCGGCCTTGAGCGCAAGGTAGATGTCACGCAAATGCGTCACGTCCGACAGCGCATAGCTGAGCTGCGCCTCGCTCAGCGGACGCCGGGACCAGTCGGTAAATCGCGAGGACTTGTCGATGCGCGCCTTGGCCAGATCATTGGCAAGCTGCTCATAGCCCACCGAGTCGCCATAGCCGCACACCATCGCCGCGATCTGGGTGTCGAACAGCGGCGTGGGCAACATCCGACCGAGGTTCCAGACGATTTCGAGATCCTGACGTGCGGCGTGGAAAACCTTCACCACGGCCTGATTGGCCATCAGCGAGAAGAATGGCGCCAGATCGAGCCCGTCCACCAGCGGATCAACCAGCACGCCCTCATCCGGCGACGCCATCTGCAGCAGGCACAGCTTCGGATAATAGGTCGAGTCGCGCAGGAACTCCGTGTCGATGGTCACGAACGGGTGGGCGGCAAGACGGTCGCAGACGGCGGCAAGCTCCACCGTGGTCGTGATCAGCTTCATCCTTCGCGCATACGCTTTGCGCGCGGAATCGTCGAGTCCCCGAGCACAGGCAATTGTCGCCTAGAGCGGGATATTGTCATGCTTGCGCCATGGCGCTTCGGTCCGCTTGGTGCGCAGCATGGCCAGCGCGCGCGCCACGCGGCGGCGCGTGGAGTGCGGCATGATCACCTCGTCGATGTAGCCGCGCTCGGCCGCCACGAACGGGCTCATGAAACGATCCTCATAGGCCTTGGTCTGCGCCGCAATGGTCTCGGCGTCGCCACCGCGGAAGATGATCTCGACTGCGCCCTTCGCGCCCATCACGGCGATCTGCGCCGTGGGCCAGGCGTAGTTCACATCCGCGCCGATATGCTTGGAGGCCATCACGTCATAGGCCCCGCCATAGGCCTTGCGCGTGATGATCGTCACCAGCGGCACCGTGCACTGGCTGTAGGCGAACAAGAGCTTGGCGCCGTGCTTGATCAGCCCGCCATACTACTGCGCTGTGCCTGGCAGGAAGCCCGGCACATCGACGAAGGTCACGATCGGGATGTCGAAGGCGTTGCAGAAGCGCACGAAACGCGCCGCCTTGCGCGAAGCATCTGTATCCAGCACGCCCGCGAGCACCATCGGCTGGTTGGCGACGAAACCGACCGTGCGGCCTTCCATGCGGCCGAAGCCCGTGATGATGTTGCGCGCGAAGGCTTCCTGGATTTCGAAGAAGTCGCCCTCGTCGACGGTCTTCAGGATCAATTCCCTGATATCATAAGGCTTTGTGGCGCTATCCGGAATCAAGGTGTCAAGACTCATGTCGACCCGGTCAGGCACGTCAAAGCTCGGCAGTTCAGGCGAGCCAGCCTGGTTGTTGGCGGGCAGGTAGTCGATCAGCCGGCGGACCTGCAGCAGCGCCTCCACGTCATTGTCGAAGGCCGCATCCGCAATCGAGGATTTGGTGGTGTGCACCTTCGCCCCGCCCAGTTCCTCGGCGGTCACCGTCTCGTTGGTAACGGTTTTCACCACATCTGGCCCGGTCACGAACATGTAGGAGGTGTCGCGCACCATGAAGATGAAGTCTGTCATCGCCGGCGAATAGACATCGCCGCCCGCGCACGGTCCCATGATCACGCTGATCTGCGGGATCACGCCGCTCGCCTGCACGTTGCGCTTGAACACCTCGGCAAAGCCGCCGAGCGAGGCCACGCCCTCCTGGATGCGTGCGCCGCCTGAATCGATCAGCCCCACGATGGGGGCACGCATCTTCAGCGCCATGTCCTGGATTTTCATGATCTTCTGGGCGTGCGTCTCCGACAGCGACCCCCCGAAAACGGTGAAATCCTTGGCGTAGGCGAATACCGTGCGGCCATTGACCGTACCCCAGCCGGTGACGACGCCGTCGCCGGGTACCTTCTGCTTCTCCATGCCGAAATCGGTGCAGCGATGCTGCACGAACATGTCGAATTCCTCGAAGCTGCCGCTGTCCAACAGGATGTCGATCCGCTCGCGCGCCGTCAGCTTGCCGCGCTTGTGCTGCGCCGCGATGCGCGCATCGCCGCCGCCCTTGCGCGCGATCTGGCGGCGGGCCTCAAGCTGGTCAAGCATGTCTTTCATGGGGCGGGTCTCCGGCAGGCGGCTCTTGTCAGTTGAGACTGTTAGCGTCCTTGCCGCCGCCGCGCCATAGGCCGAAGGGCGAGGCGCATTTGCGCAGATGCGCACGCAATGACCGCGAGTTGCGTCATCCCCGGCGGCCAAACGGGCCGGGAAGGGGACCCACTAGGGCAGTGTCCCTGAGATGGATCCCCTTTCCGATCCTGCGGATCGCCGGGGATGACAGCGGTGGCTCTTGCCACTCACGATCCTCATCCTGAAGCCTGTCGAAGGAGGAGGTCCCCAAGCAGAAAAACCAGTCGCAATTCGCGAATATGCGAGCACAACCTCGTCCCAATGCCCGTCGCCGGACGGCGAACCCGGCCCTCGCTTGCGCTCGTGCGCTCGGCCCCTTTGAAAGGTCCTCCGGACCTTTCAATCCGCTTGGCGGACCGGGGGCCTTACCCCAGCACAAACGCCTCATTGATCGCGCTTTTCACCCCGCCGCCCATCTGGGGGCCGCCGCCGGCGACGTAGATCGCGTTGCCGAGCACCACCGCGCCCATGCCGTGGCGCGGGGTCAGCATCGGGGCGTGGCTGGCCCATGTATCGGTGGCGGGATCGTAAGATTCGTTCTGGCCATAGACGCGGTTGGTGCCTTCGCCGCCCATCACGAAGATGCGGTTGTTGAACCAGACGGTGCCCTGGCCTGAGCGTGCGGTCGGGATCGGCGCGCGGAAGGTCCACTGGTCGGTTTTCGGATCATAGCTGTGGTGCAGGTTCGAGTTGGTGTGGAACGTGTCGACGCGCCCACCGATAATGTGGATGAGCCCGTTCACGGCCACGATGCCGGTGTGGTCGCGGCCAAGCGGCAACGGCTGGCGGCGGGTGTAGCGGTCGGCTTTGGGGTCGTACACGATGTGCCAGTCGATCGAGCGGCGATTGTCCGAGCCGATCGCCCCGCCGATAAGGTGGATGTTGTCGCCCAGTGCAATGCAAGAGATGGCGCCGCAGGCTTCGGGCAGGCGGCGCAGCGCAGTCCAGGCCCTGCCATCGAAGGCGAAGGCGCCGTCATGAGGCGTGCGGTTCTGCTCGATGAAGCCGCCGAAGGAATACAGCCGCTCGCCATGCGTCGCGACGCCGACATGGTTCGAGCCGCGCGGATGCACCGCCAGTTCCTCCCAGCGGTCCGCGGCGGCGTCATAGGCATGGTGATAGTTCTTGTCGACGCGCTGCTCGGCATAGCCTCCGACAAGGTGCATGCGGCCCTTGTACTCCACTGCCCAGGCCATTTCGGTGCGCGGGACCGGCAGCGGGGCGCGCGGGCTCCAGCGCCCCTGCACGGCGGCCTTCGGCGCGGGGCTGTCCGTCACCGCATGTTCGGCATGCAGCGGGGGCAAATCCATCCGCCCCGGCTGGTTGAGCCGCTCGAATTGACCATGCGTATGGTTATGTTGCGCCAGCGCAGGGGCGGACACTGCGGCAGTGGCGGCGGTCAGGATCGTGCGGCGGGTCAGTGACATGGGCGTTGCTCCGGGAACGCCCGATGCTAGCGCGGCTTTGCTGCGATGCAAGCATGGCCAATCGCGCAGTTCTGAGCGCGGTGCCTCTACAACGCCGGAACCAGCACAATCCGCTCCACCGCCGCCGCGTCCACGGCCTTCGTCGTGAACGGCATCGGCACATAGCTGCCCTTTGCCCAGATCTGCGCGAGATCATCGTAATGCCTGGAGCGCGGATCGCCCGATTGACCCGGCGAATTGATGCAGATCGAGCGGTCCGGATCGGCCAGGTCCACCACCATCCGGAAGGACGCACCCGCGATCACCCGGAAGTCGCTGAGCCTGTAGCCGGTATGCATTGGCGTCGACATCGAGCCGCCCATCGGCCATGGCCCGGTATCCCTCAACCCGGCTGCCTTCGCGCCCGCCACGCTGGCCAGCGGATGCTCGAAAAAGCCGTGATGCAGCTTGCCCCAGGCCCAGGCGGCGGGGTCAGCGCCGAGGCGGTTCGACAGGTCGCTCCAGGCGGCGAGGAGGGTGCTGGCCAGCAGTTGGTCGCGCCGGCGCGCTGCCTCTGCGCCAAAGCGCCTGTCCGGAGCCTCGAGCAGGCCGAGCGCGCTTTCCTGATCGATCGGAACCATGATCGCGCGCAAGGCTGGATCGCTGACGAGCAATGTGAGCAGTCCCGGCTTCAGGCACTTCATCCACCAGACCTCGAACAGCGCGGCAGCGGCGCTGTCCTTGTGCAGCGATCCGTCCCAACCGGCGAACAGCGCCTGCGCGGCTGCGACGCCTGCGCTGTCTGGCAGGGCCAGAACCAGCTTTGCCATGCGCCGCCCCGGGAGCGAGACCACGTCGGTCTGCAGCGCTGCTGCGTCCCGGACGCCATGCGCCTTCGCCGGGGTGAGCACCTCCTCGATGCGGTTGAGGCGCGACCGCTCGACCCATTCGAACCCGAGCGGCTTGTTGGCATGGTCCCAGTCCGCGGGAAGGTTCATCGCGTTGGCGGTGGCGACCCAGCCGCGCGGCGGGTCAATTGTCAGCGGCATCTCGGCCGCATCCATGAAGCCGGACCAGCGATGCCGCCCGTTGGCAGGCACCGGCAGAAGGCCGTCATAGCCGGTCCGGATCGGCGCCAGCCCTGCCGGACGCCAACCAATATGCCCGCCTGCGTCGGCAAAAACATGGTTTGTCGATGGCGTCTTGTTGCGGTGAAGCGAGGCGGCATAACCCGCTACGGTTGTTTCGCGCATCCCTGTCAGTGAGCCGAGATACGGGCCGGTGCCGGGCTCCTGCGCCACGGAGCGGATGGCGAAGGCATGGGTCCTCGTCTCGTGGAAGATCGGGCCGTGGGGTGAGAAGCGCAGCCGCATCGGCTGGTCGGGATGTCCCTTGACCTTGATCGCTTCGGTGAGGGTGCGGATCCGCCGCCGCCGTCCGCCCTCGATGAAAACGCCCGGATCATCGGGAGCCTTGGCGAGGATGACGATGTCTTCCTGGTCGATGTAGAAAATCGTGCCCGAATAGGCGAGCTTGCCGTTGTGCCCGAAGGCTATGCCCGGATTGCACGCTTCGCCCGCGCCGATCACGTCAAGCCCGGGCGCGGTCAGATGCGCAATGTAGCGCAGGGACGGCAGGGCGTGGGCGCGGTGCGGGTCGGAGGCCAGGATCGGCGCTCCGGTCCCGCTAAGCGCGGCGCTCACGGCCCAGTTGTTCGAACCGGCGAACTCCGCGTCGCGCAGCACGTCGCCCAGGTCCGTCACCTTTCGCCATTTGGGCGCGTCAGCCAGCGGCGCCGCCAGACGCTCGGCTGTGAAGCGCACATCGGTCGTGGCGAGCTTGAGCAGATCGAGCGCTGCCAGCGGCACTTTGGCCGGGTCAAGCCCGTCCGGAATCCGGGGCGCGACCGGCGGCTCCAGCGAGCGGCGGATCAGATCGGTCTCAAGATCGGTTCCCGCCATCACGATGGCGCGCAGGATTTCGGAGATGCCGTTGCGGCTGAGGCTGTGGGTCCGGATGCGCACCACATCGGGCGCCTTCCAGCGCGCGGGCTTCGTGCCCATGACGCCGAACTCCGGCGGTAGCCGCTCCGGCTCACGTTTGCACAGCATGATATAGGCGTTGATGCCGGCGACGAAGGCCTCGCAGATCGCCCGGTCATCAGGCGCATAGCTGCCCCATTCGCGGCTCATCGCGCCGCGATACAGCATCAGCCGCGAGGCGCGGTCCTGTTCCAGATAGCCCGGTCCGAAGTCGGCAGCCAGCAGCCCGAGTCCGCGCTTGCGCCACAGGTCGATCTGCCAGAGCCGGTCGCGCGCTGCGTTCCAGCCCTGCACGACAAAGGCATCGAGAAAGGTTCGTGCGCGGATATGCGGGATGCCGTGTCCATCAATCAGGATTTCGGCGGGAGCGGAGAGGGCGGGAAGGGCAATGGACATCGGACGAGTGAAGCGACTTTGCAGCAGGCGCGCAATCGCCAATGCCGCAGGCCAGCTGCCTGAAATCCTCACGTCTCAATCAAAACCCACCATCCTCATCCTGAGCCCGTCGAAGGATGAGCTCCAGATTGCCGGCCGCTGGACGCATGCCCTTCGACGCGCTCAGGATGAGGGTATCGGGGTTGCGGCATGCGCAAGAGCGACCATCCCACCTTGACAATCCACCCCCCAGAGCCGACTGACAGCGCTCGCAAAATCAGCCTTGCAGCCGAGAA
>JAPLOW010000067.1 GCA_026400555.1 Hyphomicrobiales bacterium
ACACGCTCGGCATCGCCGGTGTCGAGAAGACCATCGCCGATTTCGGCAAGCGGGCCCGCGATGGCGCGCTGAAGATCGAGGAGATGCAGGGCGGCACTTTCACGATCTCGAATGGCGGCGTCTACGGCTCGCTGATGTCGACCCCGATCCTGAACGCGCCGCAGAGCGCTATTCTCGGCATGCACAAGATCCAGGAACGGCCCATGGTGGTCGCCGGGCAGATCGTGATCCGCCCGATGATGTATCTGGCGCTGAGCTATGATCACCGCATCATCGACGGCAAGGAGGCCGTGACCTTCCTCGTGCGCGTCAAGGACAGCCTCGAGGATCCGGCGCGGCTCGTGATGGATCTGTGAGGCATGGGTGCAACGCGCTCCTCATCCTGAGCCTGTCGATGGATGAGGAGTACGGGAAGGATGCATCGTGAGTGCTGTGTCGGCCAGTCCTCGGGCAAGACGCCCTTGGCTTCTCATCCTCCTGCTCCTGCTCGCCGCGCTGCTGCAGGCCGGGACATGGGCCGGTCTCGGCATGGGTGCCTTCGTGCTGTGGAACTCGATCCATGCCTTCTACTTTCAGCACAGTTACGTTGCCGGGATGCTGCCGCTCGGCATGGCGGGTCTCCTTGCCCTCACCATCGTGTGTTTGTTGTTCCGCCAGCTGCGCTGGGCCACCATTCCTGCTTTCGCCGCGATGATCCTGAGCTTCGTGATGCTGCCGCGCATGGGCACGATCTCGCTGCTGAGCCCGTTCATCCATCCGATGCAGCTTGTTCACTGGGGCGCGATGGCGCTGACCTGGGGCGGCTGTCTGTGGCTTTTCATTCTTGGCAACCGCGCTGCCAGTGCGCGGACCTGACGTTTCGGAGATCGACACCATGTCCTACGACCTGATCATCATCGGCACCGGCCCCGGCGGCTATGTCTGCGCCATCCGCGCAGCCCAGCTCGGGCTGAAGGTGGCTGTGGTCGAGAAGCGCAAGACCCATGGCGGCACCTGCCTGAATGTCGGCTGCATCCCGTCCAAGGCCATGCTGTTCGCCTCGGAGATGTTCGAGGAGGCGGGCCATGGCTTCGAGGCGCTGGGCATCCAGGTGTCGAAGCCCAAGCTCGACCTCAAGGGCATGATGAAGCACAAGCAGGAGACGGTGGACGCCAACGTCAACGGCGTCGCCTTCCTGCTCAAGAAGAACAAGGTCGATGCCTTCCACGGCCTCGGCACCATCCTCGGCACCGGAAAGGTGCAGGTGAAGGCCGAAGACGGGACCACGCAGGTGCTTGAGACGAAGAATATCGTCATCGCCACCGGCTCGGAACCTGCCAACCTGCCGGGCATCGCCATCGACGAAAAGACCGTGGTGACCTCGACCGGCGCGCTCGCGCTCGGCAAGGTGCCGGGCAAGCTCCTGATCATCGGCGCGGGCGTGATCGGGCTGGAGCTTGGCTCGGTCTGGGGCCGGCTCGGGGCGCAGATCGCCGTTGTGGAATATCTCGACCGCATCCTGCCGGGAATGGACACCGAGGTGGCCAAGTCCTTCCAGCGCATCCTGGAAAAGCAGGGCATGGCGTTTCACCTGTCCTCCAAGGTCACCAAGGTCGAGCAGGGGAAGGGCAGAGCGAAGGTCACGGTCGAGCCCGCAGCCGGCGGAGAGGCAACGGTCATGGAGGCCGATGTGGTGCTGGTCGCGGTCGGTCGCAGGCCCAATACGGACGGTCTGGGGCTCGAAGCCATTGGTGTCGCGATGGAGCGCGGACGGATCACGATCGGCCACCACTATGAAACGAACATGCCGGGCATCTACGCCATTGGCGATGTGGTGAAGGGCCCCATGCTGGCCCACAAGGCCGAGGATGAGGGCGTGGCGATTGCCGAAATCCTCGCCGGAAAGGCGGGGCACGTGAACTATGACGTGATCCCCGGCGTGGTCTACACGATGCCGGAGGTCGCTTCCGTCGGCCATACCGAGGAAGAGCTGCAGGCTGCGGGCGTCGCCTACAAGTCCGGCAAGTTCCCGTTCACGGCCAATGGCCGCGCCCGCGCCATGCGCCGTTCCGAGGGCTTCGTGAAGGTGTTGGCGGACGCTGCAACCGACCGGGTGCTCGGCGTGCACATCATCGGGCCGAACGCAGGCGATCTCATCCATGAATGCGCCGTTCTGATGGAGTTCGGCGGCTCCTCCGAGGATCTGGCCCGCACCTGCCACGCCCATCCGACCCTGTCGGAAGCAGTGAAGGAAGCGGCGCTCGCGGTGGAGAAGCGCGCGCTGCACATGTGAGCGCGGACCCGGACGAGGTTTGCAAACCATGTGGATGGCCGGTGCGTGACATTCGCGCGGGCGGCGTTATTCTGCCGTCATGCCCAATTCAGCCTTGCTCGCCGACGACATCCTCACCGCCCTCTCATCCCGCCAGCAGATGCCGCCGCTCAGCGGGCGCATTGAGGCTTTCGATACGGCGAAGGCCTACCGCATCTCGCGCGCCGTCATGGCCCGGCGGGTGGCGCAGGGTGAAACGGTGATCGGCCGCAAGATCGGCTTCACCAACCGCACGATTTGGCACGAGTACGGCGTACACCAGCCGATCTACGGGCCAATGTACCACACCACGGTCCGCGAGGTGGCCGGCATGGTGTCGGACGCGTCGCTTTCATCCTATGTCGAGCCGCGGATCGAGCCCGAGATCGTGCTCGGCCTCAGCGCCGCGCCCGAAGCCGATATGGACGAACAGGAGCTGATGAGCTGCATCGGCTGGATCGCGCACGGCTTCGAGATCGTGCAATCGCTGTTTCCGGGTTGGGTGTTCAAGGGGCCTGACTGCATCGCCGCCTTCGGGCTGCATGGCGGGCTTCTGGTCGGCCCGCGCACGGTAATCCCGCAGGCGGACCATGCGCTCTGACTGGAACGACTCAGGAGCTTCTCGATCCGGCTGCGTTGCGACGGCACGCTGATGGACACCGGCCACGCCGTCAACGTGCTTGATGGGCCCGTGTCAGCCCTGCGTCACCTCATCGGCGTTCTGGCGCTCGATGCCGAGGCCGCGCCGCTGAAGGCGGGCGAGATGATCACGACCGGCACCCTGACCCGCGCCTTTCCCGTCAGTCCGGGCCAGCGCTGGCAAACCGCGCTGCATGGCATCGACCTGCCGGGGATGGATGTGACCTTCGTGTGAGACCGGTCAGGGCGAAACGGCGGTCAGGCCATCTCCATAACCAACGGTCCCCATCCTGAGCCTGTCGAAGGATGGGGAGGTGGGCTTACGTGCTGGGTTGTTTCGCTGCGCTCGCAGTGGCGCGCATCCCTCAACCCACATTGCGACGTGTCAGGAAATCCCCCATCCGCTCCAGCGCCTTCTCGATGTTCGGCAGCGAATTGGCGTAGCTGAGCCGGATATAGCCTTCACCGAAGACGCCAAAATCCGGCCCGCCGATGGTGGCGACGCCCGCGTCTTCCAGAAGCGCCGAGGCCAGCGGCTTGGCCTTCCAGCCGGTCTTCGCGATATTGGGGAAGGCATAGAAGGCGCCTTTCGGCGCGATGCAGCTTACGCCCGGAAGCCTGTTGAGCCCGGCGACCACGGCGCCACGGCGGCGGTCGAACTCCGCCGCCATGGCCTGCACGGCGTCCTGTGGGCCCTCGAGCGCGGCGAGGCCCGCCCATTGCGCAGCGGCGTTAACGCAGGAGTAGGAGTTCACGGCCAGCTTGCGGGCGGCATCATAGAGGGGCTTCGGCCACACCGACCAGCCCATGCGCCAGCCGGTCATGGCATAGGTCTTGGACCAGCCATTGAGCAGGATCAGCCGGTCGCGGATCTCCGGATAGGACATCAGCGAGACATGGGCCATGCCGTCATAGACTTGAGCATCGTAGATTTCGTCGGACATGATCGCCACATCCGGCCATTTGGCCAGGCCGGCGACGAGCTTGTCGATTTCGCCCCTGGGCGTCACGCCGCCGGTCGGGTTGGCCGGCGAGTTGACGATGATCAGGCGCGTCCGCGGCGTGATCAACGCGAGCAGTTCCTCGGCGGTGAAGGCGAAGCCGGCCTCCTCGCGGATCGGCACGGGGACCGGTACAGCCCCGGTGAATTCTATCATCGAGCGGTAGATCGGAAAGCCGGGATCGGGATACATGATCTCCGCGCCCGGCTCGCCGAACATCAGGATCGCCATGTGCATCGTGACCTTGCCGCCGGGCACGATCAGCACACGCTCGGGGTCGACCTCGGCGCCGGTCGTGCGGTGGATGTAGCCTGAGACGGCTTCACGCAATGGCAGGATACCGGTCGCGGGCGTGTAGCCGTGGGCGCCGTCGCGCAGGGCCTTGATGGCCGCCTCGACGATGTGCGGCGGTGTCGGGAAATCCGGCTGTCCAATGCCCAGGTTGATGATATCCTTGCCGGCGCGCTGCAGCTCGGTGGCGCGCGCCAGCACCGCGAAGGCGTTTTCCTCGCCGATGCGGCCAAACGAATCAACCAGATGCAAGGTCATTGGACGTTCCTCGTGCGTGGCGCCTTGCGGCGCCGTTGCTGCAACTCTGTTCACATAAATGCAGGGCGATGCAAGAGCGGGCGCATGACAGAAACACTTCCCTCATCCGCCAAAATCGCTAGCTTGGCTGCAAGACATGGTCACAGAACACGTCACAGGAGAGACAACGCATCATGGCCCGCAAACCCGCCCGCCGCATCAAGCCCAGCCAGTTGCGCTCCAAGGCCTGGTTCGACAATCCGGCCAATATCGACATGACCGCGATCTACATCGAGCGGACCATGAACTATGGCCTGTCGCGGCATGAGTTGCAGTCGGGCAAGCCGATTATCGGCATCGCCCAGACCGGCTCCGACATCGCGCCGTGCAACCGCCACCACATCGAACTGGCCAAGCGGGTCCGCGACGGCATCCGCGAGGCGGGCGGGGTGCCGTTCGAGTTTCCGATCCATCCGATCCAGGAGACCTGCAAGCGGCCGACAGCCGCGCTCGACCGCAACCTGCAATACCTGTCGCTGGTCGAGATACTCTACGGCTACCCGATCGATGCCGTGGTCCTGACCACGGGCTGCGACAAGACCACGCCGGCGCAGATCATGGCGGCGGCGACGGTCGACATCCCGGCCATCGCCCTGTCGGGCGGGCCGATGCTGAACGGCTGGCACAATGGCAAGCGCACGGGTTCCGGCACCATCCTCTGGGAGGCCCGTCAGGAACATGCGGCCGGCAAGCTCGATGATGCGGGCTTCATCGATCTGGTAGCCTCGTCCGCGCCTTCGGTCGGCCATTGCAACACGATGGGCACGGCCTCGACCATGAACAGCCTGGCTGAGGCGCTGGGCATGTCGCTGCCTGGCTGCGCCGCGATCCCGGCGCCGTATCGCGACCGGCACGAGATGGCCTACATCACCGGCAAGCGCATCGTTGAGATGGTCTGGGAGAACCTGACCCCCTCGAAGATCCTGACCCGCGCTGCGTTCGAGAACGCCATCGTGGTCAATTCCGCCATCGGTGGCTCGACCAATGCGCCGGTTCATATCAACGCCATCGCCCGTCATATCGGCGTCAAGCTCAACAATGATGACTGGGAGAGGCACGGCTACGACGTGCCGCTGCTGGTCAATCTGCAGCCGGCCGGCGAGTTTCTCGGCGAAGAGTATTACAGGGCTGGCGGCGTTCCCGCCGTGGTCAACGAACTGATCAAGGTCGGCCTGATCAACGACACCGCTCTGACCGTGAACGGCAAGACCCTTTACGAGAACTGCAAGGGCTTCGATGTCCGCGACGAGCGTGTGATCAAGTCGGTTGCTGCCCCGATGATGAAACAGGCGGGCTTCCTCAACATGAAGGGCAACCTGTTCGACAGCGCCATCATGAAGACGTCAGTGATCACAAGAGAGTTCCGCGAGCGCTATCTGCAGAATCCGAAGGATCCGAATGCCTTCGAGGGAACGGCGGTCGTGTTCGACGGGCCGGAGGATTATCACAAGCGGATCGACGATCCGTCGCTCAAGCTCACGGCGCAGACCATGCTGTTCATCCGCGGCGTCGGGCCGATCGGCTATCCGGGTGCTGCAGAGGTCGTCAACATGCGGCCGCCGGCCTACCTGCTCAAGCAGGGAATCAATGCCCTGCCCTGCATCGGCGACGGGCGGCAGTCGGGCACCTCGGGCTCGCCCTCGATTCTCAACGCGTCGCCGGAGGCGGCCAATGGCGGCGGCCTTGCGCTGCTCAGAACCGGCGACCGCGTGCGCATCGACCTCAACACGCGCTCGGCGAACATCCTGGTGTCCGATGAGGAGCTTGATGCGCGGCGCGCGGCGCTGAAGAAGGCTGGCGGCTACAAGTACCCCAAGAGCCAGACACCCTGGCAGGAGATCCAGCGCGGCATGATCGACGAACTCAGCAATGGCATGGTGCTGAAACCTGCGGTCAAGTATCAGCGCATCCACAAGACCAAGGGGCTGCCGCGGGACAATCACTGAGCCATGGCCGTCGGCGCGCGGCTTTTGCTCAAGCCTGGTGAGCCGGGTGATGCCGTCCTGTGGAGCATCGACACGCGCGGACGGCCAACGCCGGCGGATGCGGATGAGGTTGGCCTGTCCGACGAGCTTGCGGACCGGATCGAGGAATGGGTCGATGCTCTTGATGGCGTCTACGACCCGGATGTGGATGGCGGTCGCAGCTTTGGCAGCGAGGCCGAACGGCAGGCCCTGGTCGCCGAGGGATATGCCATCGCCGCCTTGATCCGCGAGGAACTGGACGGCGACGCGACGGTCAGCTGCGATTTCAGCCCCTGGGGCAGCCGCGCGTCATGACGGTGGACCTCGCCAACTGGACGCCGCGCCTGCGACCGGAGCGCGTGGTGTTGGAAGGGAGCTATGTCCTGCTCGAGCCGCTCGACATGGCTGCCCATATCGATGGGCTGTTCGCTGCCTCGATGGCGGAAGGGGCAGAGGCCCGCTTCCGCTACCTGTTCGAGCCGCCGATGGATCGGCCGGCCTTCGAGGCCTGGATTGCAAAGGCCGCCGTGTCGGTCGATCCGATGTTCTGGGCCGTGATCGACCGTAGGACCAGGCGGGCGGAAGGCCGGCAGGCGCTGATGCGGATCGAGCCCGTGCATGGGGTGATCGAGATCGGTTCGATCCTGTGGGGTCGGGCCATTGCGCGCTCGCGGGTCGCCACCGAAGCCCTGTATATGTTCGCAGCGCATGCGTTCGACGGGCTTGGCTACCGGCGGTTCGAGTGGAAATGCCACAATCTCAACGAGCCTTCCAAGGCAGCGGCCCTGCGCTTCGGCTTCAGCTTCGAGGGCGTCTTTCGCCAGCACATGGTGGCCAAGGGGGCCAACCGCGATACGGCCTGGTTCTCCATTATCGATACGGAATGGCCCGCCCTGAAGGCGCGGTACGCGGCCTGGCTCGATCCGGCGAACTTTGACGCGTCAGGTCGGCAGAAGCGCAGGCTTCAGGACTGTTGAGAGCCCGGCATCGCGAGGTCTGCGAGCCAGTCCACAGGGCCGACGCCGTTTGCCGCCAGAAAGGCATTGGTCCGGCTGAAGGGCCGGGAGCCCAGAAAGTCGCCGCGCGCGGCCAGCGGCGAGGGGTGTGCACTCTCGATCACCAGATGGCGCGCATCGATCAGTCCGCGCCGTGCACGCGCCTTGTCGCCCCAGAGAATGAAGGCCGCGGCCCGAGCCCCGGCGCTCACCGCGACGATTGCCTGATCGGTGAGGGACTGCCAGCCCAACCTGAGGTGATGGCCTGCCTTGCCTGCCTCGGTGGTCAAGGCGGCGTTGAGCAACAGCACGCCTTCAGCAGCCCATCCACTCAGGTCGCCCGAGGCTGGAGCCGCAATGCCGAGATCATCGGCAAGTTCCCGAAAGATTCGCTTCAGCGAGGCGGGCAACGGGCCGTCGCCCGCCTTCGAGAAGGCGAGGCCATGGGCGTGCCCCGGTGTCGGATAGGGATCCTGACCGAGAATCACAACCTTCACCTGTGCAAGGCGGGCCTGCGCAAGGGCGGCAAAGACATCGGCCGGCTTCGGCAGGATCACGGCGCCGGCGCCGGCGAGATGATCAAGGTGGCCCGTGACCCGGCCAGCCTCGCCGTCCGTAAAAAATGGCAGATCCCGCCAGCCGGCGCTGGCGGGATCTGCGCGGAAAGCATCGAGGGCCTCCGCATAGGCGCCCATCAGTTCTGGACGACGATGCGGCCTTCGATCTTCGCGATGATGGTGCCGAGCTTGCGGGCATGGCTCATCACGTCATTGGCCATGAGTTTGCCCTGCACGTCGAGATCGCCGCCGGTCGGCGTCAGCGCGGTGTAGCCGTCGCCGCCGCGCAGCATGAAGTCATTGGTGGCGACGCGGTAGAGCTTGTTCTCGTCCAGCGGCTGGCCGCCGACCATGACGGAAACAACGCGGGAGCCGGCTGCGGCCTTCGGGTTGTAGACGACCGTGATGCCCGAAACCTGCGGGAAACGACCTGCCCGCTGCTCGACCTGGCTGAAGCCGTTCTCAAGCGCCGCGCGGATCGCCTTGCCGGTGACCTGGGTCATGACATTGCGGTTGCCGAAGGGCAGTTCGCTCAGAATGTCGCGCCGGGTCAGCTTGTGGCCAACGGGATACTGCTTGTTGGCCCGGATGCCGCCGCCATTGGTGATGGCGAGGTCTGCGCCGGACGTTTCGCGCAGGGCGTCCGCAACCAGATTGCCGAACGAGGTTTCGCCCGAGCGGACCGAAGCGGTGCGCGAATCCAGCTCGGCGCCAAGGGTGGCGACGTCGACGTCGAGTTCACGCGAGAGGTCGGCCTCATAGCGCCGGACAATGGCGAGCATATCTGGGTCAGGCGTCGCGGCCCTGCTGTCATTGACGCGGAAGGTCGGCGTCCAGGCGACCTGCCGGGCCGCACCTTCGCCCGTGATGTTAACGGTCAGGTCGATCGCGGTGACGTAGTTCCCTTCCTCGCTCGATTCGACCATGACGCTGCGGCCATCATAGGCAATCGCGAGGTCATGATCGTGGCCGGTCAGCAGGACATCGACGAGGCGCGAGCGCAAGATCTCATGGTCGACGCGCCGGTCCGTGTGCGCCACGGCAACGATCAGGTCGGCGCCTCCGGTGCGCAGGTCGCGTACCTGGGCGCGCAGCGTGTCCATCACCGGCAGAAACCGGATGTCGCCCGAGCTTGAGATCTGCGGTGTGTTTTCGAGCGCCAGACCGACAACACCGACTTTCACCCCGCCAAGTTCGAAGATCTGGCTGTCCTTGTGACCCGGCAGCGGGTTGCCGCCAGCATCCCTGATGTTCGCGGCGAAGGTGGGGTAGGTCTGCTCGGAGATACGCCTGGCGTAGACCTCCTTGCCGAAGTCGAACGATCGAAACCTGACATCAGGGATGGGGAAAAGCAGTCGCCGGCATGGGCGAACAGCAGGGGCACGCCACGCGCCCGCTCGGCCTTGACGATGGCTGCGAGGCGCGCATAGCCGCCACGGCCCCGCTCCTCGCCCAGCTTGTAGATGTCATTGACCAGCAGCAGCGTCAGGCGCGGCTGCGGCGCCTGGGCCCGGGCGGTCCCGCTCGCTGCGACGGCGGCGCCCGTTCCAGCAAGCAAACCCAGCGCCTTGCGGCGTGTCAGGTCGGTTTTCATGGCAGGCATCGTCTGCTCCTCAGATACAGTCAGTGGTTTTGAGCATCATCTGATTCCGGTTCGTTACCGTAAAGACCTTAAATTCATCACGCGCACGTGACACGATGACCGCTTGTCGCCGCCCGGCTCCACGCGAAATGGGCTGGACGCAGCGGGCACGGAGTGAGAAGACGCCGGTTATCAAGATTTGTGACGGACAGGTATACGGACAGCATCGCCATGAACGTCAATGTTCCGGCAGGAACGCCTTCGGTATCGCCGCTCAGCCCGGTCCGGCTGCCGCATGACCACCGCCCGGTGATGGCGGGGCGGCTCGGCGTGCTGCTGATGAATCTCGGCACCCCGGAAGCCACCGATTACTGGTCGATGCGGCGCTATCTCAAGGAATTCCTGTCCGACCGCCGCGTCATCGAAACGAGCCGCTGGGTGTGGTGGCCGATCCTCAACCTGATTATCCTGACGATCCGTCCCGGCAAGAAGGGCAAGGACTACGATTCGATCTGGAACAAGGAGCGCAATGAGGGTCCGCTCAAGACCATCACGCGCAGCCAGGCCGAACAGCTCCAATTGCGCATGACGGCGCTCGCCGGCGACCGTGTGGTCGTCGACTGGGGCATGCGCTACGGGTTTCCCGATGTCAAAGGCCGACTGCAAGCCTTGCTGGACCAGGGCTGCGACCGTATCCTGCTGGTGCCGCTCTACCCGCAATATGCCGCGCCGACCTCGGCCACCGCCTGTGACCAGGCCTACCGGGCGCTGATGGAGATGCGCTGGCAGCCGGCTGTCCGTGTCGCGCCGCCCTATCATGACGACCCGGTGTATATTCGCGCGCTTGGCGATTCGATCCGCAAGCGGATCACGGAGCTCAATTTCGAGCCGGAGGTGGTGCTGTGCTCGTTCCACGGTTCTCTGAAGGACTATCTGCTCAAGGGCGACCCCTACTACTGCCATTGCCACAAGACCTGGCGACTGCTGCTGGAAGAACTCGACTGGCCGAAGGACCGGCTGCAGATGACCTTCCAGTCCCGCTTCGGACCGGATGAATGGCTGAAGCCCTACACAGACGAAACCGTCGCTGCGCTCGCGAAGCGCGGCGTCAAGCGCATGGCGATCATCGCGCCCGGCTT
This sequence comes from Hyphomicrobiales bacterium, assembly GCA_026400555.1. GTDB lineage: Bacteria > Pseudomonadota > Alphaproteobacteria > Rhizobiales > Beijerinckiaceae > Allobosea. The sequence goes on from JAPLOW010000067.1 coordinate 10,756, forward strand.
TTCGGCGGACTGCCTCGAGACGCTTGAGGAGCTGGATGTCGAGAACCGCGAGATCTTCATGGAGCATGGCGGGGAGCACTTCGCCTACATTCCCTGCCTGAACGACTCGGCCGAGGGCATGCGCGTGATCCAGGCGATCACCGAGCGTGAACTCAAGGGCTGGCTCTGACGGCGGTCCGCCTGCGGCCGATCTTGCGGGGGTTGTGCCAGATCACCATCTGAACAGGCGGGGGCTGGTGGTGGTGTGGCGACGTCCGTCGTGCAGCTGGCTTCGCCGGGTGGATTGCGATGCCTTTTGTGCTGTCGGGTTTTGAAGTCGCCATCATCGTCTTTGTCGCGCTGGTGATCTTCACCATCGCGCGCGGGGTGCGGATCGTGCCTCAGGGCTTCAACTACACGGTCGAAAGCTTCGGACGCTATTCGCGCACGCTCGGACCCGGTCTTGGCCTGATCATCCCTTATGTCGAGCGCATCGGGCACAAGATCAACGTGATGGAACAGGTGCTGGACGTGCCCAGCCAGGAGGCCATCACCAAGGACAATGCCGGCGTCAAGATCGATGCGGCCGCCTTCTTCAATGTGCTCGACGCGGCCAAGTCGTCCTATGAGGTTTCCAATCTCGAACTGGCGCTGATCACCCTGACAATGACCAACATCCGGACCGTGGTCGGTTCGATGGATCTGGACCAGCTGCTGTCGCACCGCGACGAGATCAACGAGCGCCTGCTGCGCGTGCTCGACGCGGCCGCCTCGCCCTGGGGCATCAAGGTCAATCGCATCGAGATCAGGGACATCCTGCCGCCCGCTGACCTGGCCGAAGCGATGGCCCGGCAGATGAAGGCGGAGCGCGAAAAGCGCGCCAACATCCTCGAAGCAGAAGGCAAGCGGGCCGCCGACATTCTGCGGGCCGAGGGCGAGAAGGCCTCGCAGATCCTCGCTGCCGAGGGACGCAAGGAGGCAGCCTTCCGCGATGCTGAAGCGCGCGAGCGCTCGGCGGAGGCGGAAGCAAGGGCCACCAGTCTCGTTTCGGAAGCGATCACCAAGGGTGATCTGGCCGCGGCGAATTTTCTCGTCGCCGAAAAGTACATCGGCGCGATCCGGGAACTCGCCACGGCGCCCAACCAGAAGGTCGTGATCCTGCCGATCGAGATGGCGTCACTGGCCGGCACGGTCGGCGGCATTTCCGAGCTGACCCGGGCCGTTTTCAGCGATGGCGACGCGAAACAGGCGAGCGCCCGGCAACGCTCCGGGCCGACCGTTCCGATCGTGCCGTCCTCGAACGGACCGATTGGCGGTCGCAGTGGAGGCGATGCATGATCGACGCCCTCATCGCGCTCGGGCCGTGGAGCTGGATCATCGCCGGCATGCTGCTGATGCTGGTGGAACTGCTGATGCCGGGACTGTTCTTCATCTGGCTCGGGCTGGCGGCGCTGGCCACCGGCCTTGTCGTGGCGGCCTTGGGCCTGGGCTGGGGGCAATCGGCCATCCTGTTCGCGGGGCTCGCCATCGCGGCAGTCTTCGCGGGCGTGGCCGTGACGCGCAGGCGGGATGGCGATCCGGACCCAGCGACACGGCTTAACGCCCTGTCACGCGACCTGATCGGGAAATCTGTCCGTCTTGACCATGCCATCGTCAACGGCGAGGGGCGCGTGCGCATCGGCGATACGGTCTGGCGTGTGCTCGGCGATGACGCGCCACGCGGGCAGATGGTCACGATCGTGCGGCTCGACGGCACTGCGCTGGTGGTCGAAGCCGCCTGAGCAGGGCGGTTACGGTCCATTAACCATCCCGGTTCTAACTCTGTTAACCAAAGCGACCGGCGCCGCCGCCTGTCGCCATTTTGGCATGAACAGCAGGGCCATGGCCGGACGCAGGCACGATCACAGCATCGGAACGCCGGGACTGACGCGCCTCGGTCCTGGCGTCAGCATGGCTTCCCTGCTGCTGTGCGTGACGGCCGGTATCGCGACAGCGCAAACCTCTACGGCTCAATATGTCGTGCCCGACATCCGGGGCACGCAGGAGGTCAATCCGCGCGACGTGATGGTCGATCCACGCTTCCTGCAGCCGGAGAACCCGTTTCAGCCGGCCGCGCGGAAACCGTCCGAAATCGCAGCTCCAGCCCTGCCGGGCGTGGATCCGGCCCCGCCCCAGCCAGCCACGCGCCGCGCGATGTCCCGGGCCAGCCGACCGGTACAGGCCCGCGTCTCCGGCAATGCCCGGCGCGCGATCCGGCCTGTTCCGCGCCAGCTCACCGGAATTCCGCTGCCTGATGATGCCAGCAGTCAGCCGCCGCCGCGCCTGCGGCCCACGACCTCGACCCAGATCATTGCGCCGGCGCCGGACGGCCTGCAGCCATATCCGCCCCGCGCGCCTGTCCGGACCGCTTCCGATCCCTGGGAACCGCTTGGACTGCGTGTCGGCAGCTTTGTCGTCTCGCCGGCCATCACACAGTCGCTCGGATACGACACCAACCCGAACCGTTCGCCGACCGTCGCCAAGGGTTCGGTTGTCTCGCGCACCGATGGCGAACTGAATGTCCGGTCGGACTGGTCGACCCATTCGTTCACTTCGAGCCTGCGCGGTGGCTACTCGTATTATGCCAAACAGCGCGATGCGAGCCGGCCCGACGCGACCGGCGTGGCCAACCTGAAGCTCAACCTGTCGCGCGATACCGACATTGATCTCGACGGGCGGCTCTCGCTCGAGACACAACGCCCTGGCTCGACCAATTTCAGCGCCACCACCACCGAACGGCCGAATGTCTACGGCTATGGTGCGTCGGCGGGGGTGACGCAGCGCTACAATCGACTGTCGCTGAACCTGCGCGGTTCGGTCGACAGGACGACCTATGACAACGCAAAGGACAGCCTCGGTGCCCTGATCCAGCAGAGCGACCGCAATGCCGTGCAGTATGGCGCGCGGGCGCGGGTCGGCTACGAGGTTTCGCCGGGCACGCAACCCTTTGTCGAGATCGCGGCAGACACCCGCGTGTTCGACTCCAGTCCCGACAAGAGCGGCTTCAAGCGCAGCTCAACCGGCTTGACGGGCCGCGTCGGCTCCAGCTTCGAGGTCACGCGCCTGCTGACAGGGGAGGTCTCCGTCGGCTACCAGAATCGCAGCTATGACGACCAACGCCTGCGCGAGCTGCGCGGCGTCGTGGGCGATGCCGCCCTGATCTGGAGCGCGACGCCGCTGACAACCGTGACATTGCGCGGAGCGACGGAGTTTGCCGACACGACGCTGCCGAACGTGTCCGGCTCGATCAACCGCCGGCTTGGGGTGGAGGTGGCGCACGCGCTGCGCCGCAACTGGATGGTGACCGGCTTCGTCAACGCCTCACGCGCGAGTTATGACGGCAACGGGCTGACCGAGAACACCTACCAGCTCGGCGTCCGCACCGAGTACAAGCTGACCCGGACGACATCGATCCGGGCGAGCTTTACCCATGAACGGCTCACGTCAACGACGGCAGGGTCGGATTACACCGCCAACATCGTTCTGGTTGGCCTCAGGATGCAGCTCTGAGCGCCGCCCTCAGCGCTTCAGCAGGCGCTCCATCTCACTTCTGAGGTCGCCCGCCAATTCGGCCCGGCCGAGGCCATAGGCGATGTTGGCGCTCAGGAAGCCGATCTTTGAGCCTGTATCGTAGATGTCGCCGTCAAAGCGCACGGCGAAGAACGGTTCGTTCTTCGACAGCCTGATCATCGAGTCGGTCAGCTGGATCTCGCCGCCGGCGCCGCAGGTTCGACGGCGCCGTGCCCTTCGGTGGCTTTTCGACCATCTCCGTGATCTGCGAGACCTTGGCGGCTCGGTCCTTGACGCCGACAATGCCGTACTGGTGGGTCTGGTCATCGGGGACCGGCGCCACGGCGACGTGGTTGCCGCCATGGCTGTTGTAGGCCTCGATCATCTCGGCGAGGCAGCCCTTGCCGGCCGTGTGATGCAGCATGTCGGGCAGCAGCAACGCGAAGGGTTCGTCACCGATGATGTCGCGGGCGCACCAGACGGCATGTCCAAGTCCGAGCGGAGCCTGCTGGCGGGTGAAGCTTGCGCCGCCCGCCGGCAGCATGTCGGCCTTGAGGCCTGCCAATTCCTTCAGCTTGCTGCGGCGCTCAAGCGTGTCCTCGAGCTCGTAGGAGTTGTCGAAATGGTCCTCGATCATGCTCTTGTTGCGGCCTGTGACGAACACGAAGTGCTCGATACCAGCGGCGCGCGCCTCATCGACGACGTGCTGCACGACAGGCCGGTCGACGACCGTCAGCATCTCCTTCGGAATGGCCTTGGTGGCCGGCAGAAACCGTGTGCCAAGCCCTGCGACGGGGAGAACGGCCATGCGGATGGATTTGCTCATGGGATCAACAGTCTCTGCTGGAAGCGTCCTTGCGGGATGACCTGCCTTATGCCGCGCGAGTCCTGAAGCTTGCGTGAATGACGCCGGAAAGATTGCGCCGCGTGCTGCGCTTGCGGGTCTCGTTAACGCTTTGCTAAGCATGATCCTGGCCAAAGTGAAGCGTCGGTACCGGGCCTCCGCCTTGCGCGCCGACCGCACAGCCGCCGGAGAGAGCCGCATGACGTGGTCGTTGTCGCAGTCCATCGCACACAGTGCCGGGACGTCTGCCGGCTTGCCGTCGCGCGTTGGCATACCGGTCCTGCTTGCGCTTCTGGCCATGCTTGCAAGCCTTTTCCCGGGTACGGCGCTGGCGCAGCCGAACAGACCTGCTTCGGCTGCTTCGGACTCAGCCGGCGGCTTCCAGCGCTTTATACAGGGGCTCTGGCCATTGGCGCAGGCGAGGGGCATCTCGCGGGCCACCTTCGATGCCGCCATGCAAGGGCTGACGCCCGATCCGGCCATCATTGCGCTGACCAAGAAGCAATCGGAGTTCGTCGCCCCGATCTGGACCTATCTGAACAACGCCGTCGGCGGCGCACGGATCGCGCGTGGACAGGCCGCGCTCAATCAGCAGGGGACGGCGCTGGCGAGCATCGAGCAGAGCTACGGTGTGCCCAAGGAGATCGTGGTGGCGATCTGGGGCATGGAGACCGGCTATGGCTCGTTCAAGGGCGACAAGGACGTGATCCGGTCACTGGCCACGCTGGCGGCAGCGCGCTACCGGGGTGACTTCTTCCGTGACGAACTTCTGACCGCGCTTGAAATCCTGCAGAAGGGCCTGGCCGAACGGGCCGAGATGCGCGGCTCCTGGGCCGGGGCGATGGGCCATACCCAGTTCATGCCGTCAAGCTACATGAAGCACGCGGTCGCCTATTCGGGCAGCCATGCCGATATCTGGGACACGCCTGCTGACGCGCTGGCGTCGACCGCGAACTATCTGCGCTCGTTCGGCTGGAGCCCGGGTCTGCCCTGGGGCGTCGAGGTGTCCCTGCCCGAGGGCTACAGCTACGCGCTGCTGCGCGGGCCGTTCAGCGCCTTCACAGCCGCCGGTGTGACGCGCGCCAGCGGCGGCCGCCTGCCGTCCTCGGGGGAGGCCCGGCTGTTCTTTCCGGCCGGCCACAAGGGGCCGGTCTTTCTGCTGACGTCGAATTTCGACGTGATCAAGACCTACAATTCATCGGACGCCTATGCGCTCGGCGTGGGTCATCTCGCCGACCGCCTCGCCGGACGGCCGGTGATCCAGGGTGACTGGCCCGTGAGCGCGCCGCGGCTGACCAAACCGCAGGTGCAGGACCTACAACGCCGGCTCAGGTCCCTTGGCCTGTATGCCGGGGACGGCGATGGCCGGATCGGGTCCGGCACGCGCGAGGCCGTCCGCCAGTACCAGAGCCGGAACGGGCTGGTTCCCGATGGCTGGCCGACGCCGCAATTGCTGGCCCGTCTGAAGGGAAGCGGCTGACGGCAGGTGTGCGATCTGCTATGCAGCGCTTGCACCCATCGGAAAAGCGCGCGTGTTCACCTGGCTCCGCTCCGTCCTGCCTGTCACGGCCGCCGCGCTGTTCGTGCTGCTGACCGCGGGGCCGTCGCTGCAGGCGCAGAGCGATGCCGGCTTGATGTATGATCCGACTGTGCAGCGCGGCTCCCTGTTTGGCCGCTCGGGGGTGGGCCCGCGGGTTCTGCCGGAGCCGCCGCGCTCCCGCGCGCCCGTCAGGCGGGTTCTTGATCCGTCCGCACGCGGCGCCGGGCTGACGGCCGATGGTGTGCCGCCCCGTCCGAAGGTCGATCCGACCACCTTCGTGGTCGTCATGGGAGACACTCTGGGGGATCTCGTCGCGGCAGGGCTGGATGAGGCGCTGGGTGATGTGCCGACGGCCGCTGTAATCCGCAGGTCGCGGGCGGACAGCGGTCTGGTCAGGACCGACTACTATGATTGGCCCAAAGCCGTGCGCGAGCTTCTGGCCAGCGACCAGCAGATCACCGTCGGGGTGATGCTGATCGGCCTCAACGACCGGCAGGTCATCCGCGAGGGCGACCTGGTCCACGAACCGCTCAGCGAGCGTTGGCGCGAAATCTACCGCGACCGGGTCGACGCCATCGCCCAGGCCTTTTCCGATCGGCGCATTCCGCTGATCTGGGTCGGCGCTCCCCCCGTGCAGAACGGGCGGCTCTCGGCCGATCTGGCGGTCCTCAACGACATTTACCGCCAGAGGACGGAGCGGGCCGGGGGCATCTATGTCGATCTCTGGCAGGGCTTCGTCGATGGCGAGAACCGCTATAGCGCGATGGGGGCTGATCTGTCAGGCCAGATCGGGCGGCTGCGCACGGGCGACGGCATCCATTTCACCCGCGCCGGCGCCCGGAAGGCCGCCCATTTTGCCGACGTGGCGCTCCGGCGCCTGCTGCCGGACATCGCGGCCGGTCCGCAGATCGCCACGACGAGCCCCGTGATGCCCGCGCCCGATATGCCCGATGCGGCGCCGCTGCCGATCGAGTTGCAGCCTGGCGGCGTCGAACGGCTGATCGACCAGATGGCCCGCCTCGGCACAGGGCTCGAGCCGGTCACCCTTCCGGTGATCCGGGTCAAGCCGGTGGCCGGCCCTGTGCTGTCTCTCACCGGGCCGGCGCTGTCGCCCGGCGGTGTGCTGCTGTCCAGCGCCGCAGCTGCGCGCGGGGGAGCCGGGGAGGCCGAACGCGCGTTCTCGGAAGGCCGGGCGCCGAATGCTGCGCCGGGTCGTGCGGACGACTTCCGCTGGCCACGCACGACGCAATAGCGCGTCGATCAGCGCGGCAGGCTTGTCGTTCCCATCAGATGTTCGTCGATCGCGCAGGCTGCCTGCCGGCCCTCGCGGATGGCCCAGACCACCAGAGACTGGCCCCGGCGCATGTCGCCCGCGACGAAGACCTTGGCCTGGGAGGTCAGGTAGGTCTGGTCATCGGCCACAACATTGCGGCGCTTGTCGGTCCTGACGCCTGCTTCTGTGACCATCCCTTCGAGAATGGAGCCTGAAAAGCCGATCGCGAGGAAGACGAGGTCGGCCTTGATCACGAACTCGGTGCCGGGGATTGGCTGGCGCCGGTCATCGACGCGTGCGCAAACCACGCCGGTGGCGCGGCCGTTCTTGCCCTCGATCCGCAGCGTTGCGGCCTGAAACTCGCGCTCCGCGCCCTCCGCCTGCGATGAGGATGTGCGCATCTTGGTCGGCCAGTAGGGCCAGACCGTCAGCTTGTCCTCCAGGTTCGGGGGCTTGGGCCGGATGTCGAGCTGCGTCACCTGGAGCGCACCTTGCCGGAAGGAGGTGCCAATGCAGTCGGAGGCGGTGTCGCCACCGCCGATCACGACCACGTGCTTGCCGGAGGCGATGACGGGGGCTTCGCCGGAGATGTCCTCCTGTCCGACGCGCCGGTTGGACTGGGTCAGGAAGGGCATGGCGAAATGTACGCCGGCAAGATCCGAACCCGGCAGCTCCGGATCACGCGGCCATTCGGCGCCGCCGGCCATCAGCACGGCGTCGAAGTCGCGGGTCAGGTCCGCGAAGGGCTTGGTCACCCCGATATTGACGCCGTAGTGGAAGGTCACGCCCTCGGCGCTCATCTGCGCGGTGCGGCGGTCGATGTGGTGCTTTTCCATCTTGAAGTCGGGAATGCCGTAGCGCAACAGGCCGCCCGCCTTTGGCTCGCGCTCGAACACATGGACATCATGGCCGACCCGCGCCAGTTGCTGCGCCGCGGCCAATCCAGCCGGGCCCGAGCCGATGATGGCGACGCGCTTGCCGGTCTTCTTCTCGGGCGCCTCTGGCCTGATCCAGCCATTCTCCCAGGCCTTGTCGGCAATCGCCTGTTCGATCGTCTTGATCGTGACGGGCGCATTCTCAAGGTTGAGCGTGCAGGCCTCCTCGCACGGCGCGGGGCAGATGCGGCCGGTGAATTCGGGGAAGTTGTTGGTGGAATGCAGGTCGCGCGCGGCTTCCTCCCAGCGTCCGGAATAGACGAGGTCATTCCAGTCCGGGATCTGGTTCATCACCGGGCAGCCGGTCGGCCCGTGGCAATAGGGGATGCCGCAATCCATGCAGCGGGCCGCCTGCTTCTGCAGGTCCTTGTCCTCCAGCGGCAACGTAAACTCGCGGAAATGCCGCACGCGGTCGCCGGCGAGCTGATACTTCTGCTCCTGCCGGTCGAATTCGAGAAATCCTGTGACCTTGCCCATTTGCGTATCCTCACTCCGCCGCCTGCATCGTGCGCGCCGCTTCCATCTCACGCAGTGCGCGCTTGTATTCGACCGGCATGATCTTGACGAATTTGGCGCGGTGGATCGGCCAGTTGTCGAGGATCATGCGGGCGCGCTCCGAACCGGTATAGTCGAGATGGTTCTGGATCAGCTGGACGAGCCGCTCCTCGTCATGCCGCGACATGTCGGAATGGACATCGACGCGGCCCTTGTGCTCGAGGTCGCCGCCATGATGGTGGAGGCGGTCCATCAGCTCCTCCTCCTCGGGCACCGGTTCGAGGTCGACCATCGACATGTTGCAGCGCTGGCGGAAATCCCCCGCCTCGTCGAGTACATAGGCGACCCCGCCCGACATGCCGGCAGCGAAGTTGCGGCCGGTCTGCCCGAGCACGACGACGACGCCGCCGGTCATGTACTCGCAGCCATGGTCGCCGGTGCCCTCGACGACCGCGATGGCGCCCGAATTGCGCACGGCGAAACGCTCGCCGGCCACGCCGCGGAAGTAGCACTCGCCCGAGATCGCGCCATAGAGCACGGTGTTGCCGACGATGATCGACTCCTCCGGCCTGGCTCCGCTCTTCGGATCAGGCTTGATGATCAGCTTGCCGCCTGACAGGCCCTTGCCGACATAGTCGTTGGCCTGACCGGTCAGCTCCAGCGTGACGCCGGCCGCGACCCAGGCGCCGAAGGACTGGCCTGCGGTGCCTGTCAGCTTCACCGTGATGGTGTCGTCGGCGAGCCCATCATGGCCATACAACTCGGCCACGCGGCCGGACAGCATCGCGCCGGTGGTGCGGTCGGTGTTGTTGATCGGCGCCTCGATCACAACCGGGACCTGGCCGTCGATAGCCTGTGCCGCCGCCGCGATCAGCTTGCGATCCAGCACGGTGTCGATCGGATGGACCTGGCGGTCGGTGTGGCGGATCGCGACGTCAGCACCCATCTCCGGCTTGTGGAAGATGCGGCTGAAATCGAGGCCCTTGGCCTTCCAGTGGCTGATCGCACCGTTCTTGTCGAGCAGATCGGAGCGCACGACCAGTTCGTCAAAGCGCGTCACGCCGAGCTCCGCCATCATCTCGCGTACCTCTTCGGCGACGAAGAAGAAGTAGTTCACGACATGCTCGGGCAGGCCCTTGAAGCGCTTGCGCAGAACCGGGTCCTGGGTGGCGACCCCGACCGGGCAGGTGTTGAGATGGCACTTGCGCATCATGATGCAGCCTGCCGCAATCAGGGGCGCGGTCGAAAAGCCGAACTCGTCGGCCCCGAGCAGGGCGCCGATCACCACATCGCGGCCGGTCTTCAGCCCGCCGTCGACCTGCAGAGCGATGCGGCCGCGCAGCTTGTTGAGCACGAGCGTCTGGTGGGTTTCGGCAAGGCCCATCTCCCACGGGCTTCCGGCATGCTTGAGCGAGGTCAGCGGCGAGGCACCGGTGCCGCCCTCGAAGCCGGAGATGGTGATGTGGTCGGCGCGCGCCTTGGCAACACCGGCAGCGACCGTGCCGACGCCGACCTCGGAGACCAGCTTGACCGAGACATCGGCCTTCGGATTGACGTTCTTGAGGTCGAAGATCAGCTGCGCCAGATCCTCGATCGAATAGATATCGTGATGCGGCGGCGGTGAGATCAGGCCCACGCCCGGTGTCGAGTGCCGCACCTTGGCGATCTTGGCGTCGACCTTGTGGCCCGGCAGCTGGCCGCCCTCGCCGGGCTTGGCGCCCTGCGCGATCTTGATCTGCATGACGTCGGCATTGACGAGATATTCCGTCGTGACGCCGAACCGGCCTGCCGCGACCTGCGTGATGGCGCTGCGCTTGGACTTGCCGTTGGGCATTACCCGGAAGCGCTCCGGCTCTTCGCCGCCCTCGCCGGTGTTCGACTTGGCGCCGATGCTGTTCATGGCCAGCGCCAGCGTCTCGTGCGCCTCCTTGGAGATCGAGCCGTAGGACATCGCACCGGTGGCAAAGCGCTTGACGATGTCCTTGGCCGGCTCGACATCGGCCAGCGAGATGGGCTTCACGCCGCGCTCTGCCGCCGTCCGGATGCGGAACAGGCCGCGGATCGTGGTCAGCCGCTCGCTCTGCTCGTTCACCATTCGGGCGAACTCGCGATATTTATCGTCCGCCTTCATGCGCACCGCGTGCTGAAGCGTGGCCACATTGTCCGGTGTCCAGGCGTGATCCTCGCCGCGCAGGCGGTAGGCATATTCGCCGCCGACATCGAGCGCATGCAGCAGCACCGGCGATTTGCCGAAGGCATCGCTATGGCGGCTGGCGGTTTCCTGCGCGATCTCGGGCAGGCCGACTCCCTCGATCATGGTCGAGGTGCCGGTGAAATAGCGCCCGATCAGATCGGAGTTGAGGCCGACCGCGTCGAAAATCTGCGCGCCGCAATAGGACTGGTAGGTCGAGATGCCCATCTTGGACATGACCTTCAGCACGCCCTTGCCGATCGACTTGATGAAGCGGCTGACCACCTCGGACGCATCGACCTCGCGCGGAAACTCGCCGCGCGCATGGGCGTCGAGAAGGGTCTCGAAGGCCAGATAGGGGTTGATCGCCTCGGCACCATAGCCGGCGAGGCAGCAGAAATGATGGATCTCGCGCGGCTCGCCGGATTCGACCACGAGCCCGACCGAGGTGCGCAGGCCCTTGCGGATGAGGTGGTGGTGGACGGCGGCCGTGGCCAGTAGGGCCGGGATCGGCATCCGGTCCGGGCCAACCATCCGGTCGGACAGGACAATGATGTTGTATCCGCCATGGACGGCCGCCTCCGCCCGTTCGCACAGGCGTTCGAGCGCGCCCTCGAGGCCGGGGGCGCCCTCGCGGGACGGATAGGTGGTGTCGAGCGTCTTGGTGTCGAAGCGGTCCTCGTAATGGCCAATACAGCGGATCTTCTCGAGATCCTCGTTGGTCAGGATCGGCTGGCGCACCTCAAGGCGCTTGCGCTTCGAGGCGCCGGTCAGGTCGAGGATGTTCGGGCGCGGTCCGATGAAGGAGAGCAGGCTCATCACCAGTTCCTCGCGGATCGGATCGATCGGCGGATTGGTGACCTGGGCGAAGTTCTGCTTGAAATAGGTGTAAAGCAGCTTGGATTTGTTCGACAGCGCCGAGATCGGTGTGTCGGTGCCCATGGACCCGACGGCTTCCTGGCCGGTAACCGCCATGGGCGCCATCAGCAGCTTGAGGTCCTCCTGCGTATAACCGAAGGCCTGCTGCTTATCGAGCAGCGCCACATCGGTGCGCGAGGCGCGCGGCTCGACCGGAGGCAGGTCCTCGATCACGATCTGGGTGCGCCTGATCCACTCCTTGTAGGGATTTGCCGTGGCCAGCGACGCCTTCATCTCGTCATCGGAGATGATGCGCCCTTCGTTGAGGTCGATCAGCAGCATCTTGCCCGGCTGGAGCCGCCACTTGCGGACGATCTTCTCTTCCGGGATCGGCAGAACGCCCATTTCGGAAGCGAGCACGACAAGCCCGTCATCGGTTTCGAGGAAGCGGGCGGGGCGCAGGCCGTTGCGGTCGAGCGTCGCGCCGATCTGCACGCCATCGGTGAAGGCGATGGCGGCTGGTCCGTCCCAGGGCTCCATCAGGGCGGCGTGGTACTCGTAAAAGGCGCGGCGCTCCTCGCTCATCAGCGGATTGCCGGCCCAGGCCTCGGGCACCAGCATCATCATCGCGTGGGCAAGGCTGTAGCCGCCGCGGCACAGGAATTCGAGGGCGTTGTCGAAGCAGGCCGTGTCGGACTGGCCTTCGTAGGAGATCGGCCAGAGCTTGGAGATGTCATTGCCGAACAGCGGCGAATCCACGGTCGCCTGCCGTGCCGCCATCCAGTTGACGTTGCCGCGCAGCGTGTTGATCTCGCCATTGTGCGCTACCATCCGGTAGGGATGGGCGAGCCGCCAGGACGGGAAGGTGTTGGTGGCGAAACGCTGGTGCACCAGTGCCAGCGCGGATTCAAAACGCGGGTCGGTCAGGTCGCGGTAGTAGGTGCCGAGCTGGTTGACCAGCACCATGCCCTTGTAGACGATCGTCCGGCAGGACAGCGAGACCGGATAGTACTGCGCTGTGGCGCGGTCTTGCCGCTTGTAGATCTTGTTCGAAACCGTCTTGCGCAGCACGAACAGGCGGCGTTCGAACTCGTCGGCATCGGCGACGCCCTCGCCGCGTCCGATGATGATCTGCATCTGCACCGGCTCGGTCGCCAGCACAGCTTCGCCCAGGTCTGTGTTATCGACGGGGACGGGGCGCCAGCCGAGGAACACCTGGCCCTCTTCGGCGATGGTCTGGACGATAACGCTTTCGCACAGGGCGCGGATGTCGGGGTCGCGCGGCAGGAAGAAATGTCCGACCGCATAATGTCCCGGCTGAGGCAGGCTTATGCCGAGGCCGGCGCATTCCTCGCTGAAGAAGCGGTGGGGAATCTGCACGAGGATACCGCAGCCGTCGCCGAGCTTGGGATCCGCGCCAACAGCCCCGCGGTGATCAAGATTGTGCAGGATCTGCAGGCCCTGCTGCACGATGGCGTGCGACTTCCGGTTCTTCATGTCGGCGATGAAGCCAACGCCGCAGGCATCCTTCTCGTTGGCTGGATCATACAGGCCCTGCCGGGCCGGCAGATCAGGATTCGTCAATCCGAAGGCCGGCACCGCGGCGATCCGCCTGCTGCTGCTCTTCCCGGCGTTGATCCTGCGCATCGCAATCTCTCCAAGCCCGACCCGACGCCCGCGACGGGTTCTGTTGCCCATTGCATAATTCCGACCGCCCGTTGAGTCCTTTCACGGACCCCGGATGGTTGCCTGGCGGGAGTTTGCGCGGTGCCTTGGGGTGCGCCTCGCGTGTCCCGCGGGCGCCGTCTCGACCCTGATCGTCAGGTCGGGATGCACCCGTTCGTTCCGGCCGCGTCGCGGCCGGTTCGTTTGGTGGCCGTTTTGGCCGTTGTGGTGACGCGTGACGTCATCGTGTCGTTTGCCTGAACCGTTTTAGGGCAGCACTACTGTCCTAATAAAATCGTTCTTGCCAGAACAGCTGGCAGGACGCAAGAGGGCATTTCCGCCCGCGCGGAACTTTCAGACTGCCCAACGGCTATCACGGGTCACAAACGATCCCAGATCCGCCGCTTCAGGACATGGCATGTCCTGATTGCGCATGGGGTGCGTGCGCAATGCGCAACGCGCGCTTGCGGACGGCGGCGACGGTAAGCTAACTGCGGCCATGATCACGCCTGACATGTCTTCGCGGCCGCCGCTTCTTCATTTCGCCAGCGACAACGCCATGGGTGCGAGCCCACTGGTGATGGCGGCCATCGCCAATGCGAACGAAGGCGCCGCTCCCGCCTATGGCCATGACGCCTGGACGGCGCGGGTCGAAACGCAGATGTCGGCGCTGTTCGAGCGCGAGGTGGCCGTGTCGCTGCTGGGGACCGGCACGGGCGCCAATGCGCTGGCGCTCGCCGCCGTGACGCAGCCCTGGGGCGCCGTCCTGACCCATGAGGAAAGCCATATCGCGGATGACGAATGCGGCGCGCCTGAATTCTTCAGCGACGGCGCCAAGCTCGTCGGCCTGCCCGGTCATGGTTGCAAGCTGACACCGGAGGTGGTGCGCGAGCGGTTGTCCCGGATGCCGCACGGCGCCGTCAAGCAGGTGCAGCCGCAAGCCCTGTCGATCTCGCAGGTTACCGAATGCGGGCTGGTCTACAGCCCGGACGAGGTCGCCGCCCTCGCCGCCGCCATCCGTCCGCGCCAGATGATGCTGCACATGGATGGCGCGCGCTTCGCCAATGCGGTGGCCGCGCTGGGCTGCAGCCCGGCCGAGATCACCTGGAAGGCCGGCGTCGATGTGCTGAGTTTCGGCGGCACCAAGAACGGCGCCTGGGTGGCGGAGGCTGTGGTCTTCTTCGATCCGGCCAGGGCCGCCGAGATGCCCTGGCGCCGCAAACGCTCCGGCCACACGCTCTCGAAGGCGCGCTTTGTGGCGGCCCAGTTCGAGGCGCTGCTGGCCGGCGGGCATTGGCTCGATCTGGCGCGGCACGCGAACGCGCAGGCGGCCTCCCTGGCGGCGGGGCTGTCGGCCATCCCCAAGGTGAGGCTTGGCTGGGAGCGTCAGGCCAATGAGGTCTTCGCCATCATGCCGGACACAATGGCTCAAGGGCTGAGGGCGGCCGGGGCGGTGTTCAACGTCTGGGGCGGCCGCGCGCTCGCACCACGCGATGCGCTGCGGGATGGCGAAGGCATTCACCGCTTTGTCTGCTCCTTCGCGACACGGACGATCGATGTCGATGCGCTGGTCGCGCTTGCGGCCCGCATCCAGCGTGAAATGGCCTGAACGGACGCCGCATCGCCGCCGCATTTATGGTGAACGAACCCTGAAGGGCGGGTTTGTCGCGGCTGTGGCCATGCTGCCAAAAAGGACCGTCAGGGCGCGGGGCGCAGCGGACCTGGTCGGCGACGCATGATCATGCGGCGTTCAGACGGGTTCGGCCAGACGTTGCAGATCGACACACAGGTGATCTGATGATGCGTGGACTTCGCGACAGGGTTTTGGCGTCGACGGTGGCCTTGGGGATGGCGGGTTGCCTCCTCACTGCGCCCGCGGTGGCACAGGTCTTCTACCGTCCCGGCCCGTTCGCCCCGCCTTTCGCAGCGCCCTATCCGGGACCGGTCGGCCCTGGCGTCTATCTCTACGGGCCGCGCGCCGCGCCGCTGCCGCCGACCGACATTTCGGATATTCTGTTCGATGATTACCGCTTCCGGCAGGTTGGCCGGCCCCAGTTCGCCGGCCGGGTCTATGTGGTCGATGGCATCGACCGCGCCGGCGCAATCGTCCGCGTCTACATGGACGCGTTCTCGGGCAGGCTGATCGATGTCGATATCCTGTCGCCGGCGCGACCCGCGCCGCGGGAGCGGCATGCACGGCTGCCGACCGGGCCTGACGGCGTGCATGCGGTTCCGTCCCCGCCGCGACGGCCGGCGGAAACGCGCCTGCCGGAGGTGAAGCCACCGGCTGGCGGCGGAGCCCCGTCCGCGCCTCAGCCGCGCAGTGCAGCGCGGCCGCCTGAGGCTCCCGCGGCAAATCCGTCCACAGGGGCGCCACAGGTCGTGCCGATGGAACGGCAGGTCAGGCGGGTCGATCCTGCCGAGACGCGTGTGCCGCCAGACGCCGACAGGGCCCCTCCGCTGGCGCGCGTCACGCCGCCGGCAGCGCCGATGACCGAAGGTCTGGTCGCGCCCGGCACACCTGCTGCGCCTGTTGCCCCTCCGGCCCCGGCGGCGGCTCCCGGCGCGTCGACCGTGGCGCCCGCGCCGCTGGATGATCCATCACGCCCGCCAGCGGGACCGGCGGCTCCGCCCGTTCCGCCCGTGCCTCTGCTGTGAAACAAAGCAAAGGCGCGGCCCTTGCGGGCCGCGCCTGACGACATTGCAGTCAGCTCAGGGGCTTCACGCTGCCTTGCGGACCGAAGCAGCCTTGGGGGCGTCCACCGTCGCGGTCTCGATCAACGTTGCTGGGGCAGACTTGCCGATCGGAATGGCGCGCGGCTTCTTGGCCTCGGGAACCTCACGGACGAGGTCGATATGCAGGAGCCCGTGTTCCAGGGCCGCGCCAACGACCTGGACATGGTCAGCAAGCTGGAAGCGGCGCTCGAAACCACGCGAGGCGATGCCCTGATGCAGGACGACCTGCCTTGCTTCGCCAATTGCCGGCTTTTTCTCGCCGCGGACGGTCAGCAGGTTCTCCCTGACTTCGAGCGAAAGCTCGGACTCGGCGAAACCGGCCACTGCGATCGAGATACGGTAGGCATTCTCGTCCGAACGCTCGATATTGTAGGGCGGATAGGTCGGGGCATTCTCGAAACCGGCGGCCTGATCGAGCAGGCTGAACAAACGGTCGAACCCGATGGTGGACCGATAGAACGGTGACAGATCGATATTGCGCATAATGCACTCCTTTGAAGCTGCATGAACGTCTCCGCCCCGAATGGGCACGGATACTTGGGCCTTTGCGCCGCGCCTGAGATCAGCCCGCGACACAGTTGAGGTGGGTGCGCATTTGAAGCTTTTCAAGGGCTCCGGATCAACGGCATAGTGGTGATGACCGCGCCGATTCCGGTGGCGTCCTTTCGCGATCGATCCTTCCGCCATGGCCGCTGCCGAACTGTTCGCCCCTGATGATTTCCCGGCTCCGTCGCAGGCGCAGCTTGCGGTGGTGACGGCGCGTGACGGCGTAGGCCTGCGCACGGCCCGCTGGCGAGCGACCGCGAGGAAAGGACCCAAGGGCAGCGTCCTGATCGTGCAAGGCCGGGCCGAGTTCATCGAGCGCTACAGCGAGGTCATCGCCGAATTGCGCCGGCGCGGCTTTCACGTTGCGACCTTCGACTGGCGTGGACAGGGTGGATCCGACCGTCTGCTGCGCAACCGGCGCAAGGGCCATGTCCGCCGGTTCTCCGATTACCAGCGCGATCTGGACGCCGTCTTCGCCGAGGTGATGCCGAGGCTGCCCAAGCCCTGGTTCATCCTGGCGCACTCGATGGGGGCGGCCCTGTGCCTTGAGGCTGCGCGCCAGAACCGGCTGCCGGTCAGCCGCATGGTGGCGCTGGCGCCGATGCTGGGGCTGACCATGGTGAAGCGCCCGGCGGCGGTGAAGGCGACCGCCTTCGTCCTGAACAGCCTGTTCCTTGGCCGGGCCTTCGTGCCGGCCGGCGGCGAGACGCCGCTGGCGACACGGCCATTCGCCAACAACCGTCTGACGCGCGACCCGGAGCGCTATGCCCGCAATGCGCGCCTGTCCGGCGCCAGGCCGGACCTCGCCATCGCCGATCCGACGATCCGCTGGGTGCATGAGGCCTTCCGCTTCATGCACCATATGGGGGGCGCCGCCATCCCCCTCGACATCCGCGTGCCGACGCTGGTCATCGCCGCCGGCGAAGACCCGGTTGTCGTCATTCCGGGTGCGCGGCACGAAATCCTACACGAGACCGATACGGTGCGCGCCGCGTTCTGGGCGGCTTTCGACGCGTTCATCCCTGGCGAACTGGTGACCCTGCCCGGGCCCTCACGCCCCGAGCAGCCGGAGGGCCGCCTCGTGGATCCGCCGGTCACCTGAGGCGATGATGCGGCCGCCCTGGGCTGCAGGGCCGCCATCCCAGGTGGTCACCACGCCGCCCGCGCCCTCGATGACCGGAATCAGCGCGACAATATCGTAAGGCTGCAGCCCAGCCTCAATCACGAGGTCGACATGCCCTGCCGCGAGCATGCAATAGGCATAGCAATCGCAGCCGTAACGGGCGAGGCGCGCCTGCTTCTCGACCCCGTCATAGAGTTTGCGGTCCTTGGGGCGGAACAGGTTCGGCGAGGTCGTCATCACGGTGGCTGCGGCCAGTTCAGCGCAGGCGCGGGTGTGGAGCGCGCGCTCGCCCTCGGGACCGAGATAGCGCGCGGATTGCCCATCGCCCCAGAAGCGCTCGCGTGTGAAGGGCTGGTGCATCAGCCCGAAAGCCGGGTGCCCGCCACGCATCAGCCCGATCAGGGTGCCCCAGACCGGCAGGCCCGAGACGAAGGCCCGTGTCCCATCGATCGGGTCGAGAACCCAGACGAACTCAGCATCGGCGCTTTCCGACCCGAACTCCTCGCCGACGATGCCGTGGGCCGGAAAGGTTTCCCGGATCATCCGACGCATGACCATCTCGGCGGCCCGGTCGCCCTCGGTGACCGGATCGAAGCCGCCATCCCCGGCCTTGTTGTGGGTGAGCATCGCGGTGCGGAAGAAGGGCAGGATCGCCTCGCCCGAACGGCTGGCCAGATCATGGACGAAACGGGTGAAATCGACGGCGGACATGGCCGTTCTCCTCCGGACGAGCGCAGCGCGGATCAGGGCAGTCAGGATCAGCCCCTGTGCAGTAGTGTAGGTTTGCCGAAAGGGGAATCCGCAAAATCACCGGCGATGATCTCGGCAACATCGCACTTGACAGGCAGATCATTTTGTTCTTCTTTTGTTCAAAGAACGGAGCATGAACATGATCGCACTTGCCTTCCGCAGCCCCGATCAGGTGGCCTTTGATTTCGAGCCCGGGAACCAGCCACGCGAGCTGCCACTGCGCTCGCTGTCTCCAGCGCACACCAGCCGGTTCACGGCGTGGCGCGGCCGATCCGGGCGCCGCTATGTGACATCATCCTTTGCCGCGCATGACGGCGACGCGCTCTCCTTCGCCGACAGCGTGCTGATCGCGGTCGATGCCCGGCGCAGTGTGATCGCGGTGCGCGAGGCAGGTCCCTGGGGCGTCGAGGCGGCGGTTACGCGCTGGCGCGACGAGGCCGTCGCGGCCGGGGCGACTGAGCTGCATGTCCACCTCATCGCCGCCACGCCCGAAGACCGGCGCAAGGCGGTGGCAGATCTGACCCCGGTTCACTGATCATTGCGGATGAGCTCGGCCGCCAGACGGCGCAGGGTCGGGTCGTCGATGCCGAGCTCATGCATCAGGGCGACGGTGTTGAGGACATAGGCGGGGTTGTCGCCCGAGACCCCCTCGCCTTGCCGCACAAGACGCAGCAGGTCGCCATGGTCGAGACGGCCGGCATACTGATGATGCGCCCGGTCGACGGTGTAGGTGAGCGCCGGCACGAGTGGCCCGCCATCCAGCGTCACGGGGACGATGCGTTCAAGGTAAACCGACGTCACCTGCTCGCGTTCGCGCAGGTAGCGGACGGTCCGGGCCACGTCGGGTGCCGGAATGCGGTAGGCCAGCCCGCGGCAGGTGCCGCCATAGTCGAGCCCGAGAACGAGCCCTGGCCTGGCCACCGTGCCACGGTGGTGGTGCGAATAGACGCACAGCGCGCGGTGATGGCCGCGAAGTGTCGCCGTGCGCCGCTCTGCGAAGGCGAAGCCCGGCCGCCACATCAGCGAGCCATAGCCGAACACCCAGATGTCGCCCGAATGCGACTCATGCCAGTCTGCATTGGTCTGACGGCGGCCTCCAGGGCGCGGGATTGGGCTCGCTCTTGCCATCATGCGGCGCTATCAACAGCGGCAGGATGTTGCAAGCAGGCGAACCCACCAGATGACACAATCCGGGCATGATCAGGCGGCGACTCACAGGCCCGGGCGACAGGGCAGGGCATCACGCTGGGGGCTTTATCTGCCGTTCCTCCTGCTTGTGCTTGTCATCGGCGGCTGGAGCGCGTTCTGGTATGTCGCACGGGGGCTCGTTGGCAGCGGCCTTGACAGCGCGATCGCCGATGCGCGCCAGCGCGGCGATAGCTGGACCTGCGCCAACCGCCGGATCAGCGGCTATCCCTTCCGTCTGGAAGTGCGCTGCGATGATGTGACGCTCGTGCGCAGTCAGACGGTCGGCGTCGTCAATCTTTCGACCGGCCCGGTCCTCATCATCGGGCAACCGCACACACCGTCCCACCTGATCGCGCAGGCTGACGGCCCGCTTCGGGGTGTCATGGCGGATGGCAGCCGCTTCGAAGCCCGCTGGGATCTTGCCGAGGCCAGCCGCCGGACCCAGGGGGGCGCGCTTGAGCGGCTCTCGCTCGACATGCGCAAGCCGGTCGTGACCGTCACCAATCCGCAGGGGGCCGTTTCGGCCGTCTCCGCCGCTGCGCTCGAGGCGCATCTCAGGCGTCATCCGACACGTCCCGACCCCGACATGGCCCGCGACCTGTTCATACGGGTCGGGCAGATCGTGTCAGGCGATCTCGACGCGGTCCTCGGCGACAGCAATCCGTCGGATCTCGATGTCCAGCTCACGATGAGCCGCGCCAACATCTTTGATCACGGCCTGACCCCGGCGACGCTCGAAGCCTGGCGGCAGGCCTCGGGCCGGATCGATGTGAGCCGCATCGCGCTGAAGAAGGGCGTCAAGCAGATCGAGGCCAAGGGCATGCTGCAACTCGACGAAGCCCGGCGCCCGGCTGGCCGGATCGAGCCCTCGGCAGCGAACATCGACCAGTTTTTCGGCATCCGCCTGCGGGGCGGGGCGATGGATCTCGCCAGCGCCCTGTCCGGACGGGCGCCGGCGCCCGGAGCGGATGGCCTGAGGCCCCTGCCGAGCCTCAGCATCAGCAACGGGCGGATCAGCCTCGGACCGATCCGGCTGCCGCTCGCAGCGCTGCAGCCGCTTTACTGATGTCTCAGGCAGAGCGCTTGAGCAGGAATACGGCCTGCTGGCCGAACAGGTTCCAGAACCACCATGGCGCCTTGACGCCGATGTCGCTGCCGGCCGCATTGAGCGCGACGGCCCGTTCGGTCACGGCGCCGATCTCGTCGCAAAGATGCACGAAATCTCGGATAGTGCAGAAGTGGATGTTCGGCGTGTCATACCAGCTGTCAGGCAACTGCCCCGTCACCGGCATCCGGCCACGGAAGGCGATCTGGGCGCGGATGCTCCAGTGGCCAAAGTTGGGAAACGACACGATGGCCCTGCGCCCGATCCGGAGCATGTTCTCGAGCACGAGGCGGGGCGCGCGGGTCGCCTGGATCGTCTGTGACAGGATGACATAGTCGAAGGCGTCGTCGGGATAGTCGCCGAGGTCGGTGTCGGCGTCGCCCTGGATGACCGAAAGTCCGCGGGCGACGCAACCGGCCACGCCTTCGCGCGATAATTCGATGCCGCGCGCGTCGACATTGCGGCGTGCGGCGAGCAGCGCCAGCAGTTCGCCATCGCCGCAGCCGACATCGAGCACGCGGCTGCCCTTCTCGACCATGTCGGCGATCAGGCTCAGGTCAATGCGGACATCGCTCATGGGCGGACCCCTGTTCCGCCTGCATCAAGTCCGCGTGCGCGGGCTGCCGAGCCGATGAAGCCTCGCAAGGTCGCGAACAGCTGGGGCTCATCAAGCAGAAAGGCGTCGTGGCCCTTGTCGCTTTCGAGCTCCACGAACGAGACCGAGGCTCCCGACGCGTTGAGCGCGTGCACGATGGCGCGCGAATCCGGTGTCGGAAACAGCCAGTCGGAGGTGAAGGACGCTACGCAGAAGCGCGTCTTGGACCCGGCGAAGGCCCTTGCCAGGCTGCCGCTATGATCGGCGGCCAGATCGAAGTAATCCATCGCACGGGTGAGATAGAGATAGGAGTTGGCGTCGAAACGCTCCACGAAGCTCGATCCCTGATGGCGGAGGTAGCTCTCGACCTGGAAGTCGGCGTCGAAGGAGAAGGTCCGCGCATCGCGGTCCTGCAGGTTGCGGCCGAATTTGCGGTGCAGTGCCGCCTCGGACAGATACGTGATGTGCGCACCCATACGGGCCACCGAAAGCCCCTTGGCCGGCCGGGTGTTTGCGTCGAGATAGCGGCCGCCCCGCCAATCGGGATCGGCCATGACAGCCTGCCGTCCGACCTCGTGAAAGGCGATGTTCTGGGCTGAATGGCGGGCTCCTGTCGCGAGCGGCATGGCGGCAAAGACGCGCTCGGGATAGCTCGAGGCCCATTGCAGCACCTGCATCCCGCCCATCGAGCCGCCGATCACCGCGAACAGGCTGTCGATGCCGAGATGGTCGATCAGATGGGCCTGCGCGCGCACCATGTCGCGGATGGTCAGCAGCGGAAAATCAAGCCCGTAGGCCTTGCCGGTGAGCGGGTTCACCGAGGCGGGGCCTGTCGAGCCAAGACAGCCCCCGACCACGTTGCTGCAGATGACGAAGAAGCGGTCCGTGTCGATCGGCTTTCCAGGCCCGATCAGCACCTCCCACCAGCCGGGCTTGCCGGTCACAGGATTGCGGTTCGCCACATGCTGGTCGCCGGTCAGGGCATGGCAGACCAGAACGGCATTGCTGCGCGCTGCGTTGAGGGCGCCATAGGTCTGGTAGGCGATCTGCCACTGGTCGAGGACCGCGCCGCAGTCCATAGACAGCGCGCGCTCGCTGCCGAAGCGCGCCAGAAGACTGGAGGGCTCGCTGGCCTCGCGAACCGGATCCGCCAGCGCGGAGGCGGTCATGCTGGCCTTGCCTGTCTTGTTTGTTCTTGCAGTCATGTCGTTCTTTTAACCGGACGAAAGGAATGAAGCCCCAACGTGCTGCTGTCAATGGCCCGCCATCGCTTGAAAAAGCCTTGCGGTTTCCCGCGTCGCGGCCCGCCGCCCTTTGCCAAGCCCGGCAATCGGCGTTAGACACGCCGTCCTGCAACCTGAGCGGGCTGGTCCATGTCCTCGTCTCCTCCGATTTCCCTCGCCGATCTGCGCACCGAGATCGACCGTATCGACACGGCGATGCATGAGCTGCTGATGGAGCGCGGGCAGGTCATTGAGCGGTTGATCGCAGTCAAGAAGACGCAGGTTTCAGGATCGGCCTTCCGTCCGGGACGCGAGGCCGAGATGATGCGCAGGCTGGCGCTGCGCCACAAGGGCCTGCTGCCGCTCGACACTGCCGAGGGTATCTGGCGCGTGATCATCGCCACCTTCACCTGGGTGCAGGCCCATTATCAGGTCCATGCCGATGTGTCGGGCGGCGACGGCGCCATGCGTGACACTGCCCGGTTCCATTTTGGTTTCACCGCGCCCTATGTTCCGCATGACGATGCGAAGGCCGTGATCGCTGCGGTGGCGGGATCGGCCGGCGATCTCGGGATCTTCCGGATGGACCAGGGGGCCAGCGCGGGTGCTTGGTGGCGGCTTCTGGTCGGATCCGACACGCCCAAGATCATCGCCCGCCTGCCGTTCATCGAGCGCCCGGATCATCCTGCCGGAACGCCGGTCTATGTGATCGCTAAGCCGCTGGCCGATGCGGCTGTGCGCGAGGTTGTGCTTTATGTCGCGCGCGTCGAGCGCTGGACCGCTGAGATGAGGGCCGCCCTGGCGGCCGCCCTCGGCGAGGTCACCGCCAGCGCCGCCGACCCGTCCGGGCTCTCGCTTCTGATTGCCGCCGACGGCGAAACCGCCGTCGGTCAGCTTAGCGCGGCGCTTGGCGGTGTTGACCTCACAGAAATCGGCAGCCATGCAGCGCGTTTCGCCGCGCCAGCCCGCCAGCGCTGATGGCTGACCCAATCGAAGGACCCGCCGATGGCTGTTTCCGCCCCTGCCGCCCGCCCAGTCCCCCGTCCCGGCGTGATGGAGATCGAGGCCTATGCGCCGGGCAAGAGCGCGGCCCCCCCCGGCGTCACGTTGATCAAGCTGTCGTCGAACGAAACCCCGATCGGGCCAAGCCCGAAGGCGGTCGCGGCGTTTGGTTCGGTTGCGGCGAAGCTCGCGCTCTATCCGGACGGGTCGGCGACGCGGCTGCGCGAGGCGATCGGCGCCAAGTTCGGGCTTGATCCGTCGCGGCTGCTATGCGGCGCGGGGTCGGATGAGCTGCTGGCGCTCATCACCAATGCCTATATCGGCCCCGGCGACGAAGGCCTCTACAGCCAGTACGGCTTCATCGTCTATCCGATCGCGATCCGGGCAGCGGGCGGAACGCCGGTGGCCGTGCCGGAGAAGAACCTGACGGCGGATGTCGATGCGATGCTGGCGGCCGTTACACCCCGGACCAAGGTCGTGTACCTGGCCAATCCGAACAACCCCACCGGCACCTACCTGCCCTTCGACGAGGTCAAGCGGCTGCAGGCCGGTCTGCCCGCCCATGTGCTGCTGGTGCTGGACGCCGCCTATGCCGAATATGTCCGGCGGAATGATTATGCCTCAGGGCTCGAACTCGTCGCGACCTCGGACAATGTCGTGATGACCCGCACCTTCTCTAAGATCCACGGGCTGGCCAATCTGCGCCTCGGCTGGATGTATGGTCCGGCCCATGTCATCGACGCGCTCAACCGGATCCGGGGGCCGTTCAACGTCAATGGTCCGGCGCTCGAGGCGGGAGCTGCTGCCATTCTGGACGACGTCCATGTCGGCGCCGCGATCGCGCACAACGATCATTGGCTGCCGCTGATGACTGCCAGGCTCACGGAACTCGGCCTGACCGTGACGCCATCGGTCGGGAACTTCCTGCTGCTGCATTTCCCGGGCGACAAGGGCAGGACGGCTGCCGCGGCGGACGCCTTCCTGACCGCGCGCGGGCTGATCCTGCGCAGGATGGACTCCTATGGCCTGCCGGGCGCATTGCGCCTGACCATTGGCGACCAAGCGGCGAACGAAGCGGTTCTGGCGGCGCTCGGCGCCTTCATGCGGGGTTCCGATGGCTGACAGTTTCGCCCCGGTCCGCGCCAGGCCGCTGATCAACACGCTGGCGATCATCGGCATGGGCCTGATCGGCTCTTCGCTGGCCAGGGCCGCGCGCGAACTCAATCTCGCGGGCCGGATCGCCGCCGCGGACCGCGACGAGGCCGTGACCGAACGGGTGCGCGTGCTTGGGCTTTCCGATCTGGCAACCACATCGGCTATGGAAGCCTGCGCCGATGCCGACCTCGTCATTCTGTGCACGCCGGTCGGAATCAGCGCCCGGGTCGCCGAGGAGATCGCGCCTGCCCTCAAGCGCGGCGCGATCCTTTCCGATGTCGGCTCGGTCAAGGGCGTGATCCTGGATCAGGTCGGGCCGCTGGTTCCTGCCGGCGTCCATTTCATTCCAGCCCATCCGGTGGCGGGAACGGAGCATTCCGGCCCCGATGCCGGGTTCGCCAGCCTGTTCCTGAGTCGCTGGTGCATCCTGACGCCGCCTGAGGGGGCCGATGCCCAGGCCATCGCGACCCTGCGCGCCTTCTGGGAAGGCATGGGCGCCATCGTCGAGATCATGAGCGCCCCGCATCATGATCTCGTGCTGGCGATCACCAGCCATCTGCCGCATCTGATCGCCTACAACATCGTCGGCACGGCCAATGACCTTGAAGCGGTCACCCAGTCCGAAGTGATCAAGTTTTCCGCCGGCGGCTTTCGCGACTTCACCCGGATCGCGGCTTCCGATCCGACCATGTGGCGCGACATCTTCCTGCACAACAAGGAGGCTGTTCTCGAAATGCTCGGGCGCTTCAGCGAGGACCTGTCTGTCCTGACCCGCGCCATCCGTTTCGGGGATGGCGAGACACTGCACAAGCATTTCACCCGCACGCGCGCCATCCGGCGCGGCATTGTCTCGCTCGGGCAGGACAAGCCCGAGACCGAGAAGCTGAAGAAGTGATCGCGTCATGGTCAGGCAGGGCCAGCAAACCCGCGAACACCCTCGATCCTCATCCTGAGCCTGTCAAAGGATGAGGGTTTGGCGCCCGTGACACGCAGGCGTCGCAGGCGGACACAGTGAACCAACCATCCCCCACGCCTTGCTTTTGCTCGCTTTCACCCGATATCGAGCACGCTCCTTACCGAACCGGACTGACCCATGATCGATCGTCGCACTCTCCTCGCCGGCAGCGCAGTCCTGGGAACGGCGGCCGCCAGCGGCTTCACAGCAGCGGCGCTGGCCCAGGCAGGCCTGAAGCTCGGCCCCGACACCGCTTTCTCGTTCGAAAGCCTGAAGGGCCGAGCCCGCGACATGGTGGCCAGGCCCTACGCTCCGCCACCGCGCCCGCGCCCTGATGTGCTGGAGCGGATTGACTACGACGCCCATGGCAAGATCCGTTACAGGACAGACCTTGCGCTGTGGGCGAACGGTCCATCGCCTTGGCCTGTGACGTTCTTCCATCTCGGCCGCTTCTTCCAGAAGCCTGTGCGGATGCATGTTGCGGCAGCGGGGCGCGCCCGCGAGATCGTCTACGAAGAGCGCTATTTCGACATGCCGAAGGATTCACCGGCCCATGAGCTGCCCGAGGGTGCAGGCTTTGCCGGATTCCGCTTCCAGGAGAGCCGCGCGGGCCATCCTGGACCCAAGGGCACGCCGCTGGACTGGCGCGGCAATGACTGGGTGGCGTTCCTCGGCGCGTCGTACTTCCGCGCGATTGGCGAGCTTTACCAGTATGGCCTGTCGGCGCGCGGCCTCGCCATAGACCCGGCCGTGCCGACCGGGCCGGAGGAATTCCCCGATTTCACGCATGTTTATCTTGAGACGCCGGCTGCAGATGCCAGATCCGTCACGGTCTGCGCCTTGCTCGACAGCCCCAGCGTCGCTGGCGCCTACCGCTTTGTGATGACGCGCGGCGCGGGTGTCACCATGGAGGTCGAGAAGGCGCTGTACATCCGCAAGGACATCGAGCGCTTCGGCGTCGCGCCGCTGACCTCGATGTACTGGTATTCGGAGAACAAGAAGCCGACCTCGATCGACTGGCGGCCCGAGGTGCATGACAGCGACGGCCTCGCCATCTGGACCGGCGCGGGCGAGCGCGCCTGGCGTCCACTCAACAACCCGCCGCGCACGATCGCCTCTTCCTTCGTCGACAACAACCCGCGCGGCTTCGGCCTGATGCAGCGTGACCGTGTCTTCGCCAACTACATGGATGGCGTGTTCTACGAAAAACGCCCGAGCCTCTGGATCGAGCCGGTCGGCGACTGGGGCCGCGGTGCGGTGCAACTCATCGAAATCCCGACGGATGACGAGATTCACGACAACATCGTCGCCATGTGGGTGCCCGATGCGCCGGTCAGGGCGGGCCAGAGCTTCGACTACCGCTACCGCCTGTTCTGGCTGGCGGATGAGCCCTATCCGCCACCGCTGGCGCGCGTGGTCTCGACCCGCATGGGCAATGGCGGCCAGCCCGGCACGGTGCGCCCCAAGGGCGTACGCAAGTTCATGATCGAGTTCCTCGGCGACAGTCTGAAGAACGTGCCTTTCGGCGTGAAGCCCGAAGCTGTTCTTTCAGCCTCGCGCGGCAGCTTCTCCTACATCTTCACAGAAGCCGTGCCCAACGACGTCTCCGGCCACTGGCGCGCTCAGTTTGACCTGACCGTGACCGGCGACGAGCCGGTGGAAATGCGCGCCTACCTCAAGCTTGGCGACAAGGTTCTGAGCGAGACCTGGTTGTACCAGTATCATCCGTTCGCATGAAACTGGGACTTGTCATCGTCGCCGTGCTCACGGCGCTAACGGGGCCCGCGCTTTCGCACTCCGAATTGCGTCGCTCCTCGCCCATGAACGGAGCCATCCTCTCGGCTTCACCGGCGTCAGTCGAGCTCGTCTTCAACGAGAAAGTGCAACTCACGGCGCTCAGACTGTTCCACGAGGACAAGGCTGAGATCAGGCTTGATCGCCCCGCCGGCATCGTAGACGCCACTACGGCCATGCGCGCCTTGCCGGCGCTGGAGGCGGGCGCTTGCCGCATCGACTGGCGCGCCATTTCGGCTGATGGTCACCCCGTGGGCGGCGTGATTCGCTTCCGCATCGGACCCTGACCGCCAAGCTGGGAACACATCGCCATGATCATCGAATTCCTGCAGCCGGATGCGTCCTTTCTGGATGGCGTCACCGTGCTGCTGCGCGCTGGCTACTATGCCGCGAGCCTGGGCACAGCAGGGCTGGTGATGTTCGGGGCCGGTTTCGGTCACCGGCTGAACGCGGCGGAAAAGCGCCTGCTCCCGCGTTGGATCGTCGCCGGAGCGGTGCTCGCGCTGTTGCTGTCGGTCGCGGCCATGGCCTTGCGCGTGCTGGTGCTGACCGCCGGGGCCGATCTGTTCGATCCGACGGTATGGACGGCCGTGATGCGCTCGCGGATCGGCGATGCCTTTGTCCTGCGCGTCGCAGGCCTCATGCTGGTCATGGCCTACGCCCTGCTATGGCGGGCAGGCCCGTTCATCGCGGTGGTCGGCGCGGTTGCGGTCATCGCCAGCTATGCGGCGATGGGGCATTCCATGCTCTACCGTCCGCGCCAGGAAATCGCGGCACTGGTGCTCGTGCATCTCAGCGTCGTGGCGTTCTGGGTTGGCTCGCTGTTGCCGCTGGCGCTCGTAGCGCAGCGGCGGGAGCAGGCAAGCGCGGCGGAGTTGATCACCGACTGGTCACATGTCGCGCTGGGCGCCATGGCCCTTGTCGTGGCCTCCGGGGCCTTGCTGATCTGGTATCTTTCCCCAAGGCTCGACCTGATCACCGGCTCATGGTGGGGCTATGGCCTGATCGCCAAGCTTGCCCTGGTGGCGGGCCTGATGGGTTTCGCCGCATGGCACAATCTCAGGTTGACGCCGGCTCTGACCCGTGGCGAGGCAGGCGCGGATGATGCCTTGGCGCGCTCGATCAAGCTGGAGATCATCGTGGTGCTGGCTGTCTTCTGGGCGGTGGCCGAGATGGTCTCGGTCCACCCGATCGACATCGGACATCGCATCCAGGGCTGAGGTGTTTGACGCATTTCCAGGGCCTGTAGCCGATTGCGGCGGACGGAACCCGGAAACGTGCCGGCTGCTCAAGCCAGCACAAGCGGGCCGCCCAGCGCCGTCGCAGGCACATTCGCCAGATCATAGGTCCAGACGCTGAAGCCCTTCAGTCCATGCGGGCCAAACGAGTTCATCAGTGGGATGTCGGCAGCATCACGCCCGCGCGCCACCACGATGCGGCCGATGCGGCGGCTGTTGTTGCGCGGATCGAAGGTGTGCCAGCGCCCGCCCTCCGGCCCGCCGAGATACACCTCGATCCAGGCACTGAAATCCATCGGGTCGACCACCGGCACGCCGATATCTCCGAGATGCCCGTTCACATAGCGCGCCGGAATGTTCATGCAGCGCAGAAAGGTGATGGCGAGATGGGCATAGTCGCGGCACACACCGATGCGGCCATGGTAGACCTCAAGCGCGCCGCGCGTCGATGAAGCGCCCATGTAATCGAAGCTGATCTGCTTGTTGACGAAGTCGCAGATGGCCTGAACCCGACCCCAGCCGGGTTGCACTTGGCCGAAGTGGTCCCAGGCGATCTGGCTGAGCTGGTCGGTCTGGCAATAGCGGCTACCCATCAGGTAGACCAGCGTCTCGTCCGGCAGCGCGCCGGCGGGCACCTCCTGCGCTTCCGGCACGAACGGGTCGAGCGCGCCATTGTCCTCGATCACGCCATCGCTGCGAATGGTCATGTCGCCGGCAGGAGCCTTGAAGCGCTGGCAGATGTTGCCGAACAGGTCACGATAACTGCTGATCGGCATGTCCGGTGTGGTCGTGATGGTCTCCGGCGTGCGGATGTCGGCATGCCGCTCGGGATGCACGCTGAGCAGGCAGACCATCTCGGTCGGCTGCTGGCAGGTGACGGTGATCTCGTAGCCAAACCTGATCAGCATGGGCCTGCCTTTGCAGTGGTCAAGCACGGCAGTTTACACCGGTTCAGTGACCCACGGTGAGAAAACGGCGGAGCACATCGTGTCGGGCAACGCTGTTGCCGAAAATCTGCTGACAGCTGCGTCTTTTCGGGCGGCGGTTCCGTAGCTCAGCTTGCAACCCCTTACAGGTCGAGGTCTCTTCCATGAATGTCTCTAAGCGTTTTGTCATCGCCGCCGCGTTCCTTGCGGCGGCCGGGTCTGCTCCAGCTCTGGCCCAGAGCCGTACCATCGTCGAGACGGCCGCCTCCGCTGGCCAATTCACCACTCTGATTGCAGCGGCGCAGGCTGCTGGCCTCGTCCCAGCCCTGTCGGGACCGGGACCATTGACGGTGTTCGCACCGACTGACCGTGCGTTCCGTCGGCTACCGGCAGGAACCGTCCAAACCCTGCTTAAGCCCGAGAACAAGGCCAAATTGCAGGCCATCCTGAGTTATCATGTGGTTGCTGCCCGCATTGAGGCCGCTGATGTGCCGCACCGGGCAACATTGGTGCCGACACTGAACGGCAGCAACAGTGTCCGCGCCGTGCGCCGCAACGGGATTGTCCATGTTGATGGTGCGCGTGTCACCCGGGCTGACATTGCTGCCAGCAATGGTGTCATCCATGTAATCGACCGTGTGCTGATCCCCGGCCAACGGCGCCGTTGACCAGTGCGTCATGACTGAAGGCGAACCGATTGTGCCCTCGGCGCGTAAGCTGGGGGTACGTTGCAGAGGCCTTCGGGACCGCATTGCTTGACCGTATGACGCCGTTACCACCAGACAGTGCCAAGGTCGGGGCCGCGGGCCGCGCCGTGCTTGTCGACCTGCTGCGGCGAATCTCGCAGCAGGACGATCAGGCCTTGCAGCGACTTTATGGACTGACATGCGCGAAACTGAATGGTGTCATCCTAGCCATCGTGCGTCATCACGCGATGGCGGAGGAGGTCTTGCAGGACACATACATGAATGTCTGGAGGCAGGCCTCCACCTATGACGCCGGGCTCAGCTCGCCGATGACCTGGCTGGCAGTGATTGCGCGGAACCGCGCCATAGACCGTTTGCGCTCGGAGCGTTCGCGGACCAGGCCCTTCGAGCCGCTGGATGACATCGATGTGGCCGATGACTCGACGCCGGTGCTTGACCGTATGATGGCAGGGCAAGATGCCGTGCATCTGCGCGCCTGTCTCGGCTGTCTAGAGGCGGACCAGCAGAGGGCCATTCGCGCTGCATTCTTTGACGGATTGACCTATGATGAGCTGGCGAGGCGCGAAAACGTGCCGCTGTCGACGATGAAGAGCCGTATTCGCCGGGGCTTGATTCGGCTTCGCGCCTGCATGGACGGGACATGAGCAAGGGGATGGATCGCTACGAAACGGATGATCTGCGCACGGCGCTGGCCGGCGAGATCGCGCTCGGCCTGATTGACGCCGAAGATGCGGCGCAGGCGATGGCACGTGATCCTCAGTTGGCTTCCGAAATCGCGAAGTGGAATGAGCACTTTGCAGCGCTCGCCTTGGAGGAGCCGGCCTCAATGCCAGATCCGCGCGTGCTCGCCGCCGTTGTTGGTTCCCTGGCCGGCAATCCAGAGTCCGCTCCTTCTGCCCAGCATGATGGCATTGCCCGGGCGCGGGTTGCTGCGTCCTTGTCGCCTGTGCGGAGCAGCGTGCTCCAGAGCTTGGCGTTCTGGCGCGGATTGAGCGCGGCAGGTCTCGCCGTCGCCGCTGCGGCCCTGATCATCGCCTTCGTGATACCCCGTACTGGCCTGCTGGATCAGTCGCCGCGTGAGGTGGTGGTGCGGGAGACCGCTCGCGTGCTGCTGGTCAGCGCGATCCTGCCAAAGGATGGGCCGCCGGAATATGTGGCGACTTACGATGGCGCGCGGGGAAGGTTGGTTGTCGTGCCTGCTGCGACCTTGCCGTCGCGCATTGGCATTCCATTTCTTTGGCTGGTGCCGAACGATGATGGCGAGCCCATCGGAATCGGAGCGCTCGATCCGCTTGGCACTGTCAACTTTGATCTCGACAAGGCACTTGTGAGAGTTGCCGATCTCAGGTCAGGACTGGTGATCACACTGGAGCCGGTCGCCGTTCCGTCCGGCGGAACGGCGCAGGGTCCCGTTTTGGCCCACGGGAAATTCAGCAGTCACTGATCAACTGGTGGTGCCGTCTTCGAGGCACTGGGCCAGGGTCGCGTAAGAGCGTTGGGCTCGCGGCTTGAACGTGACTGACTGCACGCAGAAATGCTTGCGTTGTTTTGGAAAGCTCTGCCAATCCGCTTCGAGCGCAATGCGTTGTGTTTCTTCCGTGCGGCGACAGTTGCCGGGGCCGCCGCGCGCCGAAGCGTTTGCCTGACAATACAAGGCGATATCGAAGCGTGGCACATCTTCGGCTTGAGCCGGAAAAGCCACCGCAATGATAATGACTGGGAGGATCATCCTGAGGATTATGCTCATCAATCACCTTTTCAAGAGTACCTGTGAAGCAAGCTTCACGATGTTGAACGGATGCGTCAAGGCGCAGCAATTGAGCCTTCGCAATGGGCCATCCGCCTGGCGGTCTCAGTCTTTCGCCGCCTTCGCCCGCTCTATCGCCTCGCTGATCAGCTGGCGGGCCTTCTCGGCGTCGCCCCAGCCGGTGAGCTTGACCCACTTGCCGGGCTCCAGATCCTTGTAGTGCTCGAAGAAGTGCTGGATCTGGTCGAGCGTGATCTTCGGCATGTCGGTGTAGTTGTTCACGTTCTCGTAGCGCTTGGTCAGGCGGCGCGACGGCACGGCGATGATCTTCTCGTCCTCGCCGCCCTCGTCCTGCATCACCATCACGCCCACGGGGCGTACGCTCATCACGGCGCCGGGGATGA
>JAPLOW010000238.1:0-4316 GCA_026400555.1 Hyphomicrobiales bacterium
AAAGCTCTGCCGCAGCGGCTCCGGATTTGCAAAGAACAGGCTGGCGAGGACGGGACGCTGGCCGGCCAGGCTGGCGCGCGCCACACGGCTCGCCGGCTCGGGGCCGGCAAAGGCGGTCGGCGTCGCGGCGCCGGGGATCGTCGCCAGATCAAACGGACGTTCCGGCGGGCGCGGCGCGTTGCGAACGATGCGCGAAACATCACGCGAGGTGTCTTCCGCCGCCTGGGCTGCCGGTGCCGCGACGGGCGCAGAGGCCAGCGTAAAGCCGGAGACCTGCTCTGCTGTGCTCGTGGACGGAATGTTGCGCGGTGTGGTCAAAGGCGGCGCGTTGGCGATCATCGTGGCCGGCTGGCTCATGCCGGGCACGCCTGCAGGTGTGCCATCGGTGGTCAGCGAGGCAACCAGCAGCCGGTCATCGCTGCCGGCGATGGAGGCGCGTCCGACATACTCGACCTTCACCCTCGCCGTGCCGAGATGGCGAAACTCCAAAAGATCGGCAGTCTTCTGCGATAGATCGATCACACGGCCGCCGTGATAGGGGCCGCGATCGTTGACGCGGACAATGATCGAGCGGCGGTTCGACAGATTGGTGACGCGCGCGTAGCTCGGCAGCGGCATGGTGGGGTGAGCAGCGGAGACGCCGTGGCGGTCATAGATCTCGCCATTGGCGGTCTTGCGGCCATGGAAGGCTGGCCCATACCAGGAGGCCTGCCCAGTGATGGTGAAGCCAACCGGCTTGACATATGGCGTGTAGCGCTTGCCGGCGATCGTGTAGGAGCGGCCGACATGGTCTCGTCCGCCGCCCTTCGGAATGGGATCACCATCGTTGGCGACGCGCGGACTGGCCGGGCCGAACTTGCGCTGCGAAAAGAAGCCAATCTCGCGGCTTTCCTGTGATGAGAGGCGGCCCTGCTGCGGCGCCTGCGAGCAGTTGGCCATCCCGGCGCCGCACGCGGCAACCAGCGTTACCTTGAGAACGGACCTGCATGAACAGGGCAAGCCTGCGGCAAAGTCGGACAACAGCTTCCGCATGGAGGCCCTTTACTCAGGTTTGACAGACGCACGCCGAACGGCATCACCTGCTCAAATTGACAAGGTTCAATGAAAGGACCGTTAAGCGAAGACCCGCGCCGATGCAAGCTTCCACGGCGAACTAGCGGAAACTGCAGCGAAAAACAGCAGAATACGGCAGCAATGTGGCGAATTCCGCCTGTTTCTCCTTAGTCCCCGACACGGGCGACGCCTGTGTCGCCATTGTCCTGGTTCCAGCGCAGCTTGTTGCCGCCAAGGCTGATCAACTGGAAGCACATGCGCTTGCCATCGTACCAGGTTTGCCACTGCTGGCACAGGCGATTGCCGCTGATCCACCACCGCCCACTGTCATTGGGGCGCGCCAGACGCCCGAGCCCGACCGCCTCGCCGGAGCCGTCAATGCGGCCGTCCTTGCGATAGTAGAGGGGGAATTCGCCGCCGAGCGGCACGGCGAGGAAAATGCGTTTTCCGGCAATGCGTTCGCGGATGTCATCTGCTTCGAGCTCGCGCGCGGCCAACCCGGTTGTCAGAACGGCCAGCGCGGCGGAGGCGAGGATGGCTTGTTTCAGCATAGGCTCACTCCAGTCGGGTCGCGGTTATCACAAGTGTCGTTGATCTGATCTGTAGAAATGCTTACGCCAGCCAAAATGTGACGGATGCTGCTTCCTATCGCCGCAGCGCTTGCCCAAACGGCTCGCTTCAGGCAAATGACAGCGGACCGGAAGGGTGGCCGAGTGGTTTAAGGCAGCGGTCTTGAAAACCGCCGTGGGGGCAACTCCACCGTGGGTTCGAATCCCACCCCTTCCGCCACTACTCCTTCTATTTCTCTCAGAACTGACGCTGTACCTGCAAGTCTCTGGAATGATGTAGCTATTGGCGCCGTTTCCGGTTCGGACGGGTAGGGTTTCGCACGTTCGGCGGGCTCTTGCCGGGCGTTCTGCGCGCCGGTCTCCGGTTGCCGAACGGGAGGGTCGGTTTGGCCTGTTTTCCCTGAGAAAAGGGAATAAACAGGGATTTCCCTGATTTTTGATGGTTCCCGGCGGGTTGATGCGCTTAGCGCCGTCAGATCACCACGTGATCTCAATGGGTTACTGGTCCGGAATGCTGTTTTCCCTGCTTTTGGCGAACAGGGAATTCAGATCAGGCGATCAGGAAAACAATTCGCCCGGAACAGGGCTGGACAGGCTGGGGACAGGCGCGAGCTTCCCGGGTCAGGACAGTGTCGCGAAGAGCCGCTTCTGATCGGACCAGAGCAGCGGGATATCAACCTCGATGAACCGCGCCAACGTCTGTTGTTGCGGCTGGGTGCCATCGAGGATGGCGCGCTGGAGTTCGGGTGCGACAAAGGCGAGCCTTAGGATCCATCTGGCCCTGAATGCAGCGGGTGATTCGTCGAGGGTTACGGTACCATTGGGTTGACGCTGCAGCCTGGCATGGGCCTGCTGCAAGGCCCGGATCAGGGGCAGATCATGTCGTGGCCCACCAGTCCTGCCAGGAAAAATCTGGCTGCGTCCGGCCCGGGCAGAGCACTGGAACGGCACGATGAGGTTTTGCGGATCGGTGTCGCCATCCTGCGTGGACTTCAGCACCACGGCACAGCAGTCAGGTGCCAGTTTGCCTGACACCTTGGCTGACACTCAGTCTGCCCCCCAACTGCGACATCACGGCAGCTTTCGATCATGAAACATATTCTATATTTTCAGAAAATACTGAATTTTGAGGATCCCATGACACTGCCTCCGCTTTGCGAAGCCTTTGTTCTGCATTTCGGCGAAATGGGCAGCCGCTGGGGTATCAACCGGACAGTTGGACATATCTACGCTGTGCTGTTCATCGCCGAAAAGCCGCTCTGCGCCGATGACATCGTCGAGCGGCTCGGAGTTTCGCGGTCAAACGTGTCGATGGGGTTGAAGGAGCTTCAGAACTGGAACCTCTTGCGCCAACGCCCGATCCCGGGTGATCGGCGCGAGTTCTTCACAACACCTGACGACATCCATGCCATCGTCCGCACGCTGGTCGATGAGCGAAAGAAGCGCGAGATCGACCCGACTCTGACCGTGCTGCGCGAACTGCTGATGCAGACACCGGGCACACCTGAGGAGCAACACGCGCAGGCGCGTCTCAAGGATATGTACGAGCTGATCGAGTTGCTGACCAACTGGTACGCTGACGTGCAAAAGCTCGAAACTGAGCGCCTGATCCAGTTGCTGAGCCTCGGCTCCAAAGTGGTCAAGGTCCTGGAGATGAAGGATCGCCTGTTCACGCTGCCGGGCGGCAGGGGCCACTCCGCCACTCAGAATGCCAAAGATTGAGGAACTGATCTATGGACCCGACCCTGCTCGCACGCATCCAGTTTGGCGCCAACATTTCGTTTCACATCCTGTTCCCCACCATCACCATAGCGTTGGGCTGGGTGCTCTTGTTCTTTAAGGTCCGGTTCAATCTCACCCGCGACGAAACGTGGATGAACGCCTACCGGTTCTGGGTGAAGGTATTTGCGCTGTCCTTTGCGCTCGGTGTTGTCTCCGGCATCACCATGAGCTTCCAGTTTGGCACCAACTGGCCGGGCTTCATGGAGCGCGTCGGCAACATCGCCGGACCGCTGCTGGCCTATGAGATCATGACCGCCTTCTTCCTGGAGGCGACCTTCCTCGGCATCATGCTGTTCGGTTTCCGCAAGGTGCCGAATTGGGTCCACACGCTTGCGACCTTCCTCGTGGCGTTCGGCACGACCATGTCGGCCTTCTGGATCCTCGTGCTGAATTCGTGGATGCACACGCCCGCCGGCTTCGAACTGCGCGAGGGCGTGGCTCATGCCACCGATTGGTGGGCAATCATTTTTAACCCCTCGATGCCATACCGCCTGGTCCACATGCTGCTGGCTTCGGGTCTGACCTGCGCTTTTCTGATTGCCGGCCTATCCGCCTTCCGCTGGCTCAGGCATGATCGTGGCCCGGACGTGATGGCCGCCCTGCGCACAAGCATCGTGCTGGGTGCGGCGCTGATCCCGGCGCAGATCCTGGCCGGCGACATGCACGGCCTCAACACCTTGACACACCAGCCGGCCAAGGTCGCAGCCATGGAAGGCAACTGGGAAACGCGCGGGAATGTGCCGTTGGTTCTGTTTGCGCTGCCGAATGAAAAGGAACGCCGCAACGATTTCGAGATCAGCATCCCGAATGGCGCCAGCCTGATCCTCAAGCATGATCCTGCAGGCGTCGTGCCGGGACTCAATGACTTCGTGGCTACTGACGGAACGCGCAAGCATCCACCGGTCGCGCCAG
>JAPLOW010000238.1:4338-10975 GCA_026400555.1 Hyphomicrobiales bacterium
GCCTTCCGCATCATGGTCGGCCTCGGCATGCTGATGCTGCTGGTCTCGTGGTGCGCCGGCTGGCGGCTCTGGCGCAAGGGCGATATCTCGACGCCGCTCGCCTGGGTGCTGGTCGCGATGACCTTCACCGGTTGGGTCGCGACGCTGGCCGGCTGGTATGTCACCGAGATCGGTCGCCAGCCCTGGCTTGTGACGGGTGTGCTGACCACCGCGCAGGCGGCGTCGAAAGTCCCTGGCGGCTTGATTGCCACAACGCTTGCCATGTATCTCGCCATTTATGCAGTTCTGATCGCGGCCTACATCTCCGTGCTGTTCCATCTGGCCGGCAAGGGTTTGAAGAGCGTCGCTTCGCCCACAGGGGCCGGGGCGGCCAAGGGCAGCGCGCCGGTGCACCCGGTCGGCGCAACCGCCAAGGACACGTAAAGCATCACCATGTTTAGCTTTCTCGACGGGCACACGCTGCCACTGATTTTCGCCGCCCTGATGGGCATCTCGATCCTCGCCTATGTCATCCTCGATGGTTACGACCTCGGCGTCGGCATGCTGATGGCCTCTGGTAACAGGTCCGAGCGCGACAAGATGGTTGCCACCATCGGACCATTCTGGGATGCCAACGAGACTTGGCTTGTGCTTGGCATTGGCCTGTTGCTTGTGGCCTTCCCCACCGCGCACGGGCTGGTCTTGCAGGCGCTCTATCTTCCCGTCGCGCTGATGCTGCTGGGCCTGACCCTGCGTGGCGTTGCCTTCGAGTTTCGCGTCAAGGCCCAGGAGCAGTACCAGCGCTGGTGGGACTGGGCCTTTATCGGCGGCTCGACCCTGTCGGCGCTCACGCAGGGCTACATGCTCGGTCTGTACATCATGGGGTTCCAGGAAGGCTGGGCCACGCATGCCTTTGCGCTTGGTGCAGCTTTCGGGCTGGCCGCGGCATATTGCTTTGTTGGGGCAACCTGGCTGATCGCCAAAACCGATGGGCCCCTGCAACGCCGCGCCGTGTCTTGGACGCGGCTGACCCTTGTGGCGACGGCTGCTGGCATGGTGGCGGTCTCGCTCGCCACGCCGCTGGTCAGCCCGCGCATCTTCGAGCGCTGGTTTGCTTTCCCCAACATCATCGGCCTGATGCCGATCCCGCTAATGACGGCGGCCTTGTTCATGGCGCTATGGGTGTTCATAAAGCGCATGCCGCGCATTGATCACTCGCTGGATTTCGTGCCGTTCATTGGCGCGGTCAGCCTGTTCGTGCTGGGTTTCTTGGGATTGGCCTATTCGTTCTATCCCTATGTCGTGCCGGAAAAACTGACGATCTGGCAGTCTGCCAGCGCTCCCGAAAGCCTGTTCATCATCCTGATGGGCGCACTGGTCGTGCTACCGGTCATCGCGGCCTACACGGTCTTCAGCTATTACGTCTTTCGCGGCAAGGCGACAGAACTCAGGTACGATTGAGGATTTCACGGTCGCTTTCAGCGGCACTGTCAGGGAACAATCAGGTTGCGTGACAGGCTGGCCGCCCTACACTTCCTGGCATGGCGCGGCGCGCCCGTTTCGCTACTTCAAAACCTCGGCCGAAATCATCTGCATCGCGGTGGTGATGTAGGTCCGTTTGCAGCTGTCTTTGCGCAACGTTGAGGATCTGCTGCACGAGCGTGGCATCGACATCACACACGAGACAGTGCGCGTCTTGTGGGGTCGCTTCGGGCCGGTGTTCGCCGCTGAGATTCGTCGTAGGCGGGTCGAGGCCATGCGATGGACGTCCGGTACCCATTGTCAATTCGTAATGTCGAGGGCGCTGCACGAGCGCGGCATCGACGTGACGTATAAGACCGTGCGGTTCTGACACCGACCGCGATTGTTCCGCAACGCCATCTTGCGCCTGTGCACAATGTGTGCACCGATGGACGGCCTCAGAGCGCCAGCGCCTTTGCACTGGCTGCAACCAGGATCGATTGATCTTTCCGGCTACGGGCGTTGTGCGACGCGCGCGCAGTTCGGAAATTCAAACTGTCAGCACTGCCGACCAAGGACAGCACCATGAGCCTGACCCTCTTTCGCAACTTCCACCTGCTCGATCCCGCCATCTCCGACGGTCTCGTCGGCGGCTACGAGATGCTCGTGGAGGGCGACACAGTCAGGGAGCTCTCCGACAAGCCCATCAAGGCCGCGAACGCCAGCGTAGTGGATTGCGGCAAGCGCACACTGATGCCCGGCCTCGTCGATTGCCATGTCCACGTCATTGCGACCATGGTCAACATCGGCCAGAACGCGCTTGTGCCCGACGCGCTCATCGCCTATCGCGCCGCTCGGATCATGAAGGGGATGCTGGATCGCGGCTTCACCACTGTCCGCGATCTGGGCGGGGCGACCTACCCGCTGGTCGAGGCGCAGGAGCAAGGACTAATCGAAGCCCCCCGCCTTATCATTCCGGGCAAGGCGCTGTCCCAGACCGGCGGCCATGGCGACAGCCGGTCACGCTATGACCGCCGCGACCCAGAGACATGGACGCGCTCGCTCGGCTCACTCGGGCGACTCGCTGACGGTGTTGATGCAGTGAGGATGGCCTGCCGCGAGGAGATCAAGCAGGGTGCGCATTTCATCAAGATCATGGCCAATGGCGGCGTCGCCTCGCCGAACGATCCCATCCACTTCCTCGGCTACTCCCGCGACGAAATCCGAGCTGCGGTCGAGGAGGCATCCAATGCGGGCACCTACGTCGCCGCGCACCTCTACACCGATGAAGCGATCCGGCGCGCGGTCGAGTGCGGCGTCCACAGCCTTGAGCATTGCAACCTGATCCAACCCAAGACGGCGGCCTTCGCAGCCGAAAAGGGCGCGATCGCCTGTCCAACCCTCGTGACATACGAGTATCTTGGCGTTGAGGGCCCCGCGCTGGGCCTCGACCCGATCTCGGTAGCCAAGGTCGACACGGTGCGCCTTGCTGGGATGGAGTCGCTCGAAATCATGCGTGATGCCAAGCTCACAATGGCCTATGGCTCCGACCTGCTTGGCGAAATGCATCGCCACCAGTCCGAGGAATTTGTCATCCGGGGCCGCATCCTACCGGCCATCGAGGTCATCCGGTCGACGACAGTTCATGCAGCGCGCCTCTGCCGCAAGGAAGGCAAGATCGGCACGCTCAGGGCCGGCGCCTATGCCGACGCTGTCCTCGTTGACGGTAACCCGCTGAAGGACCTGTCCCTGCTGACCAGGCAGGGCGCGCATCTGCCACTGATCATGCAAGGCGGGCGCATGCACAAGAACCAGCTCTGACAAAGCAAGGTCCGCATGGGGGAACCGACGGCATGATGGCGGATGGACGGCTTGCAGGGAAGGTCGCGCTCCATGGCGTGGCCTATCTGACGCTGTGCTTTATCCTCATGCCGCTGGTCTTCGTCACGTGGTTGGCCTTCTTCGCCCAGGAAATTCCCTCCTTTCCACCCGAGGGCTATTCGCTCAAATGGTTCGGCGCCATCGCCGGCAACCGTAACTTCGTCACGGGACTCTGGACGAGCGTGCAGGTCGCGGTGGCGGCGACTGCGATCGGCCTTGCCCTCGCGGTGCCGGCAAGTCTAATTCTCGCTCGCAGGCAGTTTGCCGGCAACGCCGTAATGGCCCAGTTTCTACTGCTGCCATTGGTGGTACCGGGCGTGGTCATGGGCACGGCGATTTATGTCTTCCAGATCGAGACGGAGATCGCAACGGGCCTACCGATCCTAGGCTCGCTGGGTGGCCTTGTTGCGGGACACACGCTCATCGTGATTCCCTGGACAGTGCGCCTTGTTACGGCGAGCCTCGCGGGGCTTGACCGGGCGGCCGAGGAGGCTGCCCAGAGCCTCGGAGCCAACCAGTGGACAACCTTCTTCCGGGTGACTTTGCCGGCCATCCGTCCTGGCGTTGTGGCAGGCGCACTGTTTGGCTTCGTAACGTCCTTCGGCAATCTCGAAATGAGCCTCTTTCTCGTGGGGCCGGGACGCATCACGCTGCCGATCGCCATCCTCCAGTATCTGGAATGGAAGATCGATCCGACCGTCGCGGCCGTCTCCGTCCTCCAGATCGTTCTCATCGCGGCGGCGATGATCATCACCGACCGATACGTCAAACTTGCCCGGGTTGTCTGATCAATGGCCTCACTAACCCTCGACGGACTGACCAAGAGCTACGGCGACGTTGCCGTGGTCAAATCTGTTTCGCTCGAAGTCAGGGATGGCGAGTTTCTCGTGCTGCTGGGCCCATCTGGCTGCGGAAAGACGACCACGCTGCGCATGATCGCGGGTTTCGTGCCGCCGAGCGGCGGGTCGATCCGCATCGGCGACCAGGATGTTACCGGCCTGCCGCCATGGAAGCGCAATGCAGGCCTCGTCTTCCAGAGCTATGCCCTGTTTCCCCACATGACGGTCGAGCAGAACGTCGCCTTTGGCCTCGAGATGCGGAAGACTGCGCACAGCGAGATTGGTCCGCGGGTCGCAGAGGCCCTGCGTCTGGTCAGGCTTGACGGCTTTGGCGAGCGGTACCCTCGCCAGTTGTCCGGCGGGCAGCAGCAACGTGTGGCCCTCGCCCGCGCGCTGGTCATCCGGCCCGATGTCCTGTTGCTCGACGAGCCACTGTCGAATCTCGACGCCAAGCTCCGTCTGCAGGTGCGCCTTGAAATCCGGGCGCTGCAGCAGCAGACCGGTCTGACCACAGTCATGGTGACCCATGACCAGGAGGAAGCCCTGACAATGGCCGACCGGCTGGTCGTCATGTCCGATGGCGCGGTGCGACAACTCGGCACGCAGTCTGATCTGTACGAGCGCCCCGCCGACCTGTTCGTTGCAGACTTCGTCGGCCGATCCACGATGATCACCGGTACCGTCACGGCACCCGGCGCCTTCCGCTCCGATGGAGGGCTTGTACTCACCTGTCCGGCCACGGCCGTGCAGGGTCCGGCAACCATCGCGCTGCGGCCCGAGCGGCTTACGTTGGGCCCCGCCGCCCAGGGGCTCGACAATCATGTATCGGGCGCGGTTGGCTTCGTGTCCTATCTGGGCGCAATGCTTGACGTCCATGTACGCCTGAATGCGGCAGACCATGTCGTGGTGCAGGTTCCCAACAGATCCGACGGCCTCGCTCCGGCCGTCGGCGACGCAATCGAGGTTGGCTGGCCGACCTCGGCCTGTCTCGTCTTTCCACGCGAGACAACCTGAACCCGCGGCATCTGCCGCCAAGTGAGACACAAAAAGGGAGAAGTCGAGATGTCGAATTTTACAAAGGGAATTGACAGGCGGACCACGCTGAAGGGCCTCGGGCTCACGGCGGCAGGAGCGCTGCTGCCGGCCGCCGGATCCAGCGAGGCCGCGGCGCAGGCCGCAGGCCGCGTCGTCGTCGGCACATGGGGCGGCGATTATGCCCGCCTGCTTTCCAAAAACGTTGAGGAGCCCTTCCTCAAGACAAAGGGCTTCGAGGTCGTGCAGGACCAGGCGTCGGATGCGCCGCGCCGGGCCAAAATGGTCGCCGAGCGCCGACTGCCGCGCGGAACAACCGACATCCAGGGCCTATCAGCGGCACAAATGTTCGAGATGGATGCGGCCGGCGTCGCAGAGCCGATCGACTATTCCAAGCTCAAGAATGCCGGCAACATCATTCCGATCGCGCGGTATCCGTTCGGCGTCGGCCACATTATCTCCGGCAAGGTCGTGGTCTATAACCCGAAGCTCGTGACCCCCGCGCCCACGGGCTACAAGGATTGCTTTGATCCGAAATACGGCAACAAGCTCGGTTTCATCGACATCCAGTATCAGTTCGTGATGCTGGCTGCTGGCCTCGCCGCTGCCGGCGACATGACGAGCCTGGAGAAAGGCAAGGAACTGTTGCTTGCCGCCAAGCGCGCTGGCGCCCGCATCTATCCGACCAACGAGGCCTTTGCCCAGGCGCTGAAGACCGAGGAGATCAGCATCGGCATGATGTGGAGGGCCCGCGCCGTGCAATGGCAGAATGCCGGCATCACGGTCGATTCCATCGCTCCGAGCGAAGGCGCCCTGGCCTATGTCTCGGGCTTCATGATTCCGAAGAATGCGCCCAACAAGGCCGCCGCCTACGCCTATATGGACGCCATGCTGGAAAAAGGCGCGCAGGAGAACTTCGCCGTCGACATGGGCTTCAATCCGACCGTGACGACAGCAGCCGTCGCCCCAGACCTCCAGAAGCGCATCGGCTTCACCGAGGAGGAGAACAAGAAAATGAAAGATATCGACTACGCCTTCCTCGCGCAGAACGACGCCGCGATGAAGGAGTGGTGGGACAAGGTCTTCAAGGGCTGATCCGGGACAACGGCCCGCCATGGCGCATGTTTCACAACGACCGGTCGGCGAGCCAAGCAACCTCACGGCGGCGGGCCTGCTCGTGCCCGCTACCATTTTCGTCGCGATCGGCCTTCTCGTGCCGATCGCGATCCTCTTCCGCTACAGTCTGAACGCCTTTGTTCCCGGCAAGCTGATGGTCGATGCGCTGACCATCGCCAACTACGTCAAGTTCTTCACTGATCCGTTCTACCTGCAGGTGCTGTGGCGGACCGTCCGCGTCGCAGTCGCTTGCACGATCTTCTGCCTCATCTTCGGCTTTCCGCTGGCCTATGTGCTGGCCCGGACCCAGTCGCGCTACAAAAATCTCC
>JAPLOW010000177.1 GCA_026400555.1 Hyphomicrobiales bacterium
AAGATCATTGCCGTCTTTGCCTCGATGATGCTGTTCCTGCCCTTCATGGGAGATGCCCTAGCGAGCTATATGCTGAGGATAGCCGCGCGAATCGCAAGCGGCGGCTGAGCGTGGCGGCTGCGCCCGCGATTGTTGCCGGGGCGCAGCGCATGGGGGATCTATCCCCCTCGCGAGGGAGCCGCATGACGATCACCATCCTGCCGGATCTGGCGGCCATGTTCATGCTGGTCTTTGCCCGCGTTGGGACGATGGTCATGCTGATGCCGGGTCTGGGCGAGCGTTTTGTCTTCAACCGGGCCAAACTTGCCATCGCCGTCTTCATCGCGCTGCTTCTGATGCCGGTGGGGCGTTCGCTGATGCAGGTGCCGTCCGAGCCGGCGGCTTTGCTCGCCCTTCTGATCTCCGAAATCCTGATCGGTGCCATCCTTGGCCTGTCCGCGCGGCTGATCATGTCGGCGCTGCAGACTGCGGGCGTGATCATGGCGAACCAGATCGGCCTCGGCTTCGCCACGGCTGTCGATCCTGCAATGGGCCAGCAGAATCCGACGATCGGCAATTTCCTGACCATTCTCGGCATCACGCTGATCCTCGTGACGGACCTGCACCATCTGGCCATCGGGGCGATCCACCACAGCTACA
Source organism: Hyphomicrobiales bacterium (assembly GCA_026400555.1). Taxonomy (GTDB): domain Bacteria; phylum Pseudomonadota; class Alphaproteobacteria; order Rhizobiales; family Beijerinckiaceae; genus Allobosea. The sequence goes on from JAPLOW010000177.1 coordinate 640, forward strand.
CGATGCTGCCGCCTGGAGCCTATCCGTCTGTTGGCGACGCCTCGGCGCTGGGCCTTCAGGCCGTGAGCAAGGCTTTCGTGATCGCGGTGCAGATGTCGGCGCCCTTCATCGTGTTCGGGCTGCTGTTCAATCTCGGCCTCGGCATCCTGGCGCGGCTGATGCCGCAGTTCCAGGTGTTTTTCCTCGGTGCTCCCGCCTCCATCCTGATCGGCATGGCCATTCTCGCGGCTATCCTCAGCGTGATGATGACGGTGTTCCTGGGCGAACTCGGCGGCTTCCTCAAGATGCTTTCAGGCGGGTGACCGACCGTGGCCGACGAGAAGGAAGACGACGACAAGACAGAAGAGGCCACGCAAAAGCGGCTCGAGGACGCCGTCAAGCGCGGCGATATCGCCAAGAGCATCGAGCTCAACACCTTCTTCGTGCTGTCGGGGCTGGCGCTGGCCATGCTGATCTCCGGTGGCTACGCCGCGCGCGAGACGGCCCTGTCCATGCGGTCCTTCCTGATGAACGCCCATCAGGTGCCATCCAGCGGCGCGGCCTTCCAGTTTTTCGCCTTCAAGGGGTTCTGGAACGCGCTTCTGGCCAGCAGCTTCGTGCTCGGCATCATCATGGCGACGACGCTGATCGGCTGCCTGATCCAGCACCGGCCGCTGTGGACCTTCGATCCCCTGATGCCCAAACTCAGCAAGCTGTCGCCGATGCAGGGCGCCAAGCGCATCTTCGGCAAGGAGGCGCTCGCCAACTTCATCAAGGGTCTGCTGAAGGTGGTGATCGTCGGCTGGGTCGTGGGCTATGTGCTGTGGAGCGAGCACGACCGACTCGACGCGTTCACGCGCATGGATGTGTCGGCGCTGCTGCCGGCGGTTCTGTCTATCACAATGAAGCTGATGGTCGGGGTGCTGGCGATCTACTTCTTCGTTGGCGTCGGGGACTTCGTCTACCAGCGCTTTTCGTGGATGAAACGCCAGCGCATGACCCGCGAGGAGCTAAAGCAGGAGTTCAAGGACAGCGACGGCAACCCCGAAGTCAAGGCCAAGCTGCGCCAGATCCGGACCCAGAGGCTGCGCAAGCGCATGATGGCCCAGGTGCCCCAGGCCACCGTTATCATCACCAACCCGACGCACTATGCAGTCGCGCTCAAATACGAGGCCGGCATGGAAGCGCCGCTTTGCGTCGCCAAGGGCGTCGATGCCATGGCGCTGAAAATCCGTGAGGTTGCCGGCGAACATGGCGTGCCGATCGTCGAGAATGTGCCGCTCGCCCGTGCGCTTCACGCCTCTACAGACCTCGACGAGCCGGTGCCGGTCGAGCACTACAAGGCTGTCGCGGAGGTGATCGGCTTCGTGATGCGGACCCGGCGCAGGCGCGCGTGAGGCAGGGGGCGCCACCCGAACGCCGATCCGCGCCCTATCTCCTTGTTTTGTCGCGGCTCGAGCCCGGAAATCCGGTTTCCGTTTTCGGGCGACATGCTCTAGATCAAACTGTGTTCAAACGGAATCGTTTGAACACAGATAACTTGATCGACGGCAATAACTTAGAGCATGCTTTGAGCGAAAAACCGCCGCCACTTTTTCGCAGCATGCTCCGACAGATGTGCACTGGTTCGGGTCTGGCGACCGCCGCCATAAGGGAAGGCTGAGGCAGCATGACAGAGGCAATCAAGGGCGCCGCCATCGACCGCTCTGACAAGCCGGGTAATGTCGGGCTGCTGCTGCTCGTGGCTGGCGTCATCGTCGGCGCCGCGATCGCGCTCGGCTTTCTGGCCAATGAATGGGCCCAGCCGCTGATCCTGGCCTTTCTGGCGCTTTTGTCCGTGATCGGCGTGTTCAGCCTGCTGGCCATGTCGATTGGGCTCGTGCAGCTCTCGGGCAAGTCGGCCCGCAATGACCTGACCAAGACCATCGTCGATGAGGCCGATGACGGCGTGATTGTGACCGAGGCCGACAACCGCATCCTTTACGCCAACCGCGCCTATCAAGGCCTGTCCGGCGCGCGGACGGTGGGTGACATCAAGCCGGTGGAGCGGCTTTTTTCGGGCGGATCGGATGTCTCGGAAGTGGTCTACCGTCTGGCGCTGGCGGCCCGGGAGGGGCGCTCGCAGACTGATGAGATCAGGCTGTCTCCGCCTCTCACGGGCAAGGGAGACGCCGGCTGGTACAAGGTCTCGGTCAGCATGACCGCCCGGCCCGGCGGCAAGAACGCCACGCTCTGGCGTGTGCGCGACGTCACCCGCGAGCGCGAAGGGCAGGAGAATGTCTTTCAGGAGCTGCAGCAGGCCATCGATTTCCTCGATCATGCTCCGGCCGGCTTCATGTCGATCGATCCCGACGGCTCGGTGCCCTATCTCAACGCCACGCTGGCAGGCTGGCTCGACCATGATCTGGCGAAGGTCGGCTCGGGCGGACTTCTGCTGAAGGACATCGCGCCGGTGAACGCCGTGGCGCTCGTGTCGGCGATCAGCGGCCAGCCGGGGGAAGTGCGTACCGAGGTCGTCGATGTCGATCTCAGGCGGCGCAACGGCCAGTCGCTGCCGGTTCGCCTGCATCATGAGGTTGCCTTTGGCCACGATGGCAAGGCCGGGCCGTCGCGCACGCTGGTGCTCAACCGCGCGCCCGGCGAGGCGGGTTCCGATGCCGGGACGGCGGCCGAGGTCAGGCTGGCGCGCTTCTTCAACAACACGCCGATGGCGATCGCCACGGTCGATGCGTCTGGACGGATCATGCGCTCGAACGCCGCCTTCGCCCGGCTCTCGATCGGCGTGCCGGCCTCCACCCTTGGCGCGCTGGTCAAGGAGACCGACTGGACGGCGTTGCAGCCTGCGCTCGCCGCCGCCGGCGTCGGCAGCGCCGACATCAAGCCGCTCGACGTTTCGATCAACGGCGAGGGCGACCGTTCGGCCCGGCTGTTCGTGGCCCCGGTCATCGACGGCGAGGGCGGCGAGGAGAAGGCCATCGTCTATGCGCTCGAGACCACCTCGGAGCGCAAGCTGAAGGAGAACATCGACCAGGCCCAGAAGATGCAGGCTGTTGGCCAGCTTGCGGGCGGCATTGCGCATGACTTCAATAACGTGCTGCAGGTGATCATCAATGCCTCGGACTTCCTGCTGGCCAGCCACAAGCCGACCGACCCGTCCTTCCAGGACATCATGCAGATCAAGCAGGACGGACTGCGCGCTGCTTCGCTGGTCAGGCAACTGCTCGCCTTCTCGCGCCGCCAGACCCTGCGTCCGCAGGTGCTGGAGTATGGCGATGTGCTGTCAGACCTTTCGCTGATGCTCAAGCGCGTGGTCGGCGACACGATCGGGCTCGACGTGCGGCATGGCCGGGACCTGTGGCCGATCAAGGCCGATGTCGGCCAGCTCGAACAGGTCATCGTCAACCTCGCGGTCAACGCGCGCGACGCGATGAAGCCGGGCGGCAGGCTGACCTTGCGCACCAGCAATGTCAGCGAGGCCGAGTCGCGGACCTACAACTACCCGTCGATGCCGAAGGCCGACTATGTGCTGCTCGAGGTCGAGGACACCGGCACCGGCATCCCGCAGGAGCTGATCGACAAGATCTTCGAGCCCTTCTTTACCACCAAGGATGTCGGCAAGGGCACCGGGCTCGGCCTGTCGATGGTTTACGGCATCGTCAAGCAGACCGGCGGCTTCGTGTTCGCGGACTCGAAGATGGGGCAGGGCACGACCTTCCGCATCTTCCTGCCGCGCTATGTCGCGACCGAGGAGGAGGCTGCGGCTGAAGCGACCTCGTGGTCTCCGATGTGGTGATGCCCGAAATGGACGGCCCGACGCTGCTCGGCGAATTGCGCAAGCGCAATCCGAAAACCCGCTTCGTCTTCGTCTCCGGCTATGCCGAGGAGGCCTTCAAGAAGAATCTGCCCGAGGGAGAGAAATTCCACTTTCTTCCCAAGCCCTTCACCATGAAGCAGTTGGTCGAAACGGTAAAGGCGGCGATGGCGTAATTATTGAAGCGCATCGCGAGGGCGCTAGACTGATTGGGAGTTGCAGTGTCTGAACGAAAACTTACCTTTGAAAAGTAAGAATTTATTTTTGCGGCATTCTTGAGCTTTTTTGTATATTCATCGGCGGCTGTCACGCAAGATTGGCAACGGCATATGCTTCGCGAGCAATATGTCAAAGAGAAGCGTACGCAGCAGCGATCGCGAGATCACTGTTTTGAACAGCGCGCTTCAGCCCAAAGCCGCTCACGGATGACAAACGCAGATCGGCGTTGCGAGCGACGTCAGGCAAGCGAATTTCGCGCATTGGGTTGTGCGCTGTTCGGTTGCCGCAAGCGTGTTGTTCGCCGTCAACCAAATCGCATTGTATCTCAAGGCCGACCTTCAGAAGATGCTCGGCCCATCAGGTTTTGACCAAGCGAGCTACCGCCAACCGCCCAGAGGCCAGAGGCCGATCATGCCCAAGGATGACCAGCCCCGCACCACTTGTCACCCACTGGTCTGTCTCCGATCAGGGCCACCTGTTGTGTGACCCGGGTTCGCGCCTTACCCCACCTGCCGCAACCCCGCTGCAAACCGCTTCCAGTTGGTGACGTAGCTCGCTGCGCTGGCCGTCAGCCGTGCGGCGGTGGCCGCATCGAGCGTGCGGATGGCGCGGGCGGGGGAGCCGACGATGAGCGAATTGTCCGGGAAGTCCTTGCCCTCGGTGACCAGCGCGCCGGCGCCGACGAGGCAGTTCTTCCCGATCCGCGCATTGTTGAGGATGATGGTGCCCATGCCGACCAGTGAATTGTCGCCGATGCTGCAGCCATGCAGGATGGCATGGTGGCCGATGGTACAATCCGTGCCGATGGTGAGCGGCGAGCCCATGTCGGTGTGCAGCATGCAGCGCTCCTGGATGTTCGAGCGCGCGCCGATCCGGATCAGTTCATTGTCGCCGCGCAGGGTGGCGCCGAACCAGATGCCGACATCGACGTGCAGTTCGACGCGGCCGATGACCTGGGCGTCAGGCGCGATCCAGAAAGCGCCGGGAGCGGGGAGGGTCGGCGTTGCGTCGCCAAGCGCATAGATCGGCATCGGTTCAGGCTTTCGTTGCGGGCAGGGGGGTGACTGTGGCGAGGAAATCGCCGATCGCGGCGATGAAGTCGTCATTGCTGTCGCCGGCGACCATGTGGCGTGCCTTCGCCACATTGACGCTGGTCATGCCGCGGGCGACCTTGAGGAAGTCGGCGGCCGCCTCCTCGGTGACAAGCTCGCTGAACGCGCCACGGACCAGCAGGCCCGGAACCGTGAGCCTCGCGGCCTGTGTCATCAGTGCTTCGCGGACCTCGTCCCAGACAGCATTGACCGAACGTGGCCCGTCGAGAAAGCGCGGGTCCCAGTGCCAGCGCCAGCGGCCATCCGGATCGTGCCGGAGGTTGCGGCGCAGCCCGTCCAGCGATTTCGGCCGCTCGCGATGGGGCAGGTAGGCTGCCACCACATTCGCCGCCTCCTCGACAGAGGCGAAGCCGTCCACCGCATGGGTACGCATGAAGCCCTGGATTGCGTCGAGCCCATCCGGGCTCATGTCCGGCACCACATCCACCATGCACAGAGCGGAAAAGGCCGGGTTGTCCGGCGAATCAAGCGCCAGCAGCGCGGAAATCCCACCCAGCGAGGCGCCGATCACCGCCGGCCTCAATCCGGTTGTCCTCGCGATCTCGGCGGCCACGGCCTGCGCGTCGCGCGCGTAGTCCGGAAAGGCGTAGGCGCCGTCCGCAACCCAGTTGCTCTGGCCGTGGCCGCGCTGGTCAAGGGCGATCACCTGCCAGTCATGGCCCAGCGCAAGGCCCGTGCGGCGCCAGGCGCGCCGCGTCTGGCCGCCGCCATGGAGCAGCAGGACCGGTGGTCCGCCGCTGCCGTAAATTGTCGCCACGAGGCGATTGCGATCGGCGCCCTGATAGGCCGCCTGGGTGGTGATCATGGGTGCAGTTGCCGTTTGCGTCATCGACGACCATCAGAAAAGGGGATTGGGATGCCATCATCTCCGAGACATCGGGCTCTCGCGCTGCCGGTCACAACGCACCGAGGAATGCAAGCACGCCATCCTTATGGGTGCGGTCGCCGACCGCCAGATTGTGGTCGCGACCGGGGATATCAAGCGTACGGCCCTGTGGCAGCAGTGCGGCCAATGGCGCCGCCGGGCCAGCGACATGATCAACCGTGCCGACCGAGACCAGCACAGGCAGGTCGATGCTGCGAACCTGGGCTTCGTCCAGCGTCTGGCGCGAGCCGCGAATACAGGCCGCCATGGCCCTGAGATCGCTGCCGGTGGCTTCGGCGAAGCTGCGGAACATACGCTGCACCGGATCAGTCAGGTCAGCGAGGCTGTCCGCCTCCATGGCGTCGGCAATGGTCGGCGGCAGGCCGACGCCATCAACCAGCTTGATGCCGAGGCCGCCGAGCAGGGCGGCGCGCACGCGGCCGGGATGCGCATGCGCCAGGAAGGCCGTGATGCGTGCGCCCATCGAATAGCCCATCACGTCGGCGCGGGCGATGCCAAGATGGTCCATCAGGTTGAGAACGTCGCGCGCCATCACCGGCGCGGCATAGGCCGCCGGGTCATACAGGCGCTCGCTCCTGCCATGGCCGCGGTTGTCGAGCGCGATCACACGCCGGCCATCGGCAGCCAGCAGTTTGACCCAGCCGGTGTTGACCCAGTTGACCGCGTGGTTGGAGGCGAAGCCATGGACCAGAATGATCGGCTCGTGCCGGTCCGGTCCGGTGGGCGCGACATCGAGGAAGGCGATCGTCACGCTCGAGGAGGAGAAGGTCTGCATGAAGGCCGGTCAGCGCGAAGCGGATTTCACGACGAGCGCGGCCCTACGCCTGACCGGGCGGCGGGCGCGTGTCTTTGGCGCCGGCTTGGCGTCCTTCGCGATCTGCCGGCCATTGCGCTCGACCTTGCGCATCACGCGCAGGAAGTTTGCGCCCGCGACGCGGGACAGGACCTGCTCGCCATGGCCCCGGCGTATGAGTTCGGCGAACAGGGAGGGGTAGACCGTAGCGTCCTCAAGCCCGACCGGCTGCTCGCCGCCATAGAAGTCACCGCCGATGCCGACATGATCCGGCCCGATGAGCTTCAGCAGGTACTCGACATGGTCGCAATACTGCGCCAGCGTCGCAAGCGGGAGGGGCCCGATTTCGGATTCCGGCGGATCCTGCATTGCGGCCCGTTCCGCGGGCGTCGCTCCGGGCCAGCGGGCGCGCTTGGCCTTCTCGATCCGGCTCCAGAGATCGGGATTGATGAACGAGGGCACGAAGGTCGCCATGACCACGCCACCGGACGCGGCCACGGCCTTGATCAGATCGTCGGGCGCGTTGCGCGGATGCGGGCAGAGCGCGTGCGCGTTCGAATGCGACAGCACGACCGGCGCGCTCGACGCCGCGATCACCGCATGGGCAGCCTCGACCGAGGCGTGCGACAGATCGATGATGATGCCGAGACGGTTGAGTTCGGCGACAAGCTCCTTGCCGAAGGGTGAGAGGCCGCCCGCCTTGGGCCTGTCCGTCGACGAATCCACCCAGGGCAGGGAGCCATTGTGGCAGAGCGTGATGAGGCGGACGCCAAGCTGGTGCCACATGCGGATCGGGGCGAGCGAGCCTTCGCAGCCGACCGTGCCCTCGACCGAGATCAGCGAGCCGATCTTGCCCTTGCGCTTTGCCGCCGTGATGTCCGTTGAGCGGCGGATGGGCAGGAAGACGTCGCTGTGGCGGGCTTCGATGCGGCGGACCAGGTCGATCTGCTCAAGCGTCACCGTCGCCGGGTTCTCAATGTCGCTGGGCAGGAACGCCGCGAGCACCTGCACGGTCACCATGCCGGCCTTGAGGCGCGGAATGTCGGTGTCGGTCTCCGGATGGACTTTCGTCAGGTCGAACCGCGCCAGATCACCATTGGTGGCCCGCCGGATCACCCAGGGCAGGTCATTGTGGCCGTCGATCATGGCGGTTTTCTTCAGCATGTCGACGGCCCGCTTGTAGGCAGCGTCCTTGCGTCCGACGTCCTTGGCGAGACCCATGTGCTACTCCTGTGCGGATGCCGGGCGCCAACTGGCCAGGGCCAGGGCTGCGGCGTCGAATTCCCGGCGGCGATACCGCTGCCGCTGGACGGCCTCCTCATCGGCGCCCCAGACCTCGGCCTGGTAGTGCTCGTCGACATGGGCGGCGGCCCAGGCTTCGTCCGGCGACAAGGCCCTGTGGGCGAGCGCCAGCGCGATCATGGCGGAACCGCCGAGCGTGGTCACTGCGCTGAGAGCCGCGAGCGGCACGGGAGATGGCACGTTGGCCACCGCCGCCGCGATCCTTGCAAGCTCTCCGTCTGCCTGCGTGACGTGGACGATCCCTGCGGCGGTCTTGAGCCGGACGCCCAGCGCCGCCTCAGCCCAGTTCAGCACCGGGTCCCAGATGCGGGCCTGTCGTTCCGCCAGTTCAGCGGGCGAGGTCGCACGATAGCAGATCAGGTCAGTGCCGGCATAGCGCGCGATGTCGGCGCGAACCGCCTCGGCCTCGTCCGCAACACCGTCAAGCGCGGCATTGACAAGCCGGGTCAGCGGCATGTGCAGGGGGTCCAGGATGTCGGCCTGCGCACTCCATTCGGCGGCGAGGGCTTCAGCGACGGCCCTGTCGGTCACGGCAAGGGCAAGGCGCTTGGGGGTTTTCGCGGCCTTGCCATCCAGCAGCAGGTGCCAATGGTCGCCGCGCCATTCTGCCTGAGCCTCGCGGTAGAACCGCCGGGGCAGGGCGCCGCGCCGCGCGCTCTGGGCCGCCTTCATCGGATCGATGGGCTCATGCGCCTCGCGCACGCCGAACATTGACAGGAAAGCATCGGTCGACATCGGCGTTTCGCTAGCATGTCTCGCGCAAGGCGTCAGTGACAAAAATTACACAAGTTTCATCCTGTTGCCATCGCCGTGAAAGCGCCGTGGTCGCATGGTTGGATCATCGAGAAACCCGAACTCATCAGGAGAACACCCATGTCATTCAAGCGCCTTGCCATCGTTGCGGCCACCGGACTGACCCTTTTCGGCGCCGCCGCCTATGCCCAGACCCCTGCCGCGCCGGGGCCGGGAGATCGGCCGCGCGCCGAACAGCGCATGGACCGGATGGAGCGCCGTGCTTCCCGGATGGAAGAACGGATGAATCGCAGGGTCGAAGCCCTCAAGAGCGAACTCAAGCTGACGCCGGCGCAGGAAGCGCTCTGGGCTCCCGTGCAGGCGCAACTGGGCAAGATGCAGCAGGAGCGCCGCGCCTTCCGTGAAAGCAGCGGCCAGCGCTTCCGCAGTGCCGAGCTGCCCGACCGGCTCGACATGATGTCCGAACGCGCCGCGCGCGGGGCCACGAACATGCGCGAGCTCTCGGCCGCCATGAAGCCGCTCTGGGCGACGCTCGACTCTTCACAGAAGGACATCGTGCGCAGGGCGATGCCTGGCGGACGCGGCCGCGACCGCGGTTGACACACATCACCCTCAGCGCCTCCGAATAACAAACAAGCCGCCCGCAAGGGCGGCTTTCGTGTTTTCGGCCGATGGGGATCAGCGTGAATAGAATTCGACGACCAGGTTGGGTTCCATCTGTACCGGGTAGGGCACATCGGTCAGCGTCGGAACGCGGGCCAGCTTGGTGGTCATCTTGGTGTGGTCGGTTTCGAGATAGTCCGGCACATCGCGCTCGGCCAGGCCGACCGCTTCGAGCACCAGGATCATCTGGCGGGAGGCTTCCTTCACCGCGACGACATCGCCCGGCTTCACGGCGAAGCTCGGGATGTTGACCTTGCGGCCGTTGACGGTGACGTGGCCATGGTTGACGAACTGTCGGGCCGCGAACACGGTCGGCACGAACTTCGCGCGGTAGACGACGGCGTCCAGACGGCACTCGAGCAGGCCGACGAGGTTCTCGCCCGAGTCGCCCTTCATGCGGACGGCCTTCGGAGCGCGTTGGTTCAGAAGTTGTTGCAATTATTCAGCTTCGAAGCGGCGCGAGTGCGAGCGATGAACAGATTCGAGCAATAGCAGCGGAGCACATCGCCCGTTACAAGCTGCCACG
>JAPLOW010000043.1 GCA_026400555.1 Hyphomicrobiales bacterium
CTGATCATCGCCTATCTCGTCCCGGTCGTGATCCTCTCGACCCAGAAGTTCGGGATTCCGATCCCGCAGCTCACCTACGGCTCGGTTCTCTCGGAGATCCAGGCCAAGGAAGCGGCGCTCGGCGTCTCGGCGGCGGCCTCCCATGTGGTGCCGTTCGCCCGATACGACCCGCTGAACTTCTTCGCGCTCGTGCTCTGCCTCATGGTCGGCACGGCGTCCCTGCCGCACGTCCTGATGCGCTACTTCACCACGCCGTCCGTGCGTGAAGCCCGCTCCTCGGTGGCGTGGACCTTGCTGTTCATCTTCATCCTCTACTTCACGGCGCCGGCCTATGCTGCCTTCGCGAAGCTCGAGGTGTTCGAGAACGTCATCGGCAAGAACCTCTCCCAGCTTCCGGGCTGGATCTACAGCTATGGCAAGATCGGCCTGATCCAGATCTGCGGCGTCAACGCTGTCGATGTGGCCTCGATCACCGCAGCCTGCGGCCGCATCGCCGGTCACACGGGCATCCTGGGTCTCGCCAACTTCTCGATCCAGGCCGACGCGATCGTGATCGCCACGCCTGAAATCGCTGGCCTGCCCTATGTCGTCTCCGGCCTCGTCGCCGCTGGTGGTCTTGCCGCCGCGCTGTCGACCGCTGACGGCCTGCTGCTCGCCATCGCCAATGCGCTGTCGCACGACGTCTACTCTCGCATGATCAACAAGAACGCACCGGTGGCGAAGAAGCTCGTCATCGCACGCGTCCTTCTGGTCATGGTGGCGATCCTGGCCGCCTGGGTGGCAGCAGGGCGTCCGGCGGATATCGTGGCCATGGTGGCCTGGGCCTTCTCGCTGGCTGCAGCGGGTCTGTTCCCGGCGCTCGTCATGGGCATCTGGTCCAAGAAAACCACCTCGGCAGGCGCCGTGGCAGGTATCTGGGCCGGCTTCCTGACCACCTTGGTCTATCTCGTCGTAACCCGCTACTTCCCGGGCTTCGGCGTGGACTATCTCGGCATGTACTCGAACGTCAGCCCGACAACCGGACGCGCTCTGGTTGATCTGGCAAAGATCAAGGCGGAAACGCCGCAGATCTTCAGCCAGGGCATGGTTCTCATCAACCATCCGATGGCGAGCCGCGTGGGCTGGTTCAACGTGGCCAATATCTCGGCGGGCCTGTTCGGCATGCCGGTCGGCTTTATCGTGATGATCGTCGTTTCGAAGTTCACCACGGCGCCGAGCTCGGAAATGCAGAACTTCATCGACGACATCCGTCGCCCCCGTGGCGAGGCTGTCATGATCGAAAAGGCCGGCTGATCCCTGACAGGCGGACCTCCGGGTCCGCTCTCGCGACAACCCTGAAGGGGCGGCTTGTTCCGCCCCTTCTTTCATCTTAAGGGACGGCCCGCCGGCGCGCGCCGCTGTCTGTGACCGAAGGACCCAGCGACCATGACTGATGTCGACAGCCAGGGACTGTTCTGGCTCTACCAGATTCCCAATCTGGCGCTGGCCGCGTTGATGTACACGCTGCTGGGCCGCTTCGTCCTGTCGCTGTTCTTCCCGCCCGAGAGCGAAAAGGTCATCTGGACCGTGTTCCGGCAGGTCACGCAGCCCGCCATCAATGCCGTGCAACTGGTCACGCCGCTGGCCGTGCATGAGCGGGTCGTGGTTCTGCTGACGGTTGTCTGGGTCCTGTTCGTGCGCCTCGTCGTGTTCGTCAGCTTCGCCGCCATGGGCTGGGTACCCACCATTGTGGGAGCGCCCCGGCCATGAGCGATCAACGCGAGGACATGCTGCGCAAGGATGGCATCTTTGTCGGCATCGCCGGCATGTCGCTGCTCAACGGCATGCATTTTTCGGCCTATTTCGATCCGGTCTTCATTCTGCTGAAGCCGTTTGCCGCGGGCTTCTTCATCACCTCGCCGATCCTGCAGTTCTATTTCACCTCGCTGTTCCTGTCGGCGCTGACGCTTGCCTTCGGCGGTATTCCAGCCGCGATCTATGAAAGGTCCAAGGGCCTCAAGGACAGCACGGCGACCTCGCTCTGGATCTGGCTGGGCGGGATCCTGTTCCTCACCATTCCGACCCTGCTCAACATGACTGCGCGCAGCGGCTGAGCGGGAAGTTCCCGCGACCAGGCCATGCGTAGCTTCCCCAAGCTGGCCCCTCCGGCACCGTTGCTGCTAACCTTGCAGTGCATCAACAGGCACGGGGTGAGCGATGGATTGGTCCCGTCTCAACGAGCTGGCGCTGCTGTCGGTCTCCCGGGCATGTGCCTTTGCGTCGCTGGCGATCTTTTGTTTCATGATCGGCATGGCCGGCTATCCGCTTGTCGCTCTCAAAAGCGGTGCGGTGCTGATGATGTTCAGCGCGGCTGTTCTGGTGATCAAGGCGCAGCGCTCGCCGGCCAAGCCCTACAAGCGCACCGAATTATGGGTTCTGCTGGCTCCGGAAGAGCGCCCCAGCAACCGCTTTGCTCAGCAGGTCATCGGCACAACCCTGCGCGAGATGTTCATCCGGTTTGCGGGCTATTTCGCCTTCGGCGCCTTCTGCTGCTTTGCCGGGGCGATGGCGCTGCAACTGATCAACCAGCTCTTCGGCTCCTGATCAGGTCAAGACCGCGGAAAGCCAGCCACAGTGCCGGCGCCATGTTGCCGACCAGAGGCGTAGCCACGATCACCAGCAGCGCGATCCTGCGGTCCGGCTCCAGCCGCAGCATCACCAGAAGGGCAGCGGCCAGCCCGGCATAAAGCGCGATCAGCGCCACGACGCCCCAGGGATCAGCGCCAGCAGCCGCCATGGTGGCGGCAAGGTCGCCGGTCAGCCCGGCCCAGATCTTGGTGGCGGCCAGGGTGGACGCGCCGAGAAGACACAGGATCCGGACCGGGTCCATCGAGGTCAGCGGGCGGGTTTGATCAGGTCGAGGCCGCGCCAGGCCAGCCAGGCGAGTGGTACCACATTGCCGAGAAAGGGCAGCGCCGCAATCAGGCCGATGGCGAGGCCGCGCTTTGGCTCGAAGCGCGCAATCACGATGCTGAAGATCAGGAACCCGAGATACAGGTCGACCAGCGTCACCACCCCCCAGGGATTGGCGGTGATCTCTGACACCGCCGGCCAGAACGGCGCGCGGCCGAAGGCCCATATGATCGAGCCGGTCAGAAGGGCGAAGCCGAGGGCGCAAATGAGTTTCAGCATGACGGGTTTACGCAGCCGGACGCCGGGAGGTTCACTGTTGAAGGTGCTCATTGCGATGGTGCGGCGGCGCGCGCTTCGATGGCCGCCAGCATCGTCTCGATCGTCTCCATGCGGTCGGCCTCGCGCGGCGGCTTGTCCCAGCGGATTCGGTTGATGCGGGGAAAGCGCATGGCGACGCCGGACTTGTGCCGCGTCGAACGCTGGATACCCTCGAAGGCGATTTCGAGCACGAGCCCGGCCTCGGCCCGATGGGCGACCTCGCGCACCGGCCCGAAGCGATTGATCGTGTTCTTGCGGACGAATCTGTCGAGTTGCGCCAGTTCCTGGTCGGTGAATCCGAAATAGGCATTGCCGACCGGAACCAGCACGTCATCGGCGCGCCAGCAGCCAAAGGTGAAGTCGGAATAGAAGGATGAGCGCTTGCCGTGCCCGCGTTGGGCATACATCAGCACGCAGTCGAGCAGGGCCGGATCACGCTTCCACTTGTACCACAGGCCCTTGGGTCGGCCCGGCAGATAGGGCGCGTCGCGGTGCTTCAGCATCAGGCCCTCGATGGCATCGGCGTCCGGTCCGGCCCCGACGCTGGCAGGATCGGCACGGCAGGCTGCCAGCGCCTCCCAACTGTCGAAAGAACATGGCGGGCAACGAAGGCCTCGAGCCGCGCCCTGCGTTCGGCGAGCGGCAGCGGCCGCACATCCTCCGTCCCGTCGAACAGGATGTCATAGGCCCGGATATGCGCGGGATGCTCGGTCATCAGCTTCGCGCTGACCGTCTTGCGGTTGAGCCGCTGCTGCAGAACATTGAAGCTCTGCACGCGCCCGTCGACAACAATCAGCAGTTCGCCGTCGATGGCGCCGTCGAAGGCGATGCCACCGGCCAGATCGGGGAAGGCGCCGGAGATGTCTTCGCCGGTGCGCGAGTAAAGCCGCGTGACGCGTTGGCCCTGGCTGTTCAACCCTGACGCTGCCTGGATGCGGATGCCGTCCCATTTCCATTCAGCGCTGAAATCGGCGGGTACCAGCCGGTCGAAATCCTCATCCTCGAGCGGATGCGCCAGCATGGCCGGGCGGAAAGGGGCAGGATCGCTGGCGTCCGGCCGCGGGCCAAGCCCCTCGGCCCAGGCGAACAGGGCGGCATAGGGCGGCTCCAGCCCGTGCCAGACCTCCTCGATGTCGTCCGGTTCAAGCTCCCCCAATGCGGCGAGCGCGGTCTTGGCCATTCGGGCCGAGACGCCGATGCGCAGCCCCCCGGTGATCAGCTTGAGCAGGGCCCAGCGCCCGGTCTCGTCGAGCGCGTCGAGCCAGCCCGCCAACAGGGCTGGCAGCGCCCGCTTGTCGGTTGTGGCCAGCGCCTCCACGATCTCCGCCAGCGTCGGAGCCGGCCGGTAATGGCCCGCCGCGCCATGGCACGCCGGCCACATCAGCGCCACCGTCTCGCTGAGATCGCCGACATAGTCATAGGACAGCGCGAACAGTTCCGGATCGGTCCGCTCGGCGATCAATGCGCGGATCAGACCGGCCTTGGCGTTGGCGAAACGCAATTGCCCGGTTATCGCCGCGAGGGCAAAGCCGCGCTCGGGGTCCGGACTGCACCGGAAATAGTCGGTGATCAGCGCGAGCTTGCCGTTGCGCCGCGGTTCGTAGGCGAGGCGGTCGAGCAGCCAGGCGAAGCTGTTGAGATCGGCGTTCATGGCGTGGCCTGGGGCCCATCCGGCTCCGCCTCGCCATCGTCGCCATAACCCGCCAGCCTGAGTGGTCTGGCGCGGATGCCGCTCATCTCGCACCAGCGCACCAGCGCATCCTCCTGACCATGTGTGACCCAGATCTCGGGCGCGCCGACATCGCGGATCGTGGTGCACAGATCGTTCCAGTCGGCATGGTCGGAGACAATCAGCGGAAGTTCGACGCCCTTCTGCCGGGCGCGCGCCCTGATCCGCATCCAGCCCGAG
Organism: Hyphomicrobiales bacterium; assembly: GCA_026400555.1. GTDB lineage: Bacteria > Pseudomonadota > Alphaproteobacteria > Rhizobiales > Beijerinckiaceae > Allobosea. The sequence goes on from JAPLOW010000043.1 coordinate 5,120, forward strand.
GCGAAGGCCGTGACCGGGTCCGGCAACTGCCGCGCCCACAGGTCCTGGATAGCGCTCGGCGGGCAGATTACGATCTCGCCCTTGAGGGTCTTGCGCTCTGCAGCCACCACCTTGCGGATATCACCAAGCGGCACGCCGGAGGATTCGTAAAAGGCGATCAGCTTCTCCATCGCGCCATGGACATAGATGGGCCGATCATAGCCCGCGTCGCGGATCAGGGCGATCAGCCGCTGCGCCTTGCCAAGCGCATAGGCCCCAATCACGTGGCAGCGCTCGGGAAACAGGGCCAGCGAAGACAGCAGCTTGGCCACTTCGCCGGCGGTGTCCGGATGGCGGAACACCGGCAAGCCGAACGTCGCCTCGGTGATGAAGACGTCGCAGGGCACGGGTTCGAAGGCCCGGCAAGTCCGGTCAGCCGCCCGCTTGTAGTCGCCCGAAGCGACGATGCGGATGCCCCCTGACTCAACGGCAATCTGGGCCGAACCGAGCACGTGGCCTGCCGGATGAAAAGTAACGTCGACAGCGCCAATGCGCACGGTTCCCCCCAGAACGGCGACCTGCCGGCTTTGGGTGAAACCCTCGCCATAGCGCACGGCCATGATCCCGAGCGTCTCCGTGGTGGCCAGCACGGCGCCATGTCCGGCCCGCGCGTGATCGGCGTGCCCGTGCGTGATCAGGGCCCGCGCGACGGGTCTGACCGGATCGATGTAAAGATCGGCGGGCGGGCAGTAGAGCCCGGCCGGCGTCGGGTGCAAAAGCTCGTGCGGCCGCATGAATCGTGTATCCTTGAACCGAGGATAGAGCTTTTCTGCTCCGAAAGAAGCTGCATCATGGCCTTGAAACCCGTTCACCGTTCCACCGGCGATGCCATCGCCGACCGGCGCTATGCCTATGCCACAGCCGCCTTCGTGGAGGCCGATTGGCAGGTTGCGGTCGATCTGGCCGGCCAGACGCTTGAGCTGGCCCCTGATTTTGCGCCCGCGCATGTGCTGCTGGGCCGCTCCCAGGCGGCGCTTGGCCGCAAGGATGAGGCGGTGGCCGCGCTCAGCGAGGCGCTGCGGCTCGATCCGGACGACGAACTGGGCGCGCGCATCGACCTGTCGCGCCTCGGTGTTCTCGCCGCCGATGACGCCATCAGCGAGGGCTATGTGCGCGCGCTGTTCGACAATTACGCGGAAGGCTTCGACGCCCATCTGACCGGGGCGCTGGCGTATCGCGGGCCTGCGGTCGTGATGGCAGGCATCGCGGCGGCCTGCGAAAAGCGCGGACGCAAGCTCGCGTTCCGACTGGCGATCGACCTTGGTTGCGGCACCGGCCTGATGGCGCGGGAGATCGGCCAGCGCGGCGGCGGCATTGAGGGCGCCGACATCTCGCCCAAGATGATCGCCATCGCGGCCAGGACCGGACTCTACACCGCTCTCAACACCGGGGAGGTCGTGGATGAACTTGACCGCCGGGCCGCCGAGAGCGCGGACCTGATCGTGGCCGCCGATGTGCTGGTTTATCTCGGTGACCTCTTCCCATTGTTCCGCGAGGCAGCACGGGTGCTGCAGCGCGGCGGCCTGTTCGCATTTACGGTGCAAAGCCACACCGGCCATGGTTTCCAGCTTGGCGTCGATGCACGGTATTCACACAGCGAGGACTACCTGCGGACCGTTGCCGATGATTCGGGCCTTCAGGTCGCGCATTTCGCCTCGGTCTCGACCCGTCAGGATCGGGGGTTCGACGTCCCGGGCTTCGTCATGGTGCTGACGCGGATCTGATGGCGGGCGACGCTCCGCTCCCGGAGGTCTTTGCACGCTGGTTCGCCTCGCGCGGCTGGTCACCGCGCGCCCACCAGCTTGAGCTGATCGCACAGGCGCGGGCCGGCCGTTCGACGCTGCTGGTCGCGCCGACCGGGGCTGGCAAGACTCTGGCCGGCTTTTTGCCCAGCCTGATCGAGTTGGCCGCGCAGCCAGCCGATCGCACCCCATCGCTGCACACGCTTTACATCTCGCCCCTGAAGGCGCTTGCGGTCGACATTGCCCGCAACCTGGAACGCCCCGCCGCCGAGATGGGCCTCGACATCCGTCTGGAGGCGCGCACCGGCGATACCTCCGCAGCAAAGCGCGCCCGCCAGTTCGAGCGTCCGCCGGACATCCTGCTGACCACACCCGAGCAGCTCGCGCTGATGATCGCCCACAAGGATGCGCACGCCCTGTTCGGCGGCCTCAAGCGCATCGTGCTGGATGAAATCCACTCGCTGGTCACGTCCAAGCGCGGCGACCTTCTCGCGCTCGGGCTGGCGCGGGTGCGCAAGCTGGCGCCCCAGGCCACGGCCGTCGGCCTGTCCGCCACGGTCAGGGAACCTGACCAGCTACGGCGTTATCTCGCCAGCGGCGATCTCTCCGGAGAGCTGGCCGATCTGGTCACGGTTTCGGGCGGGGCGCCGGCCAACCTGAGCATCCTGCAGCCGAATGCGGTCCTTCCGCTCGCCGGGCACACCTCGCGGCACGCGATGGCGGAGATCTACGCCGCCATCAGGACGCACCGAACGACGCTGGTCTTCGTCAACACCCGCATGCAGGCCGAGTTCATGTTTCAGGAACTCTGGCGGGTCAATGAGGACAACCTCGCCATAGCGCTGCACCATGGCTCGCTCGATGTCGGCCAGAGGCGCAAGGTCGAGGCGGCGATGACAGCGGGAAAACTCAAGGCGGTCGTCTGCACAGCCACGCTCGATCTCGGCATCGACTGGGGCGATGTCGATCTTGTCATCAACATCGGCGCGCCGAAGGGCGCAAGCCGCCTGATCCAGCGCGTGGGCCGCGCCAACCACCGCATGGACGAGCCGTCCAAGGCCTATCTCGTGCCGTCGAACCGTTTCGAGATCATGGAGTGCCATGCGGCGCTCGAGGCGGTGGCGGAAGCGGCCCAGGACACGCCCGATGCGAAGCCAGGCGCGCTCGACGTACTGGCCCAGCACCTGCTTGGCCTGACCTGCGCCGGGCCGATCAGCGCCGATGCGGCCTTTGCCGAGATCACCAGTGCGGCACCCTATGCCGCGTTGACGCGCGAGACCTTCGATACGGCGCTCAACTTCGTCGCCACCGGTGGCTACGCGCTGAAGTCCTATGAACGCTTTGCCAAGATCAGGCTCGGCAAGGACGGGCTCTGGCGAGTCAGCGATGCGCGCGTGGCGCAGCAATACCGCATGAATGTCGGCACCATCGTCGAGTCACCGATGCTGAAAGTGCGCCTCGGTCGCGCCCGTGCCTCAAGGACAGGCGGCAGTCCGGTCCTGTTCGGCGGCAAGGTGCTGGGGGAGGTCGAGGAGTATTTCGCCGAGACCATGCTGGCGGGCGATACCTTCATCTTCGCGGGCGAGGTGCTGCGTTTCGAAGGTATCGCTGGCAATGAAGTGGTGGTCTCGCGCACGCAGGCGGGAACGGATCCGAAAATCCCGTCCTATGCCGGGGGCAAGTTCCCGCTGTCGACGTTTCTCGCCGAGCGGGTGCGCCGCATGCTGGCGAGCCCGGCCGAATGGCCAAGACTGCCGAAGCAGGTCGGCGACTGGCTGGCCCTGCAGGCCCGCAAATCGATGCTCCCGAAGCGGACGGAGATGCTGGTCGAAACATTTCCGCGCGGCGATCGCTTCCATCTCGTCGCCTTTCCGTTCGAGGGGCGGCTCGCGCACCAGACGCTCGGCATGCTGCTGACGCGGCGGCTGGAACGGCTCAGGCTGAGGCCGCTGGGCTTCGTCTGCAATGACTACGGGCTCTGCGTCTGGGGCCTGTCGGACCTGTCCGCGGCGATCGCCGACGGCAGCCTGTCGCTGGACGCGCTCTTCGATTCCGACATGCTCGGCGACGATCTGGAGGAGTGGCTCCAGGAATCGGCATTGATGAAGCGCACCTTCCGCTATTGCGCGGTGATCGCGGGCCTGATCGAGCGGCGTTTTCCAGGACAGGAGAAATCGGGCCGGCAGGTCACCATGTCGACCGACCTGGTCTATGATGTGCTGCGTCGGCACGAGCCGGATCACCTGCTGCTGCGCGCCGCGCGGGCAGACGCGGCGACCGGGTTGCTTGATCTGCAACGTCTGGCGCAATGCCTCTCGCGCATCCGGGGGCGAATCGTGCACAAGGCGCTCGAGCGGGTGTCGCCGCTCGGCGTATCGGTGATGCTGGAGATCGGCCGTGAGGCCGTCTATGGCGAAGCTGCCGATACCCTTCTGGCGGAGGCCGAGGAGATCATGATGCAAGAGGCCGCCGCGTGAGAGCGCTGCACCACCGCACGCCGACCTTTCCCGGCCCCGCGATCCAGGGCCTGCCGCAGCCTGCCTTCAGCGTCGGCGGGCTGGAGGCGGTGCCGCATCATTCCGGTGCGATCTATCTTCCGTCCGAACGGGCGTTGCTGTTGTCGGACCTGCATCTGGAGAAAGCCTCCAGTTACGCCGCCCGGGGCGTGTTCCTGCCGCCTTACGACACGCGGGCGACGCTGGCATCCGTCGCCGTGGCCATTGCGGCCTTCAAGCCGCGACAGGTGATTTCGATGGGTGACAGTTTCCATGACCGCACCGGATCGCTCAGGCTCGAGCCGGATGACGCCACCACCTTGCGCCGCCTTCAGGCCGGTCGCGACTGGCTCTGGCTTACAGGCAACCACGATCCCGACGCAGCGAGTGGGCTCGAGGGCGAGGTGGCGGACGAAATCGCCCTCGGAGGCGTCATGCTGCGGCACGAGCCAGCGCATCGCGGCACAGAACCTGAGATCGCCGGCCATCTGCATCCGGCCGCGCGCATCAGATTGCGCGGACGCGGCGTTCGGCGGCGCTGCTTCATCAGTGATGGCAACCGTCTGGTCATGCCGGCCATGGGCGCCTACGCAGGCGGTCTGAACGTCAGGGACGGCGCCATCCAGCGCCTGTTCGATGACGGCGCCGATGTCTGGATGCTCGGCGATGCGCGCGTGTTTCAGGTCAGCCGCACATTGCTGATGCCCGACTGATCAGGCAGGGGCCAGCGCGGCCAGGATCAGGCTGGCCGCCGCAACTGCCGTCAGGCCGAGCCTGAGGCGACCATACCATTCCGGTGCCACGATGCGGCAGGCAAGGCCGTAGTCGAGCAGGCCGAGCAGGATATGGGCCACGGCCAGCCACCACAGATCCGCCGGCGAGGGCTGGAACCAGGCGAACCAGCCCACCAGCGCCGGGATCACGGCGATGATGAAGTCGCGGTCGGCCTTGCTGTTGCCTCCGGCGCTCTGCGTGATGGCCAGCCCCCAACGCACCCCGCCCAGGAAGGACAGGATGGCGACCCCGTAGCCGACCAGCGCAACACGGATGCTGTCCGCGTCCTCGAACATGGGCAGGGACAGCCCAGTCGCCAGCGCGAGGCTGAGTCCGACGAAGGGCACAAGGCCGCCAAGCCCGAGCAGGAGCGGAACTTTGGGGAACATGGCGTGATCTGACATGGCAACCTTGAAGCGACGGGCGGGGGCGGCGAACCGCGGTCGGGTTCCTCGCCGATGAGAGCGCGAAAGGGATTCGAAAGACGTGGCCGCCCAGGAGGCATCGCGGGCGGACGGGCTGTGATCTAACGTCTGTCGCCGCAAACACAACCGGCAATCAGTCGCGCCGGAAAATCACCGTGGCCAGCCAGCCGAAACCGAGCGCCATCAGCGCCGTCGCCAGCCCGTAGGTCAAGGACCAGCTTCGCGCCAGCCGGGCGACCTGCTGTTCGAAACCAATCTGCACCACCTCGAAGCTGGTCTGCTGCTTGGCGAGGAGCACCTGGCCGGAATAGACCTCGACCGTGACGTCGTAATTCCCGGTCGGTGCGGTTGCCGGCAGGATGATGGGCGCCTGGAACATCGACGGTGTCAGGAAGGTGACGCCACGCTCTACCTCTTGATAGAGCTTGCCCGCGCCCTTGATCCGGATCAGCGCATCGGCGAAGCGGGCCTCGCCGGTGTCGAAGGACAGCCCGGCCCCGGCGGGAATCAGCTTGTTCCGCAAGCCGAGATTGAGGCGTCGCGCATCTTCCTCGCTGCCCATCTCGCGGAAGAGCCGCGTGGTGTAGGTCGCGAGGAAGCTTGGCGCCTCGCCGAAGCGCCTCTGCTCGTTGTTGAGCCAGAGCGGTCCGAAGCGGTCCTTCTCGCGGACCAGCAGATGTTGGCGCGGGCCCTGCGCGGTGACCACAACGTCATAGGGATCGGCGCGCGCCACGCTGCGCCCGTCGCGCTCAACCGAGCCGAACACGGCGATCTGCGCACCTGTGTAATTCGATCCGATCAGGACACGGTGGGCGGACAGGGACACGACCAGCGCTTCGGGGCGCGCCGTCGCGGTTAGGACCAGAAGCCAGAGCAGGGCGAGTGCTGCGCCGCGCATCATCCCCTCGCTCCCTGGATCGAGATCGAGAACGGCTCTTCCGGCCGGAAGATCAGCTCGGAGCCGATCCGGAAGCCGACGGCCAGCAGCAATATGGCCAGCAGGACGCGGAAGCTCTCGCCGCGGAGATGGCGGCCGGCCCGCCCGCCGAACTGCGCGCCGATCACCCCGCCGATGATCAGCAGCACGGCGAGCACGATGTCGACAGACTGGTTGCTGGCGGCGTGGAACAGTGTGGCGGCGGTCATGGTGATGAGAATCTGGAACAGGGATGTGCCCACAACCATCAGGGTCGGCACCCTGAACAGATAGAGCAGCGCCGGAACCATGATGAAGCCGCCGCCGATCCCGAGCACAGCGCCGATGAAGCCGACCATCGCGGCGAAGCCAAGGATCGGGATGGCGCTGGCATAGAGCCGGGAGCGCCCGAACCGGACGCGGAGCGGCAGTTTCAGCCAGGCCGGGTGCTGCCCGGCCCGCTTCAGGCGGCCCGGCTTGCCTGTGCGGGCGCGCATCAGGGCGCGGAGGCTTTCGAACAGCATCATCGAGCCGATGATCATGAACAGCACAAGGTAGGACAGGGCGATCACGACCTCGAGCTGCCCGGCGCGCCGGATGCTGTTGAAGGCCAGCACGCCGAGCATCGTGCCGACCAGACCTCCTGCCGTCAGAAACAGACCGAGTTTGACGTCAAGCTGGCGTCGCTGCCAGTTGCTCACGGCCCCCGTCATCGAGGAGGCTGCGACCTGCGCGGACACCGTCGCCACAGCCACGGCGGGCGGCACGCCGAGAAAGATCAGGAGCGGCGTCATCAGGAAGCCGCCGCCGATGCCGAACATGCCCGAGATGAACCCGACCGCCGCGCTCATGCCGATGATCAGCAGGATGCTGATCGGCATTTCGGCGATTGGAAGGTAGATCTGCATGACGCGCGTCGCTGCCTTGCCACGGGAACACGAACGCCATCATGACGGACGCAAGATGAACATGTCCCTGCGGCTGGGCGCGGCGCAAGGGCCGTTGCGTGAGACAATCTGTCCGTCCGCCCGGGGGCGGCCGGACGGCGTGATCCGTCGTCAGGTCGCCCTTGGCCGCGGAGTGGGTTTCTGCTGTTTCGGCTGCGGGTCCCAGCCCTCGGCCGGTTCGCTGATCTCGTTGGCGACCGGGTCGGGCGTCTTGGGCTTCCAGTTGAGCGACGCGGTCCGGCCAGCGGCCAGATCCACTGCGCTGAGCTTGGTGCCAACCTCATCGCGCTTCTTGCCGGCGTCGCTGTCGCCCTGCCGGGCGGCGACCGCGAACCAGGTGTAGGACTGGGTCAGATCCTGCTCCACACCCAATCCGCGCCCGAGCAGGATCGCGAGGTTGTACTGGCTGTCGCGCACGCCGAACTCGGCGGCCTGGCGGAAGAGGGTTGCGGCGGCGGCATAGTCGGGCCGTCCGTCCGCGCCTTCGGCAATCAGTACCGCAAGGTTGTGGATGGCCTTGGCATTGCCCTTGTCGGCGGCGCGCTTGTACCAGGTCACCGCCATCTTGGCGTCCCTGGCCGTGCCGATACCCTTTTCGTGCATGTTCGCGAGACGGAATTGTGCCGGGGCGGAACCAGCCGCCGCCGCGCGCTCGAACAGGCGCAGCGCCAGCTTGTGGTCACGGGCCATGCCGATGCCATCGCTGGCGCGGGAGGCGAGCTCGTAGACCGCATTCGGATCGCCTGCGAGGGCTGCGCGGCGCAGGCCCGGCGTTCCCATCGTTGGCGTCAGCTCACCGATGTTGGTCACGCGCTCGGGCGACGCGCTGAGCGGCACCGAGGTCGGAGCGGGGGCTGACGGCGGCGGCAGGGCGGCGACTTCGACCGGCGCGGCGCGCACCGAACCGGTCGTGTCAGCGGAAGGTTGGATCGCGGCGACCTGCTGGGGGCTGGCGACAGGCGTGAGCGCCGAGGTCTGGTCCTTGACGGGTGCCGGGTTCTCGGTCTTGGCCGGGGTGGCGGTTTCGGTCTGGCCAGGCTGGGCGCTGGGTGTGGCCTGACCCTGGATGATCTGGGTGCGGGGCTGCTGTGCCTGGACCGGCGGCTCGGGATCGGACAGCATCGTGGTCGCGATCTGGCCGGCTCCGATGGCCAGGACAATCGCGGCGAGGCCGAGCAGGATCGGCTTGCGGCGCTTCTCCAGTGTTTCCTTCAGGCTGATCGGCAGCGCGAACCGGGACGACTTGCCCTTGGGCTGCTTCTGGGCTTCGGCGCCGTTGCTTTCGACTTCGGCGCTGGCCGCCTGGGCCGCACGCCGGGCTGCTGCGATCAGGTTGGGATTGATGGATGTTCCGATACTCGCGCCGTCGGCGCGCGCACGCGGCCGGCCCGAGCCGGGTTCCAGCGGCAGGTCGACGCTGGCCTCCAATGCGGGCTCGCCGCTGACCATCGGCGCCCTGACCGTGCGCTGCACGGCGGCGGGCTGCGCCTGACGTGGCGTAGCAGGCTCCTGGGCCACGGCCACGCTTGCGTCCGCCTGTGCATTGGCCATCGCGAGTTCCTGCGACGGGGCTTCCGCCCGCCGCTGCCGCGCGGCGGCATCCTCACGCGGCGCTGCCGGCTCGGCAGCGGACTGGCTGCGCACCGGCGCGGCGCGGGTTTCGCGAACCTGAGCTGCAGACGCGGCGACACGCTCACGCGTGACGTCGTCCTCAAGCTGGGCAAGGCGCTGGACGATCTTCTCGAGGGTGTCGTTGACGGCCCCGATGGCGCTGTGGGTGCGATGGTCGATTGAGACATGCACATCCTTCAGGCCGGCGAGATCGCGGCGGAGCAACGACAACTCGTCATTGCCGGCGGCCGCCTTCGGCGCTGTGGACATCGCGTCGGCGACCGCGGCGCGCGCCGCGCGATCAACGGCGCTGGTGGTCTCCTCGCGCAAGCCGCCCAGCGACCGCATCAGGTCCTGCAGTGTATTTTCCAGTCCATCTGAGGCAGCGCTCGCTGCGGGGCGGATGTCGAGCCGCGCCGTGAGCGCCTCGATCTGCCGTTCCAGAGCCTGCAGGTTGCCGGCGCCGGATTCGGGCCGCGCGACCTCGTCGAGTTTGCGGGCCAGCGCAGTGATCATGTCCTCGATGGGCGTGAGGTCCGCCGCCGGGGCAGCGCCAGCCGGCGCAGCGCCTTTGGCCAGGGTCTCGATGCGGGCAGCCAGCATGTCGATCTGGCGTTCGATCGCGGCCGGTCCACGCGCGCTCAACTGGTCGATCTGCTGCGAAAGCCGGTCGACGCGCTCGATCAATTCGTGCGGTTGCCGCCCGGCCATGTCGTCGAGCTTGATCGCGAGGCTCTCGATCAGGGCTGCGAGATCATCCGATTCGGGTCTCGTCCGCTGGGCGAGCTGGTCAAGCTTGCCCGACAGCAAAGACAGCTGCTCCCGGTCTGAGTCGTCCATCCCGCCGTCTGGAAGGCTGTTCATCGCGGACGAAACAGTATCGAGCTGGTGCATGATCCGCTTAAGCAGGCCATGTCCGATGCCGTTCGCGTCGCGCGTCTCGCGCACAAGCGCGGCCTGCATCTCAGCGATCGCACGCTCCACCTCGGAGGCCGGCTGGCTCTGCGCCAGATGCTCGCGCACCCGGCTCATATCCTGGGACAAGGTCCTGATCTGGTCCGAGAGCTGGTCGATCCGGGGGGCTGCCGCGTTCTGGGCCAGAACGTCACGGAGCGACGACAGCTCGTTCACGGCGGCGGCCAGCACGCGCGGCTCGGTCGACGCCGTGCTGGCCAGCATCTCGATCCGATGGCCAAGCTTCTCCATTTCCTGCTCGATGCGGGTGAAGCGCTCTCCTGGATTGGCGGCCTGCAGCCGCGCCAGTTCGCTTTCGATGCGGGCCAGGGGGCGGGCGAGTTCGTCGAGCGGCATCGAGCCGGTGCGGTCGTCGAGGCGCTGCCCCAGCTCCCGGATGCTCTCTTCAAGCCGCGTTGTCACTGGCGCCCCCGACAGCCCGGCGATCTCGCTGCGCAGCTGCGCCAGATCGGCACGCAGCCCGTTCATCAGCGGAGTGATGTCGGCCCTGCGCTCGCCCTGCCGGCGTTCGCCATGGTTCAGGTCGCTCAGCCGCCCAAGGTCATCGCGCAGATTGCGCATGATGGCGTCGGAGCGCTCAGCCTCGGCCGGCTGGTCGAGCTCACGCTGGCGGGCCTGGATATCGCCGATGGCGCTGCGGAAGCCCTCGCGGGACAAGACGGGGTGGCGGGGCGGCGCGGGTTGCGGGGAAGGCGCGGACGGGGCTCCGGCCGCTTGGTCGAGTGTACGTCGCTCGACATGGGCGACGCGCGAACTGACGGTTTTGATCGCGTCTGCGATGACGTTGGTGGCCCGTTCCTGACGCTCGGCGGCAGCCCTTTCGGCGGCAGCCATGCGGCCTTCGGCCTTTTCGATCCACCCGACGATGGATTCGAGCGCTGTGCTCGTCCGCACCTCGCTGTCGCGGGTCCGGGCCTCCAGTTCGGCGGCATGGGCGAGAAGCGCCGCAAGCTCGGCCTGGCCTGTCGACGAGGACTGGGACCGAGACGATCCCCGGCCCGTGCCGCGCTGCATCGCCGTCTGCGAGCCCGACTGCGCCAGCTTCTGCAGATGTGCATTCAGGAGGGATGTGTCGTCGTTCCGCTCGCGGAAATCGGCTTGGCCGCCATCCGATGGCTGCATACCGCGTGCCTGATCGCGGATGATGTGTTCAAGCCAGTCGCTGACGCTCATGCCGGCGCGGCGCGCTGCTTCGCGGGCCGCCTCGCGGGTGTCTGCATCAAGTCCCTTGACGCTCCAGGGCAGGCCTTGTGCCATCTATCACTCGCCGCGGGGCGTTCTAAGCAAGATTCGGTCCCGAAACAACGCGCCCCGTCAGGCGTTGCAGTGGCGGGACTTGCGGCAGCGTTTGCGGTTCTGGTGCGCGAACAGGCGAATCACAAACGGCTCATCAAATTGGCCCGCTGTCGCCACTTTTCCGGCTTGTGGTAAACAGAGCGTTAAACTGTCTTGAAATTGCGTTACCGCCCGCGCCTCGCGGGTTGCCGAACTGCAGAAAAACTGCGATTAGTTCGCGATGTTGCTGGTTGAGCGTGACCGCATGCGTGAAGTTACGTTTGAGACTGGCTGCACGATCGCAGATCGGAGTTTGTCCTATTGGTCAACGTTTTGACCGAACCAAAAACAAGAACAGGGTGGAACGCAGATGCCTGCAAGCTATGATACGGCAATGTCAGCCGACGAGGGCGCCAAATCGGCGTCCGTGGCCAATGATCCGTCATGGTCGACGATTGGGGACCTTGCGCGGGACTTTGACGTGACCTTGCGCACGCTGCGGTTTTACGAGGCACGCGGCCTGTTGTCTCCGCGCCGCGAAGGCATGAACCGCTACTATTCCAAACCGGATCGCGCGCGCCTTGAGTTGATCCTCAAGGGCAAGAAGCTCGGCTTCACCCTGACGGAGATCAGGGCGATGGTCGGGCAGTCTGCCGAAGCGAGCGCATCGCTGAAGCTGTCGCTGCCCCAGATCGACGAGCAGCTGAAGATGCTGCGTGCGCAATTGGCTGAGTGCAAGGCGGCGATTGAGGAACTTGAGCGCCAGCAATCTGCGGCTCTCGCCGGCTGAACCTGCCCATTCCAGCCTTGTGATGCCAATGCCCCGCCCGACCCGGACGGGGCATTTGTCGTTTCGGGCGTCGCCCTGGCAAATTTGTTACGAACGACCCTTCCCAAATCCATCAAGATAGTTTATATGTAAACTAAATGGATGGGCCGGTCATTGACCAGGCGTCTTGGGTCCGGTCATGGCGCTGTCATGATCATGGTCAGACTGCCGGTGATGGATCAGGCCGCTTGCTCAGGGAGTGATGAGGATGCCGACCTACAAGGCCCCGATCGAAGACGTGATGTTTCTGCTGACCGACGTGTTTCAGATTGAGCGTTACAACAATCTTCCCGGGTTCGCCGACGCGTCGCCCGATCTCATTGAAGCCATCCTGTCGGAGGGCGCCAAGCTCTGCGAGGAGATCTTCCAGCCTCTCAACCTGTCGGGCGACAAGGAAGGCTGCACCCGTCATGCCGATGGCTCGGTGACCACGCCGGAGGGGTTCAAGCAGGCCTATGCGGCCTACAAGGACGGCGGCTGGCTCGGCTTGCCCGCTCCGGAAGAGTTTGGCGGTCAGGGCCTTCCCTCGACACTCAATGCCGTGATGCAGGAGTTCCTGTCATCCTCGAACCTCGCGCTCGGCATGTATCCTGGTCTGACCCAGGGCGCCGTTGCGGCCATGCTGGAGCATGGCTCCCAGGAGCAGAAGCAGACCTACCTGCCGAAGATGATTTCGGGAGAGTGGACCGGCACAATGAACCTGACGGAACCGCATTGCGGCACAGATCTGGGCCTGCTCAAGACCAAGGCTGTCCCGAACGGCGACGGTTCCTACGCCATCACCGGCACCAAGATCTTCATCTCCGCCGGCGAGCACGACATGGCGGACAACATTATCCATCTGGTGCTGGCTCGCATCGAGGGCGCGCCGATGGGCACCAAGGGCATCACCCTGTTCGTTGTGCCAAAGTTCAAGGTAAACGCCGACGGCTCGTTGGGTGGCCGCAATGCCGTCTCCTGTGGCTCGATCGAGCACAAGATGGGCATTCACGGCAACTCGACCTGCGTGATGAACTATGATGGCGCGACGGGCTGGATCATTGGCCATGAGAATAAGGGCCTCAACGCCATGTTCGTGATGATGAACGAGGCCCGCCTCGCCGTCGGCATCCAGGGCCTCGGCTGCTCCGAGGTCGCCTACCAAAACGCCGTCGCCTATGCCAAGGATCGCCGCCAGGGCCGCGCCCTGACCGGTGTTGCCGAGCCTGACAAACCTGCCGACACGCTGCTGGTCCATCCCGACGTGCGCCGCAACCTGATGTCGATCCGCGCTTTCAACGAGGCTGCCCGCGCGCTGGTGCTCTGGACCGCGCTCAAGGCCGACGTCGCGCATCGCTCCGATGATGCCGCTGCCCGTCAGGCCGCCGATGATCACATGGGTCTGATGACGCCGGTGATCAAAGGCGTGCTCACCGATGTCGGCTTCGACAATGCGGTCAAGGCCCAGCAGATGTTCGGCGGCCACGGCTATGTCGAGGAATGGGGCATGAGCCAGTTCGTGCGCGATGCCCGCATCGCCATGATCTATGAAGGCGCCAACGGCGTTCAGGCCATGGACCTCGTCGGCCGCAAGCTCGGCCGCGACGGCGGCCGCGCCGTCATGGCCTTCTTCGGCGAGGTCGGCGGCTTCTGCCAGGAGCACGCTGCCGACGAACCGATGAAACCTTTCATCGGGCCGCTGGGCGCGGCCCTCCAGCAGCTTCAGCAGGCCACCATGTGGTTCATGCAGAACGCGATGGCCAAGCCCAACAATGCCGGGGCCGGTGCACATGACTACATGCATCTGTTCGGCCTGGTGGCGCTCGGCTACATGCACGCCAAGATGGCGAAGGTCGCACAGGACAAGCTGAAGGCCGGCGCCAATGGCTCCACCGGGCGCATGAACGCCAAGCTGGTCACCGCCCGCTTCTTCATGGAACGCGCCATGCCGGAAGTCGCCGCCCACGTTGCTCGCATCCAGACCGGGGCGGACATGACGATGGCGTTCACGGCGGAGCAGTTCTAGGCTGAGAATGACACAGGGTGTCATCCCCGGCCACGCCCCAGGCGTCGGGAAGGGGATCCACCAGGCACTGGCAACCGGTTGGATTCCCTTCCCCTGCGCGCCTCGGCGCTCCGGCCGGGAATAACATCCGAGACGAAAACAGTTCGGAGGAACCCCACAATGGCTGAAGCCTACATTTACGATCACGTGCGCACGCCGCGCGGCAAGGGCAAGGCCGATGGGTCTTTGCATGAAGTCACCGCCATCGAGCTTGGCACCCAGACGCTGAAGGCGATCAAGGCGCGCAACGAGCTTGACGTGTCGCTGGTGGAAGACGTCGTCTTGGGTTGCGTCGATCCGGTCGGTGAAGCTGGCGCGGACATTGCCCGCACCGTGGCGCTCAAGGCGGGTTACGGCCAGTCGGTTCCCGGCATCCAGATCAACCGCTTCTGCGCCTCGGGCCTTGATGCGGTGAATCTTGCTGCCGCGCAGGTGATGAGCGGCAACAAGGAACTCGCCATCGGAGGCGGTGTCGAAAGCATGAGCCGCGTCGGCATGGGCGCCTCGGGCTTCGGCATTGCGGTCGATCCCTCCGTCGCCATCGATACCTACTTCATGCCGCAGGGCGTGGCCGCCGACCTGATCGCGACCAAGTTCGGCTTCAGCCGCGATGATGTCGACGCCTACGCCGTTCAGTCGCACAAGCGCGCGCATGCCGCGTGGGAGAAGGGTTATTTCGGCAACTCCGTCATCCCCGTGAAGGACGTCAACGGCCTGACGATCCTGGGTCGTGACGAGACCATCCGCCCCAGCGCCGACATGCAGGGTCTTGCCTCGCTCAAGGCCGCCTTCGCCATGATGGGCGAGCAGGGCGGCTTCGATGCGGTCGCGACTTATGCCCACCCGGATGTCGAGTTCGTCAACCACGTCCACCATGCCGGCAATTCGTCGGGCATCGTCGATGGCGCAGCTGCCGTGCTGGTCGGCTCGAAGAAGGCCGGCAAGGCCATGGGCAAGGCCCCGCGCGCCCGCATTCGCGCCTATGCCACGGTCGGATCGGATCTGGCGCTGATGCTCACCGGCCCGGTCGATGTGACCGAACTGGTCCTGAAAAAGGCCAAGATGACGCTCAAGGATATCGACCTGTTCGAGCTGAACGAGGCCTTCGCCTCGGTTGTGCTGCGATACCAGCAGGCCTTCGATCTCGATCCCGCACGGCTCAACGTCAATGGCGGCGCGATCGCCATGGGCCACCCGCTTGGCGCCACCGGCGCGATGATCCTCGGCACGGTGCTCGACGAGTTGGAGCGCACGGGCAAGCAGACCGCGCTGATCACGCTCTGCGTCGCTGCCGGCATGGGCGTCGCCACCATCATTGAACGCGTTTGAGTGCGGGAGCCAAGACCATGAAACTCATCAATTTCCGCTTCGAAACCGACGCTGACGGCATCGCCCTGGCCACCTGGGACATGCCCGACCGTTCGATGAACGTGATTACGCCCGAGGTGATGGCGGAACTGAAGGCCATCATCGACAAGGTTGCGTCTGACGAAGCCATCAAGGGCTGCGTCATCACCTCCGGCAAGGACCAGTTTTCTGGCGGCGCCGACCTGACCATGCTGCAAGGCCTTGGGATGGAATATGCCAAGCTGGTGAAGACCAAGGGTGAAGAAGCAGCCATGAGCTACTTCTTCGAGGAAAGCCGCAAGCTTTCCTTGCTGTTCCGCGCACTCGAAACCTGCGGCAAGCCCTTCGCGGCCGCTGTGAACGGCGTCTGCCTCGGCGGCGCGTTCGAGTTGGTTCTGGCTTGTCATCACCGCGTGATTTCCGACGACGCGAAGACCCGTGTCGGGCTGCCGGAGGTCAAGGTCGGCCTGTTCCCCGGCGCCGGCGGCACCCAGCGTGTCGCCCGCCTGATGCAGACCGGCGACGCGCTGCAGATGCTGTTCAAGGGTGAGCAGATCAAGCCGCTTCCGGCCCGCTCCATGGGCCTCGTGCATCAGGTCGTGGCCAAGGACGCGGTTGTTGAGACGGCCAAGGACTGGATCAAGGCTGGCGGCTCCGCCGTCGCGCCCTGGGATGACAAGGGCTTCAAGTTGCCCTCCAACAAGGTGCATTCGGCCGCCGGCATGCAGATCTGGCCGCCTGCCAACGCGATCTATCGCCGCGAGACGCAAGGCAACTATCCCGCCGCTCAGGCGATCCTGTCGGCGGTCTATGAAGGCCTTCAGGTGCCGATGGATCTCGGCCTCAGGATCGAAAGCCGCTACTTCGCCAAGATTCTGCGCTCGACCGAAGCTGCGATGATGATCCGCACGCTGTTCATGTCGATGCAGGACCTCAACAAGGGCGCGCGCCGCCCGAAGGCCGAGCCGGCCACCGCGATCAAGACAGTGGGTGTGGTCGGCGCCGGCTTCATGGGCGCGGGCGTGGCTTATGTCACGGCCAATGCGGGCATGAACGTCATCCTCGTCGACCGCGACCAGGAAGCTGCCGACAAGGGCAAGGCCTACTCGCACAAGCTGATGACCGACCAGATCATGAAGGGGCGTGCCAAGACGGCCGACCGCGAGGCGCTGCTGGAACGCATCACGCCGACCGCAGACTATAGCGCGCTCAGCGCCTGCGACCTGATCATCGAGGCCGTGTTCGAAGACCCCAAGGTCAAGGACGAGGTCATCCGCAAGATCGAAAGCCACATCAAGCCGGGTACGATCTTTGCCTCGAACACCTCGACGCTGCCGATCACCGGCCTCGCAAAGTCTTCCAAGGCAGCCGACAGGTTCATCGGCATCCATTTCTTCTCGCCGGTCGAGAAGATGATGCTGGTCGAGATTATCATGGGCAAGAAGACCGGCGATGTCGCGCTCGCCATGGCGATCGACTATGTCCGCGCCATCAAGAAGACGCCGATCGTGGTCAACGACGCGCGCGGCTTCTTCGCCAACCGCTGTGTGCTCGGCTACATCGCCGAAGGCTACGAGATGCTGCTCGAAGGCGTGCCGCCAGCCATGATCGAAGCGGCGGGCAAGCAGGCCGGCATGCCGGTCGGCCCGCTCTCGCTCAATGACGAGATCGCGCTTGATCTTGGCCTCAAGATCATGAAGGCGACCGAGGCCCAGCTCGGGCCGAAGTCGATCGACCAGCGCCA